>CAZTPF010000005.1:49373-54294 GCA_964614655.1 uncultured Bifidobacterium sp.
GTCTCGTGTCGCGAGACCGTCGCGACACGAGAGTGGCGGCTTCGCGTTGCCTCGGCCCTCACGATCTGGGACACTGGGAGCCGAGAGGAGGTTCCGATGGGTCTGTCCGACGACGAACAGCGCATTCTGCGTCAGATCGAAGAAGAGCTCGAGAGCGATACCAAGTTCGCCCAAGCCGTGTCGCCGTCGGGTCTCTACTCGCATTCGGCCCGCTTGGTGCGTTGGTCGGTTCTCGGTCTCGTGGTGTGCGTGGCCCTCCTCGTCCTGGCTCTTCGCATCCACTTCCTCGTGTCCTTCGGCGTCTTCCTCGGCATGCTCGTGTTGCTCGCCGTGATCGAACGCAACGCCCGCGCCATCGGTCGGGCCGGTTTCCAGGACGTGGCCGGAGCGTTGCGCAAGGCGCGAGCGAGTGCATCACGCCGTTTCGACTGACGCGTTCGGACGCCGTCGATGACACCGCCCCAAGGTGGTTACGTCGCCCTCGACATCGGGGGCACCAAACTCGCCGCCGCCATGGTGACACTCGACGGTTCGGTCGTGGTCTCGGATCGGGTGCCGACGCCCAATCGTGATCCCTGGTCGGCGGTGGCGGCTCTGGTCTCACGTGTCGTCGCCGCCACGCCCGATCTCGAACCGACAGCACTCGGGGCTGGCTGCGGAGGTCCGATGACTCGGGGTGGGGAGTCCGTGTCGCCGTTGCACATTCCGGCGTGGCGCGATTTCCCGTTACGAGCCTCGTTGGCCGAGTTGGTGGGCGTGCCGGTGGCCGTCGACAACGACGCCAAGGCGTTGGCGCTGGGCGAGGGATGGCTCGGTGCGGCCAAAGGTCTCACCAATTATCTGGCCGTCGTGATCGGAACCGGAGTCGGGGCCGGACTGGTGGTCGACGGTCGTCTGGTCGACGGGCGCTCGGGCAATGCCGGACACATCGGACACGTGATCGTCGAAGAAGACGGCTTCGAATGTCGTTGTGGCGCTCGGGGCTGTCTCGAGGCGTATCTGTCGGGATCGGCGATCGAAGCGCGCACCGGGCAGTCGGCTCGGCAAGCGTCGTCGACCACGATCCTCGACGCCGGTCGCCGTTTCGGGCGTGCCGTGGCGTCGGTGGCCGCTCTGACCAGTGTCGAGCGAGTGGTCGTGGCCGGCAGTGTGGCGTGGGGGTGGGGTGACGAGTTCTTCGTCGCCGCTCGAGACGAGTTCGCCGCCCGTAGTCGCCTGTCGTTCACGCAGTCGATCGACATCGTCGCCGCCGGCCCGCGAGCTGGTCTGATCGGCGCAGCCGCTCTGGCCCGACGTGCCGTCACCGGCGACTAGTTTTCGAACGTGGATCCTCGCTACTCGCCGGAAGCCGAATCGTTCCGAGGTCGCGTCGTCGCCTTTCTCGACGACGCGTTGCCGAAGGATTTTCCCGGAATCGGACGGATGCCGATCGACGAGGTGCGTCCGTGGGTGATGGAGTGGCGACGCATCCTGCACGCCGAACGCTTCCTCGCGCCGGGATGGCCGACCGAGTACGGAGGTGGTGGCCTGTCGGCCCTCGAACAGGTGATCCTGGCCGAGGAATTCGCCAAGGCCGGCGTTCCGACCGGAGGGCCGAACGACGGTTTCGGAATCACCATGCTCGGCAACACGTTGTTGAGGTGGGGATCCGACGAGCAGAAGTCGTACTACTTGCCGCGCATTCTCGCCAACGACGACATCTGGTGTCAGGGCTACAGCGAGCCGAACGCCGGTAGCGACCTCGGAAGTCTCGGCCTCCGTGCAGTGCTCGACGGCGATCAGTGGGTACTGAACGGGCAGAAGATCTGGACATCAGCTGGCCACCTCGCCGATCACATCTTCACTCTGGCGCGAACCGATCCGGATGCGCCGAAGCACAAGGGGATCTCGTTCCTGCTCGTCGACATGCGCCAACCGGGTGTCGAGGTGCGACCCATCAAGATGATCAGCGGCGAGAGCGAGTTCAACGAAGTCTTCTACACCGATGCGACCTGTCCGAAGGACTCGGTCGTCGGTGGTGTGAACAACGGTTGGGCGGTAGCCATGACTCTTCTCGGCTACGAACGCGGTGAAGGGGCGGCGACGGTTCCCGTGCGCTTCCAAGCCGAACTCGACCGCCTGCTGCTCCTCGCCCGCGAGTTCGGAGTGGCCGACGATCCGCGTGTGCGCCAGCGTCTCGCCTGGGCGCACTCCAAGGTTCAGATCATGCGATATCTCGGTCTGCGGACCCTCACGTCGTTCCTGGCCGGTCACCACCCCGGACCGGAGAGCGGAGCTTTCAAGCGCTACTGGAGCGAGTACCACCAGACGGTGACCGAACTGGCACTCGAGATCATGGGTGCGGCGGCCTTGGTCGTCGAGGGGCGGCTGCCGTCCAATGCCTTCCAGCCCGACGATCGATCGGCCCCCAACAGTTCGGGTAGTTGGATCGGAAGTTTCCTCAACGCGCGCGCCGGAACCATCTACGCCGGTTCGTCGCAGATCCAGTCGAACATCATGGCCGAGATGGTGCTCGGGCTCCCGAAGGAGCCAACCGCGACTCCGGTCCGCTCATGAGCGTGCGAGAGACATGGCGCATCGCGTCGGCTCTCGTGCGACGACCGTCGCTGTGGTGGACGGCGATCGTGGTCGCTCGGCGCCTCGTGCCGCGACGTTGGTGGACCCGGCGACCTTTCCTGCCGTTGCCGCCTCGGGACTACGTGCGTTTTCGCAAAGAGGCCTACTACGGGGATCCGCTGGCCCCCTTCGAGGCCGACGATGTGCTGAAATATCTGTCGTGGGTACGAGCGTGGAACTCATGAGCCGATCCGGGCGTCGACGGAGGACCTGAACCATGAGGAGCGCGCTCGTTCTCAATGCGACCTACGAGCCGCTCAGCGTCGTTCCGTGCCGGAGGGCAGCGTGTCTCGTGCTCACCGACAAGGCCGAGGTGGTCGAACACGACGGAACGCTCCTGCGATCCGAATCCCTGGCTGTGCCGAACCCTCTCGTCATTCGTCTGCGCTACGTCGTGAAGGTTCCGTACCATCGGCGGACGGCCCTGTCGCGTCGAGCGATCTTCGCCCGTGACGAACACCGTTGCCAGTACTGCGGAGGCGCCGCCGACTCGATCGATCATGTGATGCCGCGTTCACGCGGCGGTCTGCACGTGTGGGAGAACGTGGCCGCGGCCTGTCGACGTTGCAATCTCGACAAGCGCGATCGGACTCCGGACGAGGCCGGCATGCGGCTGGCGCGAGCTCCGCGTGCGCCACGTGAACTGACGTGGGTCACGATCTCGGTCGGTCGGGTGCCGGAGGTCTGGAAGCCCTATCTGGCGCGTGCTTCGTAGCCGTGACCGACGTTCTCGTCGTCACTGACGGTGACGCAGCCTCTTTCCATGGACGCCCGTTGCCCGATGACGCCCGACCTCACGTCTGGTGGTTTCGTCCGGCGGCCTCGGCCGTCGTGCTCGGATCGACCCAGGATCACGACGCGGTCGATCTCGAGGAATGCGCGCGCCGAGGCCTCGAGATCGTGAAGCGGAGAAGCGGAGGAGGAATCGTGATCGTGGGTGCCGATCTCACGTTGTGGGTCGACGTCCTGGTTCCGCGCGGTCATCGACTCTGGGACGACGACATCGGGCGGGCGTCGTGGTGGGTCGGAGACGTCTGGGCCGAAGCTCTCGCCGAGATCGGTATCGAAGGGTCGGTGCATCGGGGCCCCATGGTGTCGTCGAACCTGTCGCGTGTGGTCTGCTTCGCCGGACGCGGGCCGGGTGAAGTCATCGTGACGGGTTCGGACGGCCGGCCGTCGAAAGCGGTCGGAATCAGCCAACGGAGAACTCGGGACTGGTCTCGGTTCCAGTGCGCATTGAGTCGTCGGTGGGATGCCGAGTTGCATCGCGCCGTGGTGCGCACCGACTCGATCGACGCGCCGCTCGATTCGCTCTCGTTCGATCGACTGGGAACCGATCTCGATCTGGATGTGTCGTCGTTCGGGGACGATGTCGTACGACGACTCGTCGCGCGGCTCGACGACTGAGACGGCTCGGCGTCAGTCTTCCTGCGGCTGGGGGAGGAGCTCGGTGGCCTTGCACGCGTCGATCGCCTTGACCATTGCGTAGGGATTGACGGCGACTCCACCGTGCGGGTGGTATTCGAAGTGGAGGTGCGGGGTCGAACTGTTTCCGGTCGATCCCACGTAGCCGAGGATCTGACCGGCCACGACCTCGGAGCCGAGTTCGACACCGGGAGCGAATTCGGACAGGTGAGCGTAGTGGAAGTAGGTGTCGTCGTCGGCGGTGAGGCGGAGGGCATTGCCTCCGAGCGAACCGGGTTTGTCGAACCACTGGCGAGTGATCATCCCATCGGCCACTGCGTAGACGGCTTTGCCCGTCGGAGCGATGATGTCGACTCCGACGTGACGGCGTCCACCTGATCGCGGCGCATGCCACGTGTCGGTGAACCAGCACGGTCCTTGGACGGGGAACACCGATGCACGAATCGGTTCGGCGACCGACGATGCACCGGACGTCGAACCGTTCGACGTACCCGATGTCGAATCGCTGGGTGACGTCGGCGTGCCGCCGTCCAGCAGTGCGAAGTACGTGACGAGATCGAGGCGTCCGGAAGCCGTGAGTCCGAGTCGCGACTGGTAGGTGGTGATGGCGCCCTCGGTGGCCGATCCGAAGATGCCGTCGGCTCCGCCGCGAACGCTCACGCCGGCGGCGACGAGGGCGCGCTGCACGACGGCGACCGCCTCGCCGCGATCGCCGCGTCGAGGGATCGACGGTGCCGGAAGGACTCCGAGCAGTTGGGCGGTCTTTTCGTCGATCTCACCGGTGGCCGGGCGGCGAACGTTGCGTTGGTAGAACTTCACGGCGTTCTCGGTGGCCGATCCGAAGATGCCGTCGGCTCCGCCGCGAACGCTCACGCCGGCG
>CAZTPF010000005.1:54394-57289 GCA_964614655.1 uncultured Bifidobacterium sp.
CTCGGTGGCCGATCCGAAGATGCCGTCGGCTCCGCCGCGAACGCTCACGCCGGCGGCGATGAGGGCGCGCTGTACGACGGCGACCGCCTCGCTGGTGTCACCTCGTCGAGGAAGAGTCGCCGACACGTTGCGATCGGCCACTTCAGGGGTGTCGACGACGGTGGTCGATCCGTCGGCGACGCTGGCCGGTGACGGGGATCCGCTACTCGGTCGATCCTGAGAGGCGATGCCGAGAGCGATCGCCGTCCGGGCGTCGAGGCGACCGCTCACGGAGAGTCCTTCACGATCCTGAAAACGCGCCACGGCCTCACTCGTGACCGGTCCGAAGATGCCGTCGGCTCCGCCACGCACCGATATTCCGGCGGCGATCAGGGCTTGCTGAACCGCTGCGACGTCGTCACCGCGGTCGCCACGGGCCGGGAAGTCCGGTGCCGGCCCGAGATCGAGAAGGTGAGACGTCAGGGGATCGAGCACTCCGCTCGGTCGCAATCCGACCGATGTCTGGAAAGCGCGCAGGGCCGTTTCGGTCGCTGGCCCGAAGACGCCGTCGGCGCCCCCTCGAACCGTGATCTCGGCCGCTATGAGCGCCCGTTGCAGAGCCGCCACCTGATCGCCGCGAGCACCCCGGGCCAGTTGGGTCGAGACCGAAGCCGCGGGGGCCGAACTCACGGCTCCGGCCGGCGCCGAAAGGGCCAGGACAGGCGCGGCGGTCGACGTCGCCATGAGGAGCGACGTCCCGACGAGAGCGGCACCGAGGACGGACAACACGGGCGAGGTATCGGCCGTCTGGCGCCGGACCTTGAGCGAAATCGAGTGCCACGACGGCGGGCCGGGAGGGCCCGGGTGGGGGCGCAGGGGAAAGAAGTGGCGCGAAGTGGGGAAAAGTGGTTGACAGAGGGGGCTGGTGGGGACTAGGAATACTCCACAACTCGGGCAGAGGGGCAGGCAGTGCAGGTATTCGTCGGAAAACACGAGCGACAGCTCGACCCCAAGGGTCGGCTTGCGCTTCCGGCGACCTTCCGGAGTCGACTCGAGCCCCGCTGCTACCTGCTTCTTGGCCAGGACAAGTGCATCGCCGTCGTCACGGCCGAGGACTCGGCCCGTCTGGCCGACGAGATCACGGCCGCCGTCAAGAGCGGTGAGACCACCGAGCAGGAACGTCGAGCCTTGGCGGCGAGCATGGTCGAAGTCGTCATCGACGCCCAGGGTCGCGTGACGATCGACGAATCTCTCCGGGCCTACGCCGGACTCACCGTCGGCAGCAAAGTCGTCGTGGCCGGCAACTTCGAACGGGTCGAGATCTGGGAGCCGGAACGGTTCGAGCGACAGCTGGCACTTGGAACCGAAGCCATCGCCGGGGAGGAGTCGTGATCGACTTCGCTCACCGGTCGGTGATGGTCGACGAGATCGTCGACGTGTTCGCATCGGTTCCGCCCGGAGTGGTGCTCGACGGAACCCTGGGTGGAGGCGGCCACGCCGAAGCCCTTCTCGTGTCGCGACGTGATCTGTCGATCCTCGGTCTCGATCGCGACCCGTCGGCCCTCGAGGCCGCACGGATTCGGCTGGTCGACCACGCCGACCGAGTGACACTTCAACATCGTCGTTTCGACGAAGTCGACGAGGCCTTGGCCGAAGCCGGTGTCGATCTCCTGTCGGGGGCGCTCTTCGATCTCGGTGTGTCGTCGCATCAATTCGACGAGGCGTCGCGAGGTTTCTCCTACCGGCACGACGCACCGCTCGACATGCGAATGGACCCGACCGAGCCCCGCACGGCCGCCGACATCGTCAACGAATGGTCGGTCGAAGACCTCACGCGACTTCTGCGGGCCAACGCCGACGAACGTTTCGCTCGACGTATCGCCGAAGCGATCGTGGCGGCGCGACCGGTGACGACCACTCAGCAACTCGCCGACGTCGTCGTGACGGCCATTCCGGCTCCGGCGCGTCGCCGAGGGGGTCATCCGGCCAAGCGCACGTTCCAGGCCCTGAGGATCGAAGTGAACCGTGAACTCGAGGTTCTGCCTCTCGCCCTCGATCGAGTGGTCGATCGTCTGCGATCCGGTGGTCGAGTGGCCGTTCTGTCGTATCACTCGGGTGAAGACCGCATCGTCAAGGCTCGCTTCCGCCATCACGAGACCGGCGGGTGCACCTGTCCGTCGGGGCTGCCCTGTGGCTGTGGTGCCCGGGCGACGGTGAGGCGGGTTCGCGTGTCGGCTCGGCCGAGCGAATCGGAGCAGTCGAGCAATCCGCGGAGTGCCTCGGCCCGTCTACGCGTGGTGGAGGCGGTCTGATGGCTCGCGCCGCATCTCGAGTCGCGTCCCGCGCCCCACGTCGGACCCCGGCGACCCCTTCTCGGCCCTCGCGTCGCGTGACCACGCGCACTGCCGCTGATCGGCGGTCCAGCACCGCCAAGACTGCGGCGAGGAGCACGGCGAAGGTTGCACCGCCCAAAGCCGTACCCTCGTCGACTCCGGCACCGAAGCGTTCGCGATCGGCGATCGCGCGGGCCGTCGATCCTCAGAACGCGACGGTGGCCGGTCGGAGGCTGGTGAAGTCGGCCCTGGCCGTGCTCGTGATTCTCGTCGGAATCATGATGGCGGTCGTCGTGGCGCAGACACGCATCGCCGAGAACCAGATGCAACTCGACCGCATCGAATCGCGTATCGAATCCGAGCGGGACCGCTACAACCAACTGCGCCTCGAGCGCTCGCTCCTTCGTGAACCCGCTCGGTTGGTGGTCGAGGCCCGATCACTCGGTATGCAGCCCGGGATCGGGGTGGACTTCACCACGGTCGATCCGATGACGGTGGCCGCCGTACTGGTCGCGACCGGAGGTGTCGACCCCGAGCTGTTGACGAACGGCGCCGACCCACTCCAGGAGTACGGCGAATTCAA
>CAZTPF010000005.1:57389-74939 GCA_964614655.1 uncultured Bifidobacterium sp.
CGTCGCGTTCGCGATCGAACGCGCGATCGGCGTCGCGGGGCTCGTCTCGTAGCGCACGGACGGTCAGCCGCTGGAAGATCGGACCGTCGCGTCGGCGGGCTCAATTCGCCGTGACGGTCGCAGCCGTCGTGTTCGTCGTCTTCCTGTATCAGATCGTGTCGGTGTCGCTGCTCGACGGTGCCGACTATCGCGCCGATGGCTTGGCGCAGCGCCAGTCGTACGTCACCGTCGCGGCCGATCGAGGGACCATCTTCGACCGCGACGGCAACGAGATGTCGATCACGGTGCCAGCCGTCTCGATCTATGCGAATCCGAAAGCGGTGGGAGATCCGGTCGCCACGGCCCACGTACTCGCGCAGATGCTGGGGATCGACGCCGTCGGCGAAGCCGAGTTGGCCGACAAGATGTCCGATCGCTCCAAGACGTTCGTCTACGTGCAGCGTTTCGTGGAGGACGACGTGGCCGAGGCGATCCTCTCGCTCGGTCTGGCCGGTGTGAACGGGGTGACCGAACCGAAGCGAGTGCAGGTTTCCGGTGGTCTGGCTCGCAACGTCGTGGGCCGAACCGATCCGTTCGGTGAGGGTTCGACCGGGCTCGAACTGCAGTACGAGAAGGTGTTGCGCGGAACCGACGGTCTCATGATTCGCGAGACCAACAATTCCGGTCGGACGATCCCGGGAGCGAGCCGAATGGTGGAGGAGGCTCGGCCGGGAACCGACCTCGTCCTCACGATCGACCGGTCGATGCAGTATCAGGTCGAACAGGCGTTGCTTCGTCGAGTCGAAGAACTCGTCGCCAAGGGCGGGAACGCGATCGTGCTCGACACCGAGTCGGGTGAGATCCTCGCCATTGCGAGCGTCGGCCGCAACGGAGAAGGCGTGGCCGAGGTGACGTCGGGAAACATGGCCGCTGTCGAAGCCCACGAGCCCGGGTCGGTCGCCAAGATCTTCAGCGTCGCGTCGGCGATCGACCAGGGGGCAGTCACGCCGTCGAGCATGTTCCTCGTTCCGGGAACGTTCGTCTTCGACGAGGGGACCGACTTCGAGCAGACCATCAAGGACGCGTATCCGCACGAGACCGAGCCGATGAGTCTTCAGCAGATTCTCGTGAAGTCGTCGAACATCGGAACGATGATGGCCGCCGAGACGATCGGCGTCGAACGGCTCCACGAGTACCTCACGTCGTTCGGCTTCGGATCGGCGACCGGTCTGCAGTACCCGGGTGAGAGCTCGGGAACCCTGAGAGACGTCGATCGACTGCGCGGCTCCGAGAAGGCGACGATCACATACGGATACGGATTCGCGGCCACGTCGTTGCAGTTGGTGTCGGCGGTCAACGCGGTGGCGAACGGCGGTGTCTACGTGCCCCCTCGCCTCGTGCGTTCGACGATCGACGAGCGCGGCAAGGTGTGGGAGACGCCGATGGGCGAGTCCCATCGTGTCGTCTCGGAATCCACGGCGGCGACTATGGCCGATCTCCTCGGCGCGGTCGTCTGCACAGGAACCGGCTCTCGAGCTCAGGTGCCGGGCATCACCGTCGCCGGCAAGACGGGAACCGGGTACAAGGTGCAGGACAACGGGACCTACGTGACCGAGGACGGTTCTCGCGCCTACTTCGCGACTTTCGTCGGCTACCTTCCGGCCGATAACCCGCGTGTCACCATCCTCGTCTCGATCGACGAGCCCGATCCGTCCAGTCGCGACCGATTCGGCGGAACGGCCGCCGCTCCGGTGTTCTCGGCTCTGGCCCAGGTGGCGATCCAGGAGCTGTCGATCGAACCGTCCGACGGCGACGTCGGATGTGTGGCGGCGGAGTGAACGATGAGGAGTCGCACACTCGAACACCTCTGCCTCGATGCTCGTCTCGACCAGGACGCAACGGAGTCGATCGGTCACGACGCTCGCGGTGACGTCGTGGTGTCGGGGATCTCCCACGACTCGCGAAGCGTCGCGCCGGGTTCGATCTTCTGCGCAGTTCGTGGCGCGCGATTCGACGGTCATCAGTTCGCGGTCGACGCCGTGGATCTCGGTGCCGTCGCTCTCGTGGTCGAACGGCGGATTCCCGAGATCGACGCCTCGGTGCCCCAGATCGTCGTCGGTGACGCACGGCGAGCCATGGGTCGTCTCGCCACTGCGTTCTGGGGCGACCCGTCCCGGCACATGGAAGTGGTCGGAATCACCGGAACGAACGGCAAGACGACGACCGCCCACCTCGTCGCCGAGATCCTGGTCGCCGCCGGACGGCCGACCGAGGTGATCGGAACACTGTCGGGTGGATTCACGACCCCTGAAGCCCCGGAGTTGCAGGCGACACTCGCCGGCATGCGAGAGCGCGGGACTCGCGCCGTGGCCATGGAGGTCTCGTCGCACTCGCTCGTGATGGAACGCGTCGCCGGAACCTGGTTCGCGGCGACGGTGTTCACCAACTTGTCGCGCGATCACCTCGATCTGCACGGAGACATGGAGTCCTACTTCGACGCCAAGGCTCGACTCTTCGATCCCGTCTTCACCGACGTGGCCGTGGTCAACGTCGACGATCCCTACGGCCGTCGACTGGTCGAGCGTCCCCGAGTCCGAACCATTGCGTTCTCGCGTGCTGATCTCGTCGACGTCGAGGTGTCGACGGCCGAGCATCACTACGTCTGGCGAGGCCGTTCGGTACGTTGTCCGCTCGGAGGTGCGGTCAACGTCATGAATTCACTGGCCGCCGCCACGGTCACCGACGCGCTCGGTGTCGACACGTCGACGATCGCCGACGCCCTGGCTGCCGTGGCTCCCGTTCCCGGGCGCATGGAGCGCATCGACGAAGGCCAGGACTTCACGGTGTTCGTCGACTACGCACACACCCCCGACGGTTTGTCAGCCGTGCTCCGCTCCTTGCGCGAGTCGAACCTCGACGGGAGGATCGTCGTCGTCTTCGGATGCGGTGGCGATCGCGACAAGGCCAAGCGTCCCCTCATGGGCGAGGTGGCCGTGGGGCTCGCCGACGAGGTGTTGATCACGTCCGACAATCCGCGTAGCGAGGATCCGCAGGCGATCATTGCGTCGATCGTGGCCGGAGTTCCGGATCACCTCCGTCACCGACTGGTGGGGGTGATCGCCGACCGGCGGGCGGCCATTGCCGCGGCCATCGACCGCGCCCGTCCCGGTGACGTCGTCCTGGTCGCCGGAAAGGGCCACGAGACCACTCAGACCATCGGCGACGTCGTCTTACCCTTCGACGACCGAGAGGTCGCTCGCGAACTTCTGGGAGTGCGCGCGTGATCGCCGTCATGATCGCCGGTGCGACGTCGATGTTGGTGTCGCTCTTCGGCACTCGTTTTCTCATCGTGTTCTTCCGAGAGCGCGGCAAGGGTCAGCCGATCCTCGGCAAGGAGGATCACGGTCCCGAGCATCACCAGAAAAAATCGGGCACCCCCACCATGGGCGGACTGGCCATCGTGGGAGCCGCCTTCGTGGGATGGACCGTGGCCCACGTTCGGGACGGTCTGGCCTTTTCGAATCAAGCGATCATCATCTGGGTCGGAATCCTGATCATGGCCGGCATGGGCCTTCTCGACGACGTGATCAAGGTGAACAAGGGGCACAACCGGGGAATCTTCTGGAAGAAGAAGGGTCTCATCACCTTGGCGCTCGCTTGCGGGGTCACGTGGTGGCTGGCGGCGGCGACCGACGTGTCGGAGACGATCTCGTTCACCAGATTCGATTTTCCGGGCTGGGAGATTCCCTGGTGGCTCTGGGTGGTGTGGACCGGATTGATGATGTGGGCGACCACCAATGCCGTGAACGTCACCGACGGTCTCGACGGTCTGGCCGGAGGCTCGGCCCTGTTCGGGTTCCTCGCCTTCGCGATCATCGGTTACTGGTCGTTCCGTAATCCCGATGTCTACGGGGTGCTGGCGGGTGGGACCGTCAACCCTCTCGATCTCGCTGTGTTGTCGGCCGGCTTCGCTGGCGCGTGCGGCGGCTTTCTCTGGTGGAACGCCGCACCGGCGCGCATCTTCATGGGCGACGTCGGCGCGCTCGGCATCGGCGCCGCCCTCGGGTTGCTCGCCGTCGCCACCAACACCCATTTCCTTCTTCCACTCATCTGCGGGATCAACGTTCTCGAAGCCGGTTCGGTCGCGATGCAGATGACCATCTTCCGGGCGAGTGGCCGCACACGGCGTTTCTTCCGCATGACTCCCATACATCACCATTTCGAGTTGATCGGCTGGCCCGAGACCACCGTCATCATCCGCTTCTGGATCATCGGCGGAATCTGTGTGGCGGCGGCCTTGGCCATGTTCATCGGCGACTTCACGCGGATCACCGACCAGGCCGGGAATCTGTTGCCATGACCGAGAGAGTGCTGGTGTACGGGGTCGCGGTCGCCGGTCTGGCGACGGTCCGCGCCTTGCTCCGGCGCAACATCGACTGTGTGGCAGTCGACGATTCGGTGGACGAAACGAAGCGTCGGGCGGTCGCCGAGCTCGGCGTCGAACTGATCGAGAGTCCGAGCGAATCGGTGCTCACCGGTCTCGTGGTCGAGTCGAGCATGGTCGCTCCCGCTCCCGGTGTGCCGGAGTCCCATCGGGTCGTCGACATCGCTCGACGGGTCGAGCGGCGTCTCGTGACCGAACTCGATCTGGCCTACGAATGGGAGAGCGCGCGTCCGGGTGGGCCGCGTCCCGTGGTCGCCGTCACCGGTACCGATGGCAAGACGAGCACGACTCTTCTCACTGCTGCGATGCTCGAGGCCGGCGGTCGGGCCACCGTCGCTTGCGGCAACACCGACGTTCCCATGGTCGAGGCGCTCGATCTCGACGTCGATTGCTTCGTCGTGGAGGCCACCAGTTTCCGACTGGCGTTCTGCGACTCGTTCCGCGCCGAGGCGTCGGCCTGGCTGAATCTCGCCGAGGATCATCTCGATTGGCACCAGAGTCTGAAGACCTACGAGGGGGCCAAAGCCCGTCTATGGGCGCACGTGCGCGAGAACGACGCGGCGATCGGCTGGATCGACGACCCGATCGTCATGCGGCATCTGGCGCGGGCGCGGTGTCGACGGGTGACCTTCGGGATCGACTCGGCCGACTATCGCATCGTCGACGACACCTTGGTCGGTCCCGACGGCGAGATCGCTCCGGTCGACGGCCTGTCCCGTTCCCTTCCGCACGACCTGACGAACGCCCTCTGCGCATCGGCACTGGTTCTCGAGAGCGGACTGGCCGATCGTCGCGCCATCGCCCGCGCCTTGCCCGATTTCCGCGCCCCGAGTCATCGGATCGAGTTCGTGGGCGAGGCGGATGGTATTCGGTGGTATGACGACTCGAAGGCGACCACTCCTCACGCGGTGCTGACCGCCCTGCGCGGCTTCGACAGCGTGGTCCTCGTCGCCGGTGGGCGCAACAAGGGCCTCGACCTCGCCGAACTGGCCGTCGAGGAATCGCGCATCAAATCGGTGGTCGCCATCGGCGAAGCGGCGCCCGAGATCGTCCGCGTCTTCTCGGGTCGTCGACCGGTGACGACCGCCGACGACATGCGACAAGCCGTCGTGGTCGCGCGCGAACAGGCTTCCGACGGAGACGTCGTCCTGCTGTCTCCGGGTTGTACGAGTTTCGACTGGTACGACGGGTACGCCCGCCGTGGCGACGACTTCAGTCGTCGAGTCCGAGAGTTGATCGGAGGACGTTCATGACCCTCGCCGTACCGAACCGCTCGCGACGGACGTCGCAATTGGCCGAACGACGACGAGCCGCTCTCGAGTCGGCGCAGAAGGCGCGCGGCACCGGACGTCGTCGCCGATACCAGGAAGACGTGGGTCGCGACCCGAAGCCTCTCGGCTTCTACGTGATCGTCGCCGTCACCCTCGCGCTCGTCGCTTTCGGCCTGGTGATGGTGCTCTCGTCGTCGTCGATCGTCTCGTTCCATCGCGGACGTTCACCGTGGTACTACTTCGTGAAGCAGGTCTTCTGGGCCGGCCTCGGCATGGTCGCTCTCGTGACGACGTACCGAATGCCGTTGAAGATCCTGCATTCGACGGCTCGGGTGCTCCCGCCGATCGCCACGGTGATGATGCTCGCCGCGTTCACGCCCGGTCTCGGCAAGACGGTGAACGGTGCTCAGGCGTGGCTGGCCATCGGTGACTACACGATCCAACCCTCCGAGTTCATGAAGTTGGCGCTCGTCGTGTACGGAGCCGATTGGCTGACTCGCCGCGAGAAGCAGTTGGCCGATTTCCGAGCTGCGGCTTTGCCCTACCTCGGCTGGGTCGGAGTGGGCGCCTTCATCGCGATCGCCCAAGGAGACCTCGGTTCGTGTCTCGTGATCACGGCGATCGGCATGTCGATGCTCTTCCTCGCCGGTGCGCCCCTGCGGCCCCTGTTCGGCCTCTCGCTCGCCGGTGCACTCGTCTTCGTGGGATACGCCCGCCTCGACGGTGACAAGTGGGCGCGATTCACGTCGTTCCTCGACATCCACGGCACGCGCGACACCGACGGCTATCAGGTGTACCAGGCGCTCATCAGCATCTCGAACGGAGGGCTCACCGGGACCGGGATCGGTGCCGGCACCGGTAAGTGGGGATACGTCCCGTTGGCCCACACCGACTTCATTTTCTCGATCGTCGGTGAGGAGATGGGTCTGCTCGGTGTGCTCGGATTGTTGACGCTCTTCGTCTTCTTGATCTATTTCGCCTTCCAGGTCGCGCTCTCCTGTCGCCATCGTTTCGGATTCCTGTTGGCCGCCGGTGTCGGCTGCTGGTTCATCGTGCAGATCTCGATCAACATCGGCGGTGTGATCGGACTACTTCCCGTGACGGGGCTGACGCTGCCCTTCATCTCGTTCGGCGGAAGTTCCCTCATCGCGTCGATGGCAGCGGCGGGTCTTCTGATGAACGTGGCCCGCCGGCCGCGATGACCACGTTCGCTGCGGTGGCCGGCGGCGGCACCGCAGGCCACGTGATTCCGGCTCTCGCCATCGTCGACGCGCTGGTCGAGCGGGGCTACGAGAGATCCGAAGTGTTGTACGTGGGGGCGACCCGGGGTGTCGAGACCTCGCTCGTTCCTCCGACCGGCACACCCCACGTCTTTTTCGACGTCGTCGGCCTGCAGCGTTCACTGCGGGCCTGGCGCGCCAACCTGGGTTTCGTGCCGCGACTTCTGCGGGCTCGACGGCGAGCTCTCTCGATGTTTCGGGCCGATCCTCCGAAGGTGGTCGTGAGCGTGGGCGGCTACGCGAGCCTCCCGGCGGTCCTGGCGGCACGGGCGTCGAAGACACCGATCGTCGTGGTGTCGTACGACCGTCGCCCCGGACGCTCGAGCCGGATCACCAGCCGCTTCGCGACCGTGTCGGCCACCGCGTTCCCCGAGAGCGAACTTCGACGATCGGTGCACACCGGCGCTCCGGTTCGAGCCGAGATCCGGCGCCTCGATCGGCGAGCCGCCCGTGACGAGGCGCGACGCCGTCTCGATCTGCCACTCGATCGTTTCGTCGTGGTGGTCGTCGGCGGATCGTTGGGTTCGGGCGCATTGAACGATGCCGTCGCTGAGCTCGTGAGACAATGTCGGGACGATTCGGGTCTGGCCGTGTTCCACGTGGCCGGTGATCGTTTCGTCGAATCGGTACGGGAGCGAATGGAACGGATCATGGCCACTGATGCACGAGTGATGCACCGCGTGGTCGGTTATCACTTGCGCATGGAAGATCTGTACGCGGCAGCCGACTTGCTCGTCGGCCGCGGCGGTGCGGGCACCGTCGCCGAGATCGCCACCACCGGCGTCCCGTCGGTCCTCGTGCCGTGGTCGGGCGCGGCCGACGACCACCAGAGCGAGAACGTCCGGTGGTTGACCGATGTCGGTGGAGCGGTCGCGTTGACCGATGCAACGGTCTCCGAACGTCTGCCGGCTCTCGTGGCCGAGTTGCGTGCCGATCCCCGTCGTCTCGCCGAGATCGGCGAACGAGCATTCGCTCTCGGAGCGGCGAATCGCCGAGCGGCAGTGGCCGATCTCGTGATCGCGACCGCCGAGGGGAGGCCGGTCGAGTGACCTCGTCGGTCCTCGACCTCTCGTCGCGACGCCGGATCCACGTCGTCGGCGTCGGCGGTCCAGGGATGAGCGCGATCGCGATCGTGTTGGCTCAGATGGGCCACGACGTCTCAGGTTCCGACGTACGCGAGGTCTCGACTCTCGCGTCGGTGCGGGACGCCGGAGTGAGGGTTCTCGTCGGTCACGATCCGACGGTCGTGGAGGGCTGCGACCTCGTGACGGCGTCGACTGCGATTCGAGCCACCAACGTCGAATTGGAGGCCGCGCGTCGAATCGGTGTTCCGATCGCGAGCCGCGCCGACGTTCTGGCCGCCATGTGCGCACTCGCCACCACGGTCGCCGTGGCCGGCACCCACGGCAAGACGACGTCGTCGTCGGTTCTCCGGGCGATGCTGGCGTCGCGGTTCGATCCGAGTTTCCTCATCGGTGGCAACGTGCTCGATCTCGGGGTGGGGGCTCGTTGGACCGGTTCGCCACTCTTCGTCGTCGAGGCCGACGAGAGCGACGGGACGCACCGTCGGCTGCCGGTCGGGGCGGCTCTGGTCACCAACGTCGATCAGGACCACCTCGATCACTTCGGGGACTTCGACGCAGTGGTCCAGAGCTTCGGGGCATTCGTCGGCCAGGTGTCGGGACCGGTCGTCGTGTGCGCCGACGATCCACATCTCGCCGAGATGAGCGCCGATCGCCTCTTCACCTACGGCTCGGCGGCTGGTGACGTGCGTTGGAGCGACATGTCCTATTCCGACGGACGTACGGAGTTCACCGTTCGGGGATCATTGCCCGGGATCGAATTCGAACGACGGGTGTCGACTCCGCTGCGCGGTGAGCACAACGTGTCGAACGTGACCGGGTGTCTGACGTTGGCGGTCGTTCTCGGAGCCGATGTCGACGAGGCGATCGCTGCGGTCGCCGACTTCGGCGGAGTCGGCCGCCGCTTCGACGTCCGAGCCGAGATCGACGGGATCACGTTGATCGACGACTACGCCCATCTGCCACGCGAAATCGAAGCGGTGCTCTCGGCGGCCCGCGGATCGGAACCCGGCCGTCGTTTGGTGGGGGTCTTCCAACCGAATCGCTTCAACCGGATGGCGATCATGTGGCCCGATTACGCGAATTGCTTCCGTGACGCCGATGTCGTCGTGATCGCCGACATCTATTCGTCGGGAACCGATCCGATTCCCGGTGTGACGGGCCGATTGGTGGCCGATGCGGTCGCGGCCACTCGGACCGACGCGTCGGTTCACTACGTCGAGAGTCGCGACGAACTGGCGACGTCGGTCGCGTCCCTTCTCGTGTCCGGAGACGTGTGCGTATCGATGGGATGCGGCGACGTCGAGTTCCTGCCCGACGAGATCGTGGCGGTGCGACGACGTGCATGACGTCGACTTCGACCGACTGGCCGACACCATCGGGGGAGTGCGGCGGGCGTCGCTCGCCGAGTTGACCACCTATCGCGTCGGGGGACGAGCCGAAGTTCTCGTTCGGATCGAGTCACTCGATCGACTCCGGCAGGTGGCACGAGTGTTGAGCGAACTCGACGTCCCAGTTCTCGTCGTCGGGCGCGGTAGCAACATGCTCGTCGCCGACCGAGGGTTCGGTGGTGTGGCCGTCCAACTCGGGGACTTCGCCGCGCACTGCACCATCGAAGAACGTGGGGACGAGGCGATCGTGCGGGCGGGTGGGCTCGCTCTCTTGCCCGTCGTGGCGCGACGTACCGCCGGCGCCGGGTGGACCGGTCTCGAATGGGCGGTCGGGGTTCCGGGGAGTGTCGGGGGAGCGGTTCGTATGAACGCCGGTGGACACGGATCCGACATGGCGGCCTCCCTCGTCGACGTCGACATGGTCGATCTGCGCGACGGATCGGAGTTCGTTCGCTCGGTCGTCGATCTCGGCCTGCGATTCCGTGGCTCCGACGTGAACGACCGCGAGATCGTCACCGAGGCACGACTTCGGGTCACGCGAGGAGAGGTCGACCGCAGTCGGAGCACGATCGACGAGATCGTGAGATGGCGGCGCGAGCACCAGCCCGGTGGTCAGAACGCCGGTTCGGTGTTCGTGAATCCGATACCGGGTGAACTGTCGGCAGGTGAGCTCATCGATCGGGCCGGACTCCGCGGTCGGCGTCTCGGGTCGGCCGAAGTGTCGACCAAACATGCCAACTTCATCCAGGCCGATGTCGACGGGACGGCCGCCGACGTGAAGGCCCTGATGGATCTCGTTCGTCGGCGAGTCGTCGACGAATTCGGCATCGAATTACGGAGCGAGATCCGTCTCGTCGGATTCGACGACACGAGTGACGACCCGAGCGAGGACGTCTCGTGACCCGCCGCGAACACGATCCGTCCGACGACTTCTCCGACGACGGTCTCGACCCCGACGTCGAAGCCGAACTCGCCGAAGCCTTCGCCGAGAGTCCACCGCCCGTGGCGCCGTCGGCGCCTCCGTCGACGCCGTCACGTCGGGTGAAGATCACCGACCAGGAGCCACGAACCGCCCCGCCGTCTCGCTCGAGCGAGAGCGCATCGGCCGATGATGACGACGCATGGGGTTTCTTTCGGCGTCGTCTGCCCCGAATCTCGATCCCGCGACCGTCGTTACCGCGACCATCGCTACCCCGACCATCGTTGCGCGGTCTGTCGCTACCGCGGCCGTCACTGCCGCGGTTCCGACGGTCGACGACGACCGGCTCCGCATCGTCGAAGAAGGCGACCTCGAACGTCACCACGACATCGGCCGACGGTCGGACCCGGGTCGTCATCACCGACGACACCGCTCAACCGACGAAGGTCTCGGGAGTTTCGGGCCAGGCCCGCTTCCGTGAGCGTCGGATCGCGGCTCGTCGCGCCGAGGGTCGTCGTCGCCTCCGGATCGCGCTCGGGGTGGGAGGTGTGGCGGCGGTCGTCGTCATCGTCCTGTTGATCCTCGCCAGCCCGATCCTGTCGATTCGCACCATCGACGTGGAAGGCGTGGTGTACGCCGACGCCGACCGTGTCGGGGAAGTGGTCGCGTCCCTGCGCGGCGATCCCATCTTGACCGCCGATCTGAACGCCGCCGAACGAGCCCTGGAGAGCATTCCGTGGGTTCGCGAGGCCCGGGTGTCGATGCATCTGCCCCGACGAGTGTCGATCCAGATCGACGAGCGCACTCCGATCGCCTTCTATCGAGCCGTCGACGGCTTCAATCGGGTGATCGACATCGACGGACGGGTTCTCGACGTGATCGAGGGGGATCCGGTCGACTTCCCGCCCGTCCTTGGCACCGGTCCGAACCTGTCAGCCGGCGACGTGGTCGGCCAGCCGTTCCTCGGCGCCGCTCAACTCGTCAACGCCTTGCCCCGGGACCTCCGTCAGCGGCTGGTCTCGATGTCGACGACCCCGGATGGCGAGGTGTCGTTCCAGTTGTCCGACGATGTGACGGTCCTGTTCGGCCGACCCGACCGCTTCCAGGACAAGCTCGTCGCCCTCGTCAACGAGATCAAGCGTCAGGGGAGTCGGTCCTATTCGATCATCGACGTCTCGAGCGGTGAGGCAAGTGTGCGTTGACCAGGGGTGACGAGATTCGACCGGCCGGGGTATCCCCCCATTTCGTGGGTTCACCTGAGAGAATGTCGTCCACGTCGGTCGGCACGGCTGGTCCGGACACCTCCGTTCGGACGACGTCGACACCGATCGACTCGAGAGCGGAGGAGCCGGATGGCCGGTAGTCACAACAACTACATCTGTCAGATCAAGGTCATCGGTGTCGGTGGCGGCGGTGTGAACGCCGTGAACCGGATGATCGAGCGCAATCTTCGTGGCGTCGAGTTCATCGCGATCAACACTGACATCCAGGCTCTCATGACCTCCGACGCCGAGTTGAAGCTCGACATCGGGCGCGAACTCACCCGTGGCCTCGGCGCCGGTAGCGATCCCGAAATCGGTCGCCAGGCGGCCGAAGCTCACCGTGACGAGATCGAAGATGCGTTGAAGGGTGCCGACATGGTGTTCATCACGGCCGGCGAAGGTGGTGGCACCGGAACGGGTGCGGCGCCGATCGTGGCCGAAGTCGCCAAGAGTCTCGGTGCACTCACCATCGGCATCGTGACGCGCCCCTTCTCCTTCGAAGGTCGTCGCCGGGCCGTCCAGGCCGATTCGGGTGTGGCGAAGTTGAAGGAGAAGGTCGACACGCTGATCGTCGTACCGAACGATCGACTTCTCTCGGTCGTCGACGCTCGCGACACCGTGATCGAGGCCTTCGCCAAGGCCGACGAGGTCCTGTACAGCGGTGTGTCGGGTATTTCGGAGCTCATCACCAATCCGGGACTCATCAACACCGACTTCGCCGACGTGAAGATGACGTTGCAGAACGCTGGCTCGGCACTGATGGGCATCGGAACGGCGAGCGGCGACAGTCGGGCTCGGGACGCGGCACTGAAGGCGCTGTCGAGCAATCTTCTCGAGGCATCGATCGAAGGCGCTCGGGGCGTGCTGCTCAACGTGACCGGTCCCTCCGACATGACTCTCATGGAGATGAACGAAGCCGCCGAGATCATCCACGGCATCGCCCATCAGGACGCCAACATCATCTTCGGTACCGTGATCAACGACGAGATGGGCGACGAGGTCAAGGTGACCGTCATCGCCGCCGGATTCGACCGCTGGGACGGTGCACCGCAGGTCAAGCCGTCGGCTCGCCCCTCTGGCCGAGCGACGCCGAAGGATCAGCGCGCCGCGCCCGCGAAGGACATCTTCGCCGACGATCCGCTGAACCTCGGCGACGACGGTGACGACGACTTCGACGTCCCGTCGTTCTTGAAGTAGTCGCGCTCGTTCAGGGAGTGACGTCGACGGTGCTCTCGGACGACGAGATCGCCCGCCGATGGGCAGGTGTGCGGCGTTCACTCGACGCCGCCGATCGATCGGTGGTTCTCGTCGCCGTGACGAAGACGTTCCCGGTCGAATCCTGGGCGGCGGTCGTGAGGGCCGGCGGAACCGACGTGGCCGAGAACTACGCGCAGGAACTGGTGGCCAAATCCGAGGAGTTCGGGCGTCGGTATCCCGAACTTCGTCGCCCTCGAGTGCATTTCATCGGACGTCTTCAGTCGAACAAGGTTCGTCTTCTCGCCGGTCATGTCGACGTGTGGCAGAGCGTCGACCGCGAATCTCTGGTCGACGAGATCGCGCGACGAGCGCCCGGCGCTCACGTTCTCGTCCAGGTCGACGCCACGGGTGAGGCCGGGAAGGGCGGATGCTCCCCGGACCTCGTGCCGGGTCTGGTGAAGTGCGCCATCGATCGTGGCCTGATCGTGGACGGGCTGATGGTCGTCGGTCCGACCGATGGTGATCCGGAGCGCACGAGACTCGCCTTCGAACGGACGACGGAGTTGGCCGATCGAGAGGGTCTGGCGATCCGGTCCATGGGAATGAGCGCCGATCTCGACGTGGCGTTGTCGTGTGGCACCACCATGGTGCGGGTGGGGTCGACGATCTTCGGCGACCGTCCACCCGTCCGCTGACCCCCCGTACTACCATTTCGTCACCATGTCGATTTTCCGGCGAGCCATGGATTATCTGGGCCTCGGTGAGGACGACGCGTACGACGACTACGACGACGTCGAACCGTCTCCCGCCCGAGAGGCCGACGACCCGTCGCGTCCGACGTCTCGTCAGGTGACACCCCGCGACGTCGATCCGGTTCCGGCTCGGCGGGCCACGGCCGACGACTCCTCGGTGCAGCCGCGGCCGGTGTCGGGCCGTCAGGCGTCGTCAGTGCGCACGATCGGATCGGTCGGCGCACCCGGTGAGACGTACACGGTGAAGGCCTTGCGTTTCAACGACATCCAAGAGGTCGCCAATCGCTTCCGCGACGGACATCCGGTGATTCTCAACACCGAGGGTTGCGAGGCCGACGTGGCCCGCCGCATGGTCGACTTCTCGAGCGGCCTCTGCTACGGATTGCACGGGAAGATCGAAAAGGTCGCCAAAGGCGTGTACCTGCTGAAGCCGTCACCACGGGCCACGGTCGTCGAGTACTGATCGTCATGCGTGAACTGATCTACACGGTCGTCTTTCTGTTCGAGTTGGCCATCATCGGCCGAGTGATCCTCTCGTGGTTCCCGATCTCCAGCGCCGGGGCCCGCTCGGTGATGGACGTGTTGGTGCGGATCACCGAGCCCGTTCTGGGTCCGGTGCGGCGCGTCCTGCCGTCGTTCGGCGGATTCGATCTCTCGCCGATCGTCGTGATCCTCGTCCTGAACGTGCTTCTGCGAGCTCTCTGACCCCCTCGCTAGCCTGTCGACACCCATGTCGTCCCACCGATATCCCCCTGTCGCGTCACAGCCGTCGTTCCCGGACATCGAGAACGAGGTGCTTCGCCGTTGGGACGACGAGGACACGTTCCGGCGTTCGGTCGAGAATCGTCCGGCCGGTGACGGTGGCGACAACGAGTTCATCTTCTACGACGGGCCGCCGTTCGCCAATGGCCTTCCGCATTACGGCCATCTGCTCACCGGCTTCGTGAAGGACGCCATTCCGCGCTACCAGACCATGCGCGGGCGTCGCGTCGAACGTCGCTTCGGCTGGGACTGTCACGGGTTGCCGGCCGAAGTCGAGGCCGAAAAACAGCTCGGTATCTCCGGCCACCCGGAGATCTCCGAGTACGGCGTCGAGAAGTTCAACGACTATTGCCGGCTGAGCGTTCTCCGCTACACGAACGAATGGCGTCGCTACGTGTCGCGTCAGGCCCGTTGGGTCGATTTCGACAACGACTACAAGACTCTCGACATCTCCTACATGGAGTCGGTGATGTGGGCGTTCAAGACCCTGCACGACAAAGGCTTGGTGTACGAGGGGTATCGAGTACTGGCGTACTGCTGGCGTTGTGAGACTCCGCTCAGCAACACCGAGACGCGTATGGACGACGTGTATCGCGATCGCCAGGACCCGGCGGTCACCGTCGGATTCCGCCTGGAGTCCGGAGAGGTGATCTGGGCCTGGACGACCACGCCGTGGACGCTTCCGTCGAACCTGGCTCTCGCGGTCGGCCCCGACATCGAGTACTCGGTGCTTCAGCGAGGTGATCAGTCGGTGATCCTCGCCACGGCACGCCTCGGCGCCTACGAGAAGGAGCTCGACGGATTCACCGTCGTACGAACCGTTTCCGGACACGAACTCGTGGGCCGCCGCTACACGCCGCTGCTTCCGTACTTCGCCGACACGCCGAACGCCTTCCAGATCCTTCCCGGCGACTTCGTCTCCACCGAGGACGGAACCGGGGTCGTGCACATGGCGCCCGGTTTCGGCGAAGAGGACCAGAACGCCTGTGCGGCCGTCGGCATTCCGACCATCTGCCCGATGGACAGTCACGGCTGCTACACCGCCGAGATCACCGACTGGGCCGGCCAACACGTGTTCGCCGCCAACCCGGCCGTGATCAAGCATCTGAAGGGGCTCGGTGTCGTCGTTCGCCACGACACCTACGACCATGCCTACCCACATTGCTGGCGTTGCGCCGAGCCGCTCGTGTACCGAGCGATCTCGTCGTGGTTCGTCGAGGTGACGGCGATCAAGGATCGGATGGTCGAGCTCAACCAGGAGATCCGCTGGGTCCCGGCCCATCTGAAGGACGGCTCGTTCGGCAAATGGCTCGCCAATGCTCGGGACTGGTCGATCAGCCGCAATCGTTTCTGGGGATCGCCCATCCCGGTGTGGAAGAGCGACGATCCCGAGTACCCGCGAGTCGACGTCTACGGCAGCCTCGACGATCTTCGGCGTGATTTCGGCGTCGACGTGACCGATCTCCATCGCCCGGCGGTCGACGAACTGGTCCGACCGAATCCCGACGATCCCTCGGGTCGATCGATGATGCGCCGAGTTCCCGAAGTCCTCGACTGCTGGTTCGAGAGCGGTTCCATGCCCTTTGCGCAGGTCCACTATCCGTTCGAGAATCGCGAATGGTTCGACCAGCACTATCCGGGTGACTTCATCGTCGAGTACATCGGGCAGACGCGTGGTTGGTTCTACACCTTGCACGTCCTCGCGACCGCCCTCTTCGATCGTCCTTCGTTCTCCACGTGTGTCAGTCACGGCATCGTCCTCGGCGACGACGGACAGAAGATGTCGAAGAGCCTTCGCAACTATCCCGACCCGATGGAGGTCTTCGACGAATACGGGGCCGACGCCATGCGCTGGTACCTGTTGTCGTCGGCGATTCTGCGTGGCGCCGACTTCTCGGTGACCGAGTCCGGAATTCGCGACACGGTTCGCCAGATTCTTCTTCCGTTCTGGAATTCTTGGTACTTCCTCGCGCTCTACAGCGAAGCCGAGGACACGGCCGGAGTCTTTCGAACCGACTCCACCAACGTTCTCGACCGCTACGTTCTCGCCAAGACGGCGCAGCTGATCGAGCGCACGACGACCGACCTCGACTCCTACGACCTGTTCTCGGCCTGCGCGGCAGTTCGCGACTTCCTCGACGTTCTCACCAACTGGTACATCCGTCGATCACGCGATCGGTTCTGGGCCGGCGACCGCGATGCCATCGACACGCTGCACACCGTCTTGTCGCTTCTCTGTCGAGTGTCGGCGCCTCTGCTGCCCCTTCTCTCGGACAACGTGTACCGCGGACTCACCGGAGACGACAGCGTTCATCTCACGGACTGGCCGTCAGCCGACCTCGTCCCGGCCGACGATGCTCTCGTCGACGCCATGGACTCGGTACGCGACATCTGCTCGGTGGCGCTCTCGATCCGCAAGGCGCACGGCCGTCGAGTGCGCCAGCCGCTGAAGGAGCTACGGGTGGCTTTCCCGGGAGCCGAGCGCGTTCGCGATTTCGTCGACATCGTCGCCGACGAAGTCAACGTCAAAGCGGTTCTGCTGTCGGACGAAGTCGGTGCGGCTCCGATGACTCTGCAGGCCGTGCCGGCCGCGCTGGGCCCCCGACTCGGAGGCCGGACCCAGGAAGTGATCAAGGCGATCAAGGCCGGCGATTGGTCCCGCGACGGTGACCGCGTCGTCGCCGGTGGTATCGAGCTGCTCGACGGCGAGTACACCTTGAAGATCGTCGCCGCGGACGGCGAGGCGAGTGCGACGATGTCGGACGGTCTCGGTGTGATCACACTCGACACCGAGATCACCCCCGAACTCGAGGCCGAGGGAACGGCACGAGATCTCGTCCGGCTGGTGCAGCAAGCACGCCGTGACGCCGGACTCGCTGTGAGCGATCGCATATCGCTGACTCTCGGAGTTCCCGAGTCGATTCGTCGGCGAGTGCAACCCTTCCTCGAGGTCATCGCCGCCGAGACGCTGGCGGTGTCGGTGTCATGGGGAACGGGCGCGCCCACTGCCCGTCTCGACGACGACGACGTGCACGTGTCGGTGGAACGCGTGACCTGAGTCCGGTCGAGGTGTCGGTGCTCAGCGCACCGAGAAGGGATATCCTTCCGCAACCCTGCTGTTCGAGCGAGGAGTGGCGATGCCGACCAAGAAACCAGCGAAGAAGGCTCCGGCGAAGAAGGCTCCGGCCAAGAAAGCTCCCGTGAAGAAGGC
>CAZTPF010000005.1:75039-101559 GCA_964614655.1 uncultured Bifidobacterium sp.
AAGAAGGCGCCGGTTCACAAGGCGCCCGTGAAGAAGGCTGCCGTCAAGGCGCCGCCGAAGAAGCCGGTTTTCGTCAAGCCACCAGTTCCCGGCAAGCGTCCGATCTCCAAGGACGGAATCATCTCCAACAAGGATTTCGATCTGGCGTTCTTGCGGGCGCGCCGTGAACAACTCCTCGAACTGCGCGATCAGTACCTCGGTCAGGTGGCAGCGCTCGACCGCGAGCGCGAACTGTTGATCGAAGCATCGGGTATGGGTGACGATCAGTTCGACGAGGACGGAGGCGAGGGCGACACCTTGGCCGTCGAGCGCGAACGAGCCAAGATGCTGTCCGATCAGGATCGTCAGATCGTGGCCGACATCGAAGCGGCACTCGTTCGAATCGAGACCGGTGATTACGGCTACAGCGTGGTGTCGACCAAGCCGATTCCCCGCGAGCGTCTCGAGTTCATTCCGTGGGCGACCGAGCTCGTCACCGAGCGAGTCGGCGGAATCGGACAGCGATGACCCTCGCGGGTCGGACTCGGCCCGGGTCTCTCACCATCTCGTCGACATTGGCGGCCATCGTGGTCGCGATCGATCAACTGACCAAGCACTGGGCTCTCGGTCGACTCGGAGACGGCGACGAGATCCACGTGATCTGGACGTTGCAGTTCAATCTGGCGTTCAACAGCGGCATGGCCTTCGGGAGAGCTCGAGGCTTGGGTCCCGTGATCGCCGTCGTCGCGACCGTCGTCATCGTCTGGCTCCTCGTGTCGTTCCGGCGGGCGTCGTCGCGATTGTCGACGGTTGCCGTCGGACTGGTGATCGGCGGCGCGGCCGGCAATCTCGCCGACCGCGTGTTTCGCGGGGGAGAAGTCCTGCGAGGCTCGGTCGTCGACTTCATCGACTTCCAGTGGTTTCCGATCTTCAACGTGGCCGACGTCGCAATCAACGTCGGCGGTGCTCTGTTGATCATCGGTTTCGTGCGGGACGCCCGACGAGGAAGCGGCGAGGTGTCGACCGATGAGTGAGATCAGACGGGAGGAGATCCCCGAATCCCTTGCCGGGGAGCGCCTCGATCGGGTGGTCGCTCTGGTCGCCGACGTGAGTCGTCGCGACGCCACCACGATGATCGAGGCCGGAGCGGTCACGCTCGACGGGTCTCCGATCTCGTCGGGCAAGATCCGGTTGACCGCCGGTCAACTCGTCGAGATCGACACGTCGAGTCGCCCCGTGGCCGAACTGCCGGGCCCCGATCCGACGATCGACGTGGTGGTTCGACACGAGGACGAGCACGTGATCGTGGTCGACAAGGCGCCTGGTGTGGTGGTCCACCCGGCCCCCGGTCATCGCGGCGGCACTCTCGTGAACGGTTTGCTCGCGCGTTACCCGGAAATCGCGTCGGTGGGGGATCCGGAGAGACCGGGCATCGTCCATCGACTCGACGTCGGCACGTCGGGGTTGCTCGTCGTGGCGCGCACGAACGAGGCGTACCATTCGCTCGTCGAACAACTGTCCGAGCACGACGTCGAACGGCGATACATCGCTCTTGCGTGGGGGCATTTCGACGCTCCGGTCGGAACTATCGATGCGCCGATCGGGCGCGATCCGCGTGATCCACTTCGCATGGCCGTGGTCCCGACCGGCAAGGAGGCGCGCACCCACTACCGAGTGGAACGCGAGTTCTCCGACCCCGATGCCTCGCTGGTGATCTGCGAGCTCGAGACCGGTCGTACCCACCAGATTCGTGTGCATCTGGCGGCCGTCGGGCATCCCGTCGTCGGTGACACGGCGTACGGCGGCCAGCGTGCCGGTTCGCCGACGGAGCGGCCCGTCCTGCATGCCACGCGGCTCACGTTCCGTCACCCGGTCACCGGACTCGACGTGGGAGTCGACTCGCCGCTCCCTGACGATCTGCTCGCCGTCCTCGACCGGTGGTCCTGACGACCGTCGACGACTGCTAGAGTCGAAGCGACCGTCAAACGGGTCCTGTGAGGCCCGAACGGAGGATCAGATGACACGAGACCCGGGTCGCCCCGGTACAAATGACGAGTCCGTGCACGTCCTCCGTTCCGACGATCTCGATCGGGCCGTGACCCGTATCTCGCACGAGATCATCGAACGCAATCGAGGTCTGGACGGGATCGTCCTCGTCGGGTTGCAGCGTGGCGGAGTCTGGCTCTCCGAGCGGCTGGCGTCGGCCCTCGAACGGATCGACGGGGCCTTGGTGCCCCGTGGAGAGCTCGACGTGTCTCTCTTTCGCGACGACATCGGTCTGCGGCCCGTCACGCCGGTGGCCGTCACCCGGATTCCCATCGATCTGACGGGTGCGCGTGTCGTGGTGGTCGACGACGTTCTCTACACCGGGCGTACGGTGCGGGCCGCACTCGATGCCCTGCACCAGTACGGTCGTCCGGCGCAGGTGCAATTGGCCGTCATGGTCGACCGCGGTCATCGCGAACTCCCGATCCGTCCCGATTACGTCGGAAAGAACCTCCCCACCAGTTCGGACGAAGACGTGGTGGTGTCTCCCGAGGGTGTCGTGCTTCGACGGGGTTCGACGCGATGAAGCACGTGCGGAGCATCTCGGAGATCGGCGGCGAAGGTGTGGTTCGCGTACTTCGCACCGCCCGTCACATGGAGGCCGTGAATTCGCGTCCGGTTCCCAAAGTGCCGGCCCTCGTGGGTCGCACGGTCGTGAGCCTCTTCTTCGAGGACTCGACGCGCACCCGGATCAGCTTCGAGACGGCGGCTCGGCGCCTGTCGGCCGACACGGTGAACTTCTCGGTATCGACCTCGAGTCTCAACAAGGGGGAGAGTCTGCGCGACACGATCGAGACCGTGAGTGCGATGGGTGCCTCGGTCTTCGTCGTTCGTCACAGCACGAGTGGAGTTCCCTGGCAGATCTCCGACTGGACCGATGCCGCCATCGTCAACGCCGGAGACGGATGGCATCAGCATCCGACTCAGGCCCTCCTCGACTGCTACACGGTGTTGTCGCGACGCGGTCTCGAGCCGTCAACGAATTGTCTGGCCGGCCTGCGCGTCGCCATCGTCGGCGATTCGCGCCACAGTCGTGTGGCGCGAAGTTGCGTCGAGGCCTTCACCATCCTCGGTGCCGAGGTGGTACTGGTGGGGCCGTCGACCCTGCTTCCGCCCGACACGGAAGGCTGGAACGTCTCGGTCTCGAACTCGCTCGACGACGTGCTGTCCGACGTCGATGTGGTCTACATGCTGCGCATGCAACGCGAGCGGATGAAAGAGGCACTCGTCCCCGACCTGGCCGAGTACAGCCGGCGATACGGACTCGACGAGGCCCGATGGTCGCGTACGCGCGCCGACGCGATTCTCATGCACCCCGGGCCGATGAACAGAGGAGTCGAGATGATGTTCGACCCGTCCAGCACCGAGCGAAGCGCAATCGTCGAACAAGTGACGCACGGGATCTCGGTGCGAATGGCCGTTCTGTTCGAACTCTTGGCCTCGGGTGAGGAGGTGCCGTCGTGAGCCTCATTCTCCGTGGCGGAAGGATCGTCGACTCGACCACTGTCGACGAGTCGGGACGGCCGGCCGACGTGCGGGTCGCCGAGGGTGTCATCACTCATGTCGTGGAGCCCGGTGCCGACTTGCCCGATGCCGATCGGGTGCTCGACGCCACGAGTTGTGTGGTATCGCCGGGTTTCGTCGACCTCCACGTGCATCTTCGCGAGCCGGGTCGCGAAGAGTCCGAGACGATCGAGACCGGAAGTCGGGCCGCCGCCCGAGGAGGATTCACGGCCGTCGTGGCCATGCCCAACACCGAACCCCCTCACGATTCGCGCATCGTCGTCGACTTCGTGCGGGCCCAAGGTCGTCGAGCGGGCCTGTGCGACGTCGTCCCATCGGGTTGCATCACGGTCGGGCGAGCCGGCGAGCAATTGGCTCCCTACGCCGAGTTGCAAGCGGCCGGTGTCCAACTCTTCACCGACGACGGGACAGGTGTCCAGGATCCGCAATTGATGCGGCGGGCATTGGAGTACGCACGTGATCTCGGCGTCACGCTCGCCCAGCACTGCGAGGTGGAGAGCCTGACTCGAGGTGCCGTGATGCACGAAGGCTCGTGCTGCAGTCGACTCGGTCTGCCGGGTTGGCCGGCCCTCGCCGAAGAGTTGATGGTGCATCGCGACATCGAACTGTGTCGGCTCACCGGTGCCGGCATGCACTTCTTGCATCTGTCGACGGCGCGCAGTGTCGAGCTCGTGCGGGCGGCCAAGGCCGACGGACTGCCCGTCACCGCCGAAGCCACCCCGCACCATTTTTCGTTGACCGACGAACAGCTGTCGGGCTTCGATCCGGTCTTCAAGGTGAATCCGCCGTTGCGGACCCCGGCCGACATTGCGGCGTTGAAGGCGGGCCTGGCCGACGGGACGATCGATGCGATCGCAACCGACCACGCGCCGCACGCCGAGCGCTTCAAGGAGCAGCCCCTCGATCAGGCGCCGCCGGGCATGCTCGGTCTCGAAACGGCTCTCGGAGTGGCCATCGCCGAACTGGTCGACACCGGACTCATGCCGCTGCGCGATGTGATCGCCGCTCTCAGTTGGAAACCGGCGGCCATCGCACGTCTGCACGGCCGACACGGCCGTCCGGTCGCCGTCGGTGAACCGGCCAACTTGGCGGTGTTCGATCCGTCGGCGTCGTGGGAGGTCGACCCCTCAACCTTGGCCAGCCGCAGTCGTAACACCCCCTACGTGGGGCGGTCCCTGCGGGGCCGGGTACGCCACACGGTGTTCGACGGGGTGCCCGTCGTGATCGACGGCGAGGCCACCCGATGAGTTCATTCATCGATCATGCAGTAGACTGCATGATCATTCATCCCCCGAGCACGAAGGGTCGTCATGCCTGACCGAGAGATCGTCCCCGCCCACCTGGTCCTCGCCGACGGGAGCGTCTTCGAGGGCGAAGCGATCGGCGCTTCGGCGTCGGTGACCACCGGTGAGGTCGTCTTCAACACGGTCCTGTCGGGGTATCAGGAAGTCGTGACCGATCCGAGTTACGCCGGCCAGATCGTGACCTTCACCTACCCGCACATCGGCAACTACGGCACCACGGCCGCCGACGACGAGGCGTCCCGCCCGTTTTGCCGGGGGGTGGTGGTGCGCGACCTGGCGCGTCGGGCGAGCAACCACCGTTCGACGTCGAGCCTCGACGCGATGTTGTCGCAGCGGGGTGTTCCGGGGATCGCCGGTGTCGACACGCGCCGTCTCACGAGGATCCTGCGCGACACGGGCTCGATGTCGGGAGCCTTCGGGACCGGTTCGTACGCCGAACTGTTGGCGGCGGCGCGAGCCGAGCCGGGTACCGACGGGGTCGATCTGGTGGCCACCGTGACGACCGACCGCCCCTATCGAATCGAGAGTCGAGTGCACGGTGGCGCGCGACGTGTCGTGGCTCTCGACTTCGGCATCAAGTCGACGATCCTTCGATGCCTCGCCGAGATCGCGACTGTCGATGTCGTACCGGCGTCCACGTCGGCGGCCGACGTCTTGGCCATGAAACCCGACGGTGTGTTCCTCTCGAACGGTCCCGGGGATCCGTCCGCCGTTCCCTATGCCGTCGAGACGATTCGCCAGTTGATCGGCGAGGTTCCCGTGTTCGGCATCTGTCTCGGACATCAGTTGTTGAGTCGCGCTCTCGGAGGACAGACCTTCAAGCTGCCCTTCGGCCATCACGGAGGAAATCATCCGGTCCGACACGAGGCGTCGGGTCGTATCGAGATCACGAGCCAGAACCACAACTTCTGCGTCGACCCGGCGAGCCTCGAGGGTCGGGTCGAGGTGACTCATCTGAACTTGAACGATCACACGAACGAAGGAATGCGAGTCCTGTCGGCTCCGGCGTTCAGCGTTCAGTACCACCCCGAGGCGGGACCCGGGCCGCATGACAGTCGGTATCTCTTCGACGAGTTCGCGGATCTCATGGACGCCCACCCGATGACACAGGGAGCGAACTGATGCCCCGTCGCGACGACCTCTCGTCCATTCTCATCATCGGCTCCGGTCCGATCGTGATCGGCCAAGCGTGCGAGTTCGACTATTCGGGCACGCAGGCTTGCCGGGTCCTGAAGGACGAGGGCTATCGCGTGATTCTCGCCAATTCGAATCCGGCGACGATCATGACCGACCCCGACTTCGCCCATCGCACCTACGTCGAACCGCTCACATGGGAAGTGGTGGCGCGCATCATCGAACGGGAGCGTCCCGATGCAGTGCTTCCCACCCTCGGGGGACAGACCGGACTCAACACGGCCATGGCACTCTTCGAACGCGGCCTCGTCGGCGTCCCTGGTACACCCGAGTTGATCGGCGCCAATGCCGAGGCGATCGCCACCGCCGAAGATCGCGAGAAGTTCAAAGAGGCGATGATCGAGATCGGTCTGTCGGTTCCGAAGAGCGGTATCGCCCATACGGTCGACGAGGCGCGAACGGTCATGGCCGAGATCGGATTGCCGGTCATCATCCGTCCCGCCTACATCCTCGGTGGACGTGGCACGGGCATCGCGTCGACTCCCGAAGAGTTCGAGAAGTTGGCCCGTCTCGGACTCGAGGCCAGTCCGATCAGCGAGATCCTCATCGAGAAGAGCATCGCCGGTTGGAAGGAATACGAGCTCGAGGTCATGCGCGATCGGGCCGACAACTGTGTGATCATCTGCTCGATCGAGAACTTCGACCCGATGGGCGTGCACACCGGCGACTCGATCACGGTGGCTCCCGCACAGACGCTGAGCGACGTCGAGTATCAGCGCATGCGCGACGCGGCCTTCGCGTGCATTCGCCGAGTCGGTGTCGAGACCGGAGGATCGAACGTCCAATTCGCCGTCGATCCGTCGACCGGTGAACAAGTCGTGATCGAGATGAATCCGCGGGTGTCTCGCTCGAGCGCTCTGGCGTCGAAGGCGACCGGTTTCCCGATCGCCAAGATCGCCGCCAAGTTGGCGATCGGATACACCCTCGACGAGATCCCGAACGACATCACCAAGATGACGCCGGCCAGTTTCGAGCCGACCATCGACTACGTCGTCACGAAGATTCCCCGTTGGGCGTTCGAGAAACTGCCCGGAACCTCCGGCGTACTCGGAACCCAGATGCAAAGCGTCGGCGAGGTCATGTCGATCGGTCGAACCTTCCCCGAGAGTCTGCAGAAGGCGTTGCGTTCGCTCGAACAAGGTCGCGCCGGTCTGAACGCCGACGGTGCCGAGAAGCAGTTCGACGGTCTCGGCGACGACGAACTGTTGGCCCGGGTCGCCGTCCCGACTCCCGATCGGATCTTCCAGATCGGAGAACTCCTCCGGCGTGAGGTGCCGATCGAACGAATTCACGACTCGTGCCGTGTCGATCCGTGGTTCCTCGACCAGATGTCGATCCTGACCGAGGAGCGTCGGCGACTCGAGTCGCTGATGCTCGAATCCCTCGAGGCGCGGGACTGGAAGCGAGCGAAGCGGCTCGGTTTCAGCGATGCTCAGTTGGCGTACGTCTGGGGTCGGACCGAGGACGAGGTACGCGCCGCTCGGCTCGCAGCCGGCGTTCTCCCCACTTACAAGACCGTCGACACCTGTTCGGCCGAATTCGCCGCCGAGACGCCGTATCACTATTCGACTTACGAGGACGAGAACGAGATTCGCGAGTCGGACCGTCCGCGTGTGGTGATCCTCGGCTCGGGACCCAACCGGATCGGACAGGGAATCGAGTTCGACTACTGCTGTGTGCACGCTTCTTTCGCCCTGCGCGACGCCGGCTACGAGACCGTCATGGTGAACTGCAATCCCGAGACGGTGTCGACCGACTACGACACCTCCGACCGTCTGTATTTCGAACCGCTCACCAAAGAAGATGTGCTGAACGTGATCGAGGCCGAGACCGTGGCGTCGGGAGGCCGTCCGCCCAAAGTCATCGTGTCGCTCGGTGGCCAGACCCCGCTCAAGTTGTCGGGACAGATCCCGCAGGAGTTGATCGCCGGTACGTCACCGGCCTCGATCGATCTGGCCGAGGATCGCGAGAAGTGGAACGAACTGTGCGACCGACTGCGCGTTCCGCAGCCGCCTGGCGGCACGGCGGTGACCTTGGCCGAGGCCGAGGCGATCGTGGCGCGGGTCGGTTTCCCGGTGCTCGTTCGTCCGAGCTACGTACTCGGCGGCCGAGCGATGCAGATCGTGCACGATCGCGACCACCTCGCCCGGGCCATGGCCGAGTTGTCGGGTTTCGGAAGCCTCGGCAAAGAAGGCGGTCTTTCGGCCGAGCGTCCGGTTCTGGTCGATCGTTTCCTCGAGGACGCGATCGAAGTCGACGTCGACGCCATCCGCGACTGCACCGGGGAGGTGCTCATCGGCGGGGTCATGGAGCACGTCGAGGAGGCGGGTGTCCATTCCGGCGACTCGGCCTGTGCGATTCCGCCCCAGACGCTGCCGTCTTGGGTGGTCGAAGTCATTCGCGCCTACACCGAAGCGATCGCCGAAGCTCTCGACGTGCGCGGGCTCATCAACGTCCAGTACGCAGTGGCCGGAACCAACGTGTACGTCATCGAGGCGAATCCACGGGCCAGCCGCACCGTGCCGTTCGTGGCCAAGGCCACCGGTGTGCCGCTCGCCAAGGTGGCGACGCGGGTGATGCTCGGTGCGACGCTCGCCGAACTTCGCGACGAGGGGCTGCTCGTCGAATCGGTTCTCGACGGAGAACGTGTGGCGATCAAAGAAGCGGTCCTGCCGTTCAATCGCTTCCCGGAGGTCGACACCGCGCTCGGCCCCGAGATGCGTTCGACTGGTGAAGTGATGGGAATCGACACGTCGTTCGGGCGCGCCTTCTACAAAGCGGAACTCGCAGCCGGAACAGTGCTTCCGACGAGCGGCACGGTCTTTTTGTCGCTGGCTGATTCCGACAAGCCGGCTGGCATCGTCGTCGCCAAACGATTGCGCGAACTCGGCTTCCTCGTCGCCGCCACTCGTGGAACCGCTGATTACCTCGGTCGTTTCGGACTGGCGGTCGATCGGACGGTCGACAAGGTCAGTGATCAGGCCGGGGAGACCGCGGTCGACCTGATCGCGAGCGGGTCGATCTCGTTCGTCATCAACACGCCCCAAGGTCGAGGTGGTCGAACCGACGGAGAGGCCATCCGCAAGGCGGCGAACATGTACCGCGTCCCGTCGGTCACCACGGTGGAGGCGGCCCTGGCCGCCGTCCGCGGTCTGGCCGAGCAGTCCGACCGCCCGATCGACGTGTGCAGCCTTCAGGAGCATCATGGCCGTTGACACGCGCGTGCGGGTCGGCTCGGTCGAACTCGCTCACGCCGTGATGACGGCCTCGGGCACCTCGGGGCACGGCGCCGAACTCGGCGCGTACTTCGAACTCTCGGCGATCGGCGCCGTGGTCGTGAAATCGCTGTCCGTCATGCCGTGGGCCGGCAATCCCTCGCCACGACTGCATCCCCTTCCTCACGGCATGATCAACGCGGTCGGCCTTCAAGGGCCCGGGGTTGCCGCGTGGTTCGAGGAGCACCTCGACTCGCTCGCTCGTCAGGGAGCACGCACCGTCGTCAGCCTGTGGGGGAGAAGTGTCGACGAATATCGCCAGGCGGCCGACGCAGTGGCCGAACGATTGCGTTCTCCTGGAGCCGAACACATCGTGGCCGTCGAGATCAATTTGTCGTGCCCAAACTTGGAGGGTCGTCGAGGCATCTTCGCTCACGACGCCGCCCTCTCGGCCGAAGTCGTGGGGGCCTGTCGAGTGATCGGTCGTCCACTGTGGGCCAAACTGAGCCCGAACACGGACCGGCTGGTCGACGTCGCCGGAGCGGTGCACGACGCCGGTGCCGAGGTCGTCACTCTCGTCAACACGGTGGTCGGCCTCGTCCTCGACGACGACGGCGCACCGGTTCTCGGCAACGGCGGCGGTGGACTGTCGGGACCGATGATCCACCCGGTGGCCGTACGGGCCGTCGCTGATGTTCGGGCGGGCCATCCCGAGCTCCCGATCATCGGGGTGGGGGGAGTCACATCGGGTGCCACCGCCGGCGCCTTGATGCGGGCCGGAGCCTCGGCCGTGCAGGTCGGAACGGCGACCTTCGTGGATCCCCGAGCTCCGAAAATGGTGGCCGACGATCTCGTGAAGTGGGCTGCTGAACAGGGCTTTTCCCGGTTGAGCGACATCACCGGGGCGCGTCCACGGGTCGCCGACTGAGGCCCGGCGACCGACTATCCACCAGCACCCCGCTGACCAGGAGTAAGTTTCGGCCATGGCAACACCTCCGCAACTCACACCCGAACAGCGCGCGGCGGCGCTGGCCAAGGCTGCTGAAGCTCGGGCCGCTCGTGCCGAGATCAAGGTCAAGCTGAAGCAGGGCACCCTCACGGTCGCCGATGCCTTGGCGTCCTCCGATCCCAACGTGGGCAAGTTGAAGGTCGTCTCGCTCCTCGAGAGCTTGCCCGGTCTTGGCAAGGTCAAGGCCCGCAAGATCATGGAAGAGGTCGGGATCGCCGACAACCGCAAGATTCAGGGTCTGGGCGCTCAGCAGAAGAAGTCCCTGCTCGAACACCTCGACAAGTGATGTCGGGGGTCGACGCCGACCCGCTTTCTCGACATCGCCCACTGATCATCATCGTGTCCGGCCCAGGCGGGGTCGGTAAAGGCACGATCGTCGACGCCCTCGTGGCGCGCGACCCGGAGTTGTTGTTGAGCCGATCGTGGACGACACGGGATCGGCGGCCCGGTGAGCGGGACGATGCCTACGTGTTCGTGACCCGAGACGAATTCGTGGCCCGTCGAGATGCCGATGGCTTCCTGGAGTGGACCGAGTTCCTCGGGAACTTCTACGGGACACCGCAGCCCGATCCCTCGTCGGACCGCGACCTGGTGCTCGAGATCGAGGTCGACGGCGCTCAGCAGGTGAAGTCCCGTTTCCCCGAGTCGATTCTCATCTTCGTGCTGCCGCCGTCGAGGGACGAGCAGCGCCGCCGGCTGATCGGTCGTGGTGATCCCGACGACAAGGTCGTGGCCCGTCTGCGCAAGGCCGAGGACGAAGAGCCGGTGGGCCGAGCCCTCGCCGATCACGTGGTGGTCAACGACGACCTGGAGCGCACCGTCGCCGAAATGCTCCAGATCATCGGCTCACGACGTAATTCCGGGGGACGGGGCTAGCCTTCGCGTCCGACAAGTTCTGTAGACGTCTCGTAGAACGGTGCCCTGGTGACGACCAACGACTCGATGACCCATCCCGCCCTCGAAGGTTTGCTCGACAAGGTGGACTCCAAGTTCAGCCTCGTCACCTTGGCGGCCAGTCGTTCGCGTCAGTTGCAGGACTACTACCTGGGCGTGACGTCGTCGAAGACGATTCCGCCCCAGGTCCCGTCGCTGCGCAAACTTCTCAGCCTCAGTTTCGAGGAGATCGCGGCCGGCAAGATCGTGCGTATCTCCGGTGACGAGGTTCGCGAGCGTGAAGCCGCCGAGGCCGCCGCTCTCGCCGATGCCGAGGCCGCCGAGTTGGCCCTGCTCGCCGACCCCGACGCAGTCGAGGGTGACGACGCCTGACGCGTCGCCACGACCAGTCATGACGCGGCCGTTGTCGGGTCGTCGCATCGTTCTCGGTGTGAGTGGTGGTATCGCCGCCTACAAGTCGGTCGAGATCTGCCGCCGGTTGGTCGATCTCGGTGCCCACGTCGTGCCGGTGATGACCGCCGGTGCCGAGAAGTTCATCGGACGAACCACTTTGTCGGCCTTGGCGAGCGAGCCAGTGCAGACGTCGCTGTGGAGCGAGGCCTCTCCGATTCCGCACACCAAACTCGGCCAGAACGCCGACCTCGTTCTGGTGGCTCCGGCCACCGCGCGAGTGATCGCCGGCTACGCACACGGTCTGTCCACCGATCTCCTCACCAACGTCCTCATCGCCACTCGCGCGCCGGTCGTGGTGTGTCCGGCCATGCACACCGAGATGTGGGAGCACCCGGCGATCCAGGACAACGTCGCCGTGTTGCGTCGCCGAGGAGTTCAGGTGGTCGAACCCGAGGAGGGTCGCCTGGCCGGTGGCGACTCGGGGAAGGGTCGTCTGGCCGCGCCCGAAGCAGTGGTCGAGGCCGTCCGACGAGCGCTCGGTCCGCGTGACCTCGATGGTCGCTCGGTCGTCGTGACGGCCGGAGGAACCCGTGAGCCGATCGACGCCGTCCGCGTCATCGCCAATCGATCGAGTGGCAAGCAGGGCTACGCCGTGGCCGAAGAGGCCGTCCGCCGTGGCGCGACGGTCACGCTGGTGACGACGGTCGACCGCGAACCACCGGCCGGCGTGCAGGTGGTCGAGGTGGAGACGGCCGCCGAGATGCAGGCTGCACTCGACGCCCGGGCTTCCGAGGCCGACGTGATCGTGATGGCCGCCGCCGTCGCCGATTTCCGTCCGGTGTCGTGTGCCACAGGGAAGATCAAAAAGGACGGCGGCATTCCCGAGATCCGCCTCGAACCCACACCCGACATCCTGGCCGGTCTCGGTGCACGCAAGCGGACCGGTCAGATCCTGGTGGGCTTCGCCGCCGAGACCTCCGACCTCGTCGAGAACGCCACGGCGAAGATGCGTCGCAAGAATCTCGACCTCGTGGTGGCCAACGACGTGTCGGCTCCTGGTGTCGGATTCCAGTACGACACGAACGCAGTTACCTTCCTGCGCCCCGACCAGCCTCTAGAGTCGCATCCGTTGAGCGACAAACGGGACATCGCCCGGGCCTTGCTCGACATCGTCGCTCGATTGCTCGCCTGACGACGGGCCGTCGGCGGCGTCGCCCGACCGCCTGATACGTATGGGGAGTTTCATGAGCCGCCAGTGGACATTCACCTCGGAGAGCGTGACCGAGGGTCACCCCGACAAGATGGCCGATCAGATCTCCGACGCCGTCCTCGATGCCATCTTGACCAAGGATCCCCACGCCCGCGTGGCCTGCGAAACCTTGGTGACCACCGGACTGTGCCTGGTCTCGGGCGAGATCACGACCGGTGAGTACATCGAGATTCCCGACATCGCCCGGCAGGTCATTCGCGAGATCGGCTACGACAACGCCGAGTTCGGCTTCGATGGCAAGACCTGCGGTGTGCTCGTCGCTCTCGATGCGCAGAGCCCCGACATCGCGCAAGGTGTCGATCGCAGCGAAGAGGTTCGCGGTCGATCGGGAAGTGACGACCTCGACCTGCAAGGAGCCGGCGACCAGGGAATGATGTTCGGCTACGCGTGCAACGAGACGCCGTCACTCATGCCGCTGCCGATCCATCTCGCGCACCGCCTCGCCGAACGCCTGACCGACGCTCGTAAATCGGGTCAGATTCCCTATCTGCGTCCCGACGGCAAGACCCAGGTGACCTTCGACTACGAGGACGGTCGACCGGTTCGACTGCGTACGGTCCTCGTGTCGACCCAGCATCACGACGGCATCGATCGAGATTCGGTCATCCGCCCCGACCTCATCGAGCAGGTGATCCGTCCGGTGATCCCCGAGCAGTTCGCCGACGACGACTACTCGGTGTTCGTGAACCCGACCGGCAAGTTCGTGCTCGGCGGTCCGCACGCCGACACCGGACTGACCGGCCGCAAGATCATCGTCGACACGTATGGCGGTATGGGTCGGCACGGTGGCGGCGCGTTCAGCGGCAAGGATCCGAGCAAGGTCGACCGTTCGGCGGCCTATGCGGCCCGCTGGGTTGCCAAGCACGTCGTGGCCTCCGGGGCCGCCGAGCGTTGCGAAGTGCAGGTGGCCTACGCGATCGGCATGGCGCATCCGGTGAGCATCCTCGTCGAGACCTTCGGCACCGAGAAGGTCGCGGTCGAAAAGATCGAGACCGCAGTTCGCTCCACCTTCGACCTTCGCCCGGCGGCCATCGTGCGAGATCTGAAGTTGAAGCGTCCGATCTACCGTCAGACCGCGGCCTACGGCCACTTCGGACGTGAACTTCCCGACTTCGAATGGGAGTCGCTGTCACGTCTCGCCGACTTCACGTCGGCCGTCGGCCTCTGAGTCCTCTGGGACGCGTCGCCCGCATCGTCCCCGACGTCACGGGAATCGACAAGAGCTTCGACTACCTCGTCCCCGACGAGATGGAGTCGATCGTCGAACTCGGATCGAGAGTGCGCGTCTCGCTGCACGGACGACGCGTCGGAGGATGGGTCGTCGAACTTCTGGATGCCTCCGACGCGGTGTCGACCGATGCCTTGAAGCCTCTCGTCAAGTCGAGTGGTATCGGTCCGAACGGCGAGTTGATCGAACTGGCGCGCTGGGCGTCGTGGAGGTGGTGTGCCGGGCGGCTTCGGCCCTTCCTCGTCGTCGCATCGCCGCCGGTGGTGGTGCATCGCCCGGCGACGCCGCGCCGAACGGTCGTGCGGGCCGAACCGTCGTCACCGGCGACCTCCGAGCTGATCGACGGAGGAGGCGGGGTGCTGCGACTTCCGCCGACCGCCGACCACCTCCCGTCGGTCCTGTCGGCGGCGCGCGTCGGACCCACCCTCGTCGTGTGTCCATCGGTCGACATGGCTCGTGTTCTGTCCCATCGCGTACGACGAACCGGCGTCTCGGTGGCGCTACTGCCCGAGGACTGGGCGCAGGCCCGCGGCGGGGTGGACGTGGTGATCGGTGCACGCGGCGCGGCCTTCGCACCGTGCCCCGACCTCGCAGTGGCGATGATTCTCGACGAGAACGACGAGTCGTTGCAGGAGGAGCGGTCGCCCACCTGGCACGCGCGGGACGTGGTGATCGAGAGATGTCGGCGAACGGGTGCGATTCCGATTCTCGTCTCGGCCGTTCCGACTCTCGAGGCGTGGTCCGGTCCCGGACGCCATGGAGAACGCGTGAAGTCGCCGGGTGTCGAGCGCGAGCGTCGCGCTTGGCCGTCCATCGAGGTGGTCGACCGTTCCGATCAGGAGCCGTGGAAACGGAGTCTGGTGTCGTCCGAACTCATCGAAGCTCTCCGTGACGAGAAACTCAGAGTCGCGTGTGTGATCAACACCAAGGGCCTGGCCCGTCTGCTGGCGTGCCGTTCGTGCCGCAACGTCGCCCGTTGCGCGGAGTGCGACGGCGCCCTCGTGGAAGCGACCGAAGGGTCGCTCGAGTGCTCGCGTTGCTCGTCGACGCGGCCTCGAGTCTGCGCTTCGTGCGGCTCGAGCGACATGGCGCGTGTGAAACCGGGAACCACACGCCTGCGCGACGAACTCGAACGGGCGGCGTCGCGCCCGGTCGTGGAGGTGACGGCCTCGACGGCCGACGTCGACGACGCCTCAGCCGACGTGTTCATCGGTACCGAGGCGGTTCTCCACCGAGTGCGCCAGGTCGACGTGGTGGTGTTCCTCGACCTCGACGCCGAATTGCTGGCCCCCCGCTTTCGAGCGCGTGAGCAGGTCTGGACGCTCGTCGCGCGCGCCGCGCGACTGGTCGGTTCGTCGGGACGGATCCTTCTGCAGACGACGCTCGTCGACCACGACACGGTGCAGGCTCTGGCGGCTCTCGATCTCGACGGCGCGGCGACGTCGGAATGGGAACGACGTGTCGCACTGTCGTTGCCGCCGACGAGCACACTGGCCGTCGTGGAGGGCGACGATCTCGACGAATGCCGAGTTGCTTTGTCGGCCTGCGACGGAATCGAAGTGGGTCGGATCGACGATCGGTTGCTGGTCCGGGCACGTGACGCGTCCGCACTCGCCGACGCCTGGAGTGAACTTCGTTCCGGTCGTGACAGCGATCGGCGTCGGCGCTCGTTGCGAATCGCCGTCGATCCGCCTCGGATCTAGTCGACGGTTCGGGGCCGAACGTCGAGGAGCCGGTAGCCGGCCCGCGAGCCGAGTCGAACCGTCGGATGTCCCGTCTCGTTCAGCCAGCGTTGCAGCGAGTCCGAACCGAGATTCTTCTGGACGACGAGGACGGCCCTCCCGGTGGGTGACAGTCGTTCGAGCCATCGCAGCAGCATGGTGTGCAGTTCGTCCTTGCCCACTTTGATGGGCGGATTGCTCCAGATCAGATCGAAGTGCAGTGAGTCGTCGACGTCGTCGGGTCCGTGGACGACGAGGTTGGAGATCCCGAGCCGTCGGGCGTTGTCGACGGTGAGCCGACGTGCACGCTCGTTCACGTCGACGGCGACGACTTGCGCCTGTGGTCGTCGCCGAGCGAGAGCGAGCGCGATCGGGCCAGCACCGCAACCGAGGTCGAGAAAGACACCGGTCTCGGGTGGCTCTGGTGCATCGGTGAGCAAGAACTTCGTGCCGGTGTCGAGACGACCATGAGAGAACACACCTCGATCGGTGTGATAGTCGAAGGCATCGCCGGGGACGACGACCGTCACCGATCGAGGATCCGAAGGCGACTCGGGCGAGTGGTCGAAGTAGTGCGACATCTCGCAAGTAGCCTGGCAGGTATGACGTACGAAATCCGGACATTCGGCGACCCGGTGCTGGCCGCCAAGGCAGCCGAGGTCACCGACATCGACGGCAAAGTGGTTCGGATCGTCGAGCAGATGTTCGACACCTTGTACGAGACCGAGACGGGAATCGGTCTCGCCGCGCCCCAGGTCGGTATCCAACGTCAGATCTTCGTCTGGGACATCGATGGCGAGCCCGAGGTGATCTTCAATCCGATCATCGCCGAATCCGATGGCGAGTGGACGTACGAAGAGGGTTGTCTCAGCATCCCGGGTCTCTACGTCGAAATGGTGAGACCGAAGACGGTGCTCATGACCGGCGTCGACATCGACGGAAACGAGGTGTCGTTCGAGGCCGACGAACTCGAAGCCCGTCTCTTCCAGCACGAGCTCGATCATCTGAACGGCGTCTTGATGTTCGACCGCATGCAACCCGAACAGCGCGAGCAGGCAATCGCCGAATACCGGCGCCTCGCGGCCCAGGCCGATGCCGCCGTGGCGCCGCGTCGGCTGCGAGCCGAGTGACGGCGTCTCTCGCACCACTGCCGGTCGGTTCGATCGGTCGGGTGGCCTTTCTCGGAACCCCCGACACGTCGGCTCGAGTCCTCGCCGATCTCCTCGGCGCCGGTGTCGACGTGGCGCACGTGATCACGCGGGCCGACAAGAAACGAGGACGAGGTTCGACTCTGGTGCCGAGTCCGGTGAAGAGGGTCGCCACCGATCACGGGATTCCGGTGTCTCATCGAGTCGACGATCTTCTCGAACTCGATCCGCCGGTCGACCTCGGAGTCGTGGTCGCCTACGGCGCGCTCGTGAAGGAGCACGTTCTCGCGCGGATCCCGATGGTCAACCTTCATTTTTCTCTGCTGCCCCGCTGGCGCGGTGCAGCACCGATCGAGCGATGCATCATGGCCGGCGACCTCGAGACCGGTGTGTGCCTCATGCACGTCGAGGTGGGTCTCGACACCGGTGGAGTGCTGGCGTGCGAACGAGTTGCGATCGACGAATCGGTGACGGCCGACGAACTGCGCGACGAGCTGTCCCGGATCGGAGGCCGACTGCTCGTCGCCGCCCTTCGGGACGGTCTCCCTCCGGTCGTTCCGCAGGCGGGGGAGCCCGTCTACGCCGAGAAGCTGACGAACGAGGATCGACACGTCGTGTGGGGCGAACCGTCCGAGGTCACCAGGCGCCGGGTTCGAATCGGGGGTGCCTGGACCGAACTCGACGGAGCCCGAGTGCGGATCGGGTCGCTGCGGGCGACCGATGTGGCGTCGTCGAGGATGCCCGGGGAAGGCGCAGTCGAGGGCACTCGCCTCATGGTCGCCACCGCAGACTTCGACGTCGAGGTGGTGGCCTTGCAGCCGGAGGGCAAAAAGATGATGTCGGCATCCGACTGGGTCAACGGACGTCGAGGTGTGCCGATCCGTTTCGAATCATGACGCCACCTCGAACCGTGACGTCGTCGGCCCGAGAACTGGCGATCGAGGCTCTCCGGCGGATCGAGGACGGTGGGGCCTACGCGAACCTGCTCGTGCCCCGACTTCTCGACATTTCGTCGTTGGAGCCGGCCGACCGCCGTTTCGTGACCGAGTTGGTGTACGGAACCACTCGACGTCGCCGAGCCTGCGACGCTCTGGTCGATCGATTCGTCTCGTCGCCACCTGACGCCGACACCCGACGAGTTCTGCGACTCGGTGCCTATCAGATCGTCTTCGGGGGAGTGGCCGCACATGCCGCGGTCTCCACCACGGTGTCCCTCGCTCCGCGCCGGACGCGCGGGTTCGTGAACGCCGTGCTGCGACGGGTGGCCACCACGCCGATGGTCTGGCCCGACGAAGCCACTCGACTCAGCTATCCCGATTGGATCGTGAGCACCTTCGAGCAAGAGTTCGGCGACGAGGCGACCGCATGCCTCGAACGAATGAACGAGCCGGCTCCGGTGAGCCGACGCCCCGACGGATACGTCCAAGATCTCGCGAGCCAATGGGTGGTCGACGCCGTCGGGGCCGAACGTGGAGAGGACGTTCTCGACACTTGTGCGGGACCAGGAGGAAAGGCGACTGCCCTTGCGTCCACCGGTGCTCACGTGGTCGGCGCCGACGCCAATTCCGCGCGAGCTGGTCTGGTGGCGCGCAATGCCTCGGCGTGTGGCGTCGACGTCGACGTGGTGGTGGCCGACGCTCGGCGTCCTCCGATGCCCGAGTCGTCTTTCGACCGTGTTCTCGTCGACGCGCCGTGTTCGGGGCTCGGTGCGCTGCGTCGTCGACCCGACGCGCGGTGGCGTATCGCCGAATCCGACGTCGACGATCTGGTTCGTCTGCAAGCCGAGATCCTCGACGCGTCGGCACGACTCGTGAGACCCGGTGGCCTTCTCGTCTACAGCGTGTGCACAGTCACGGCGCGCGAGTCGATCGAACATCCGACCCCAGAAGGATTCGAGATCGTGGGTCGAGAAGGAGACCGCACGGGACGGGGAATCCCTCGACTTCGGGACGAATGGGACGAGTTCGGTCACGGTTTCCGTCTGGCCCCCCATCGCACCGACACCGACGGCATGGTTCTCGTCCGGTACCGTCGAACGTCATGAGTTCCGGAAACTCGGCTGATCGATTGGCGGCCAAGGTGCTCACGGTGAGCGATGGCGTGGTTCACGGGACGCGCGAGGACCTCTCGGGAGTTGCACTGGCCGACGCACTCGAACGAGCCGGATTCGACGTGGTCGAGCGATCCCTCACCGCCGACGGTGCCGACGAGGTCGCCGCCGAACTACGTCGACTCACGACCGGTTTCGCCGGACTCGTCGTCACCACGGGCGGAACCGGCTTCGCTCCACGCGACATGACACCGGAGGGAACGCGTCGGGTCATCGAACGCGAAGCTCCGGGTCTCGCCGAGGCGATGCGCCTCGTGAATCCGCTCGGCCGGCTGTCGCGCGGTGTGGTGGGTGTCGTCGGGTCGTGCATCGTCTGCAACACTCCCGGTTCGCCGAAAGGCTGCGTCGAGCAGATCGAGGCGATCCTCGACGTTCTGCCCCACGCATTGCGGCTCCTCGCCGAAACCCCCACGTCCCACGGCAACTGACGCCGGTAACGTGACGGGCGTGTTGCGCCTCGTCGTGCCCAAAGGATCTCTGGAGAAGGCCACCTTCGACTTGTTCGAAGCGGCCGATCTCCCGATCCGCCGTTCGTCGAGCGTCGACTACAAGGCGTCGATCGACGACCCGCGCATCTCCGAGGTTCGCATCCTTCGCCCGCAAGAGATTCCTGAGTACGTGGCCGAGGGATTGTTCGATCTCGGCATCACCGGGCGTGACTGGGTCGAGGAAACCGAGAGCGACGTCGAGAGCCTCGGCGAACTCCGTTACTCCAAGGCCACGAGCGATCCGGTCAAGGTCGTGGTGGCCGTCGCCGGCGACAGCCCGGCGCAGTCGGTCGCCGACCTTCCGCAAGGTGTGCGCGTGAGCACCGAATACCCCGGTCTCACCCGCCGTTTCTTCGCCGAGCGTGGCATCGACGCCGATGTCCGTCTGTCGTACGGCGCGTCGGAAGCCAAGATCCCCGACATCGCCGACTGCATCGTCGACATCACCGAGACCGGTCGAGCGTTGCGGGCCGCCGGGTTGCGGGTGATCGATACGATGCTCGTCAGCTACACCGAGATGATCGCCCATCGTCCGTCGTTCGCCGATCCCGACAAACGTCATGCGATGAATCAACTCATGACACTTCTCCTCGGAACCCTCGACGCTCGGGGCAAAGTGCTCGTCAAGTTGAACGTGGGTGCCGACGATCTGGCCAAGGTTCTCGACGTGCTGCCGTCGGCCAAGTCGCCCACCATCAGCGAACTCGCCGGGGGAGGATTCGCCGTCGAATCGGTGGTCGAGAAGCGGTCGATCAACACCCTCATCCCGGCGCTCAAAGACGCCGGTGCGTCCGATCTGCTCGAACTTCCGATCTCCAAGATCGTCGCCTGATCGGACTGTCGTGTCGACTCCTCCTGTTCGGGCCACGGTGGTCTCGTTCGACGAACACGTCGGTCTCGGAGTCGCGCGCTTGGAGGACGGCCAGGAGGTTCCGTTCCACTGTGCCGAGATCGCCGATGGCACACGGCGCATCGAGGTGGGGAGCCCCGTGACCTGTGAGGTGCGCCCGAAGTTCGGCCGACTCGAAGCCTTCGGGCTGGTCAGCCTGTGACGCTGGGGCTTGTCAGCCTGTGACGCTGGGGCTTGTCAGCCTGTGACGCTGGGGCTTGTCAGCCCTTGATCTGGACGAAGGCGAGGCGGATGTTCGACAGTGCGTCGGCCAGGACGGCGTGGTCGGGGCCGAGACGTTCGCCGAGGCCTTCCACCAGGCAGGCCAAGGCGTCGATCGAGACCGCGGCTTGGTCGAGGTTGGCCGGGGCCGACGACAAATGGATGGCGGCCAATTCGTAGAGACCCATCGCGTGATTGACGATCACGACCTCGGCCGGAACTTCAGCCAGTCGCTGGCGAGCCTCGGCCAAGGCCTCCAAAGAAGCATCCATCGTCTCGTCGATCGAGCCGTCGGTGCTTCCGTCGAAATCCTGGTCTGTCATGGGTTTTCCTCGTCGATCCGGTTACCCTACAAGCCGACAATCGATGAAAAGTGGGGTTCGCCCCCACCTGGCCACTCTCGAGTGCGCTCAGGTCCTTCGAGTCAGGCGCTCTGGCGGCTGCCCCGGATCGGCTTTTCGTCTGCACGTATCCGATCACCATGGGAGGTAGCCCATTGCACAGGAGTGAACAGCCATAGCACCGCCGCAGAACGAGCCCCGCTACAACGAGCGCATCCGTGCGCGTGAAGTGAGGGTCATCGGCCCCGACGGTTCCCAGCTCGGCATCAAGCCTCTTCCCGAGGCGCAGTCGCTGGCGCGTGAACTCGATCTCGATCTGGTCGAGGTCGCTCCGCTCGCCACACCGCCGGTCTGTCGAATCATGGACTACGGCAAATTCCGCTACGAGGAATCCCAGCGTCAACGCGAAGCCCGCAAGAAGACCTCTCACGTCACGGTCAAGGAAGTGAAGTTCCGGCCCAAGATCGGCAAGGGAGACTTCGACACCAAGGTTCGCCACGTGCAGGAATTCCTGGAGGGTGGACACAAGGTGAAGGTCACCTTGCAGTTCCGTGGACGCGAAATGGCTCACCCCGAACTCGGCAGCAAAATTCTCGACGGAGTCATCGAACAAGTCGGCGAAATCGCCAAGGTCGAGACTCAAGCCCGACTCGAAGGTCGCAACATGACCCTCGTACTCGTGCCCGAGAAGAAGGCCAAGAAGAACTCCTCCGGATCGTCCAACAACTCGAAAGCCGAGGCGCCCGTCGCCGAGGCCTCCGACACCTCGGCTCCCACCGGAACCGAGAACTGACAGAAAGAAGCCCGACATGCCCAAGATGAAGACGAGCAAGACCACCGCCAAGCGTTTCCGCAAGACCGGAACCGGCAAGCTCCGTCGTCTGCAGCAGAACCGCCAGCACCTCTTCGAGAAGAAGCCGTCCACGCGGACGCGCCGTCTCGACGGTTTGGTCGACGTCCACCCCGGTGACGAAAAGAAGATCAAGCGTCTCCTTGCCGAGCGCTGATCCGTCTCGTCCACCCGTTCCCCATCACGTAGTTCCGAGCAACACGTAGTTCCGAGAAAGGAGAGTTCCCATGGCCAGAGTGAAGCGAGCCGTCGGAGCCAAGAAGAAGCGTCGCCAGGTCCTGGAGCGCGCCAAGGGTTATTACGGCAACAAGAGCCGTTCGGTGCGCGCCGCCAACGAGCAGGTGATGCGCAGTGGTCAGTACGCGTTCCGTGACCGGCGCGCGAAGAAGGGCGAGTTCCGTCGCCTTTGGATCCAGCGCATCAACGCCGCCTGTCGTCAGAACGACATGAGCTACAGCCGATTCATCGCCGGATTGAACGCCGCCGGGATCGAAGTCGACCGCAAGATCCTCGCCGATCTCGCCGTGACCGATCCGGCCGCTTTTTCCAAGCTGGTGTCGGCGGCCAAGGCCGCGCTGGGCTGACGGAGCCTGCGTGGGACTCGGTCTCACCAATCAACACGTCCGACGACTGCGGCGCCTCCTGGGGCGCCGCAGTGCGCGTCGTGACGAAGGCGTTCTGATCGTCGAAGGAGCGGTTCTGGTACGCGAGGCGGTGGCTGCCGGATGTCGGGTCGAGTGCCAGTTCGTCGCCCCGGGCGTCGAGGCAGTCGACGGCGCCGGTGTCGTGTACGAACTCGATCCAGGCGTGATCGACAAGGTGACCGACACCGAAACGCCACCTGGCATCGTCGCCATCGTCGAACATCGACTGGGCTCGATCGACGATCTCCGGTCGACCTCGTTCGTGTTGGTGGCCGACTCGGTCGCCGACCCGGGCAATCTCGGCACTCTCGTTCGATCGGCTGAAGCGGCAGGTGTCGACGCCGTGGTGCTCACGAGCGGCACGGTCGATGTCTCGAGTCCCAAGACGGTGCGTGCCTCGGCCGGTGCCGTGTTCCACGTGCCGATCGTCGAAGTCGGAACACTGGCCGATGTGCGGAGAGCCGGATTCACGGTCTACGGGACCTCGTCGCACCGAGGGATCGACCACCGCCGTGTCGACTACGACGAGCGCGTGGCGATCGTGATCGGCAACGAGGCGCACGGCATCGACGACGACGCGTCGATCGACGAGTGGATCACCATCGAGCACGTCGGCCGTTCCGAATCGCTGAACGCCGCCATGGCCGGAACTCTGGTCGCCTTCGAAGTGGCTCGTCATCGTCGCGGCGCCTCCGGTACCGTGACCCCGTCATGATCGCCGACATCACCACCGCCCGCGACGAAGCGCTGTCACGTGTCGCTTCGGCGTCCTCGGTCGACGAGGTCGCTCGGCTCGACGCCGAACTGCTCGGCAAGAAGGGCGCTTTGGCCGGTTTGAAGGCCGGTCTCGGCAAGTTGGCCACCGTCGACGAGAAGAAGGCGGCCGGTGCGGCCGTCAACGAGGCGATGACGGCAGTGGAAGCCGCTCTGGCCGAGCGTCGCCGAGATCTCGGACGTGCCGAACGCGAGATTCAGCTCGCTGCCGAAGCGCTCGACCTCACCGAGTACATCGCAGCACCTCGGCGCGGTCGAGCTCACATCGTCACCCAGGCCTGGGAGCGTCTCGAAGACGTGTTCGTGGGCCTCGGATTCCAGGTTGCCGAAGGCCCGGAGGTCGAGACCGACTGGTACAACTTCGAAGCCCTCAACATGCCGCCGTCACATCCGGCGCGCAGTATGCACGACACGTTCTACGTCGACCACGGCGCCCCGGGCAGCACGGTGTTGCGAACGCACACGTCGCCGGTGCAGATCCGCGTGATGCAACTGGTGCAACCACCGATCTACATGGTGATGCCCGGTCGTGTGTTCCGCAACGAGACCACCGATGCCACGCACCTGGCGGTCTTCCATCAGATCGAGGGTCTGGTGATCGATCGCGGCATCACGCTCGCCGATCTGGCCGGCACCATCGACGCGTTCACCAAGGCGTTCTTCGGAACCGACTTCGGAAGTCGTCTGCGCCCCTCGTACTTTCCGTTCACCGAACCGTCGGCCGAATTCGACATCCGGACGCCGAAGGGCGACTGGCTCGAATTGGGTGGTTGCGGCATGGTGCACCCCAACGTGCTGAGCGCCGGGGGACTCGATCCCGAGGAATGGAGCGGTTTCGCCTTCGGCTTCGGAATCGACCGCATGGCCAAGGAGCGTCACGGGGTGGGCGACGTCCGCGAGATGTACACCAACGACATCCGGTTCATCGAGCAGTTCTGACATGAAGATCGTCGACTCCTGGATCCGAGAACTGGCGGCCTTGCCAGCCGACGCGACCGTCGACACGGTGGCCGACACCTTGTCCGACGTCGGCCTCGCGTGCGAGAGCGTCGACCGAGTCGGGGCCACGGTGGCCGGCGTGATCACGGCGCGCGTGGTGAAGACCGAACGGCATCCCGACGCCGCCAAGGTACATCGGGTGTTCCTCGACATCGGCGACGGAACCGAGCATCACGTGTGGTGTGGGGCCTTCAACATGCAGCCCGGTGACGTCATCCCGTGGGCGACTCCCGGTACGGCGATGCCCGACGGTCGCCTGATCGAGACCAAGCCCATCGTCGGCATCCCGAGTGAGGGCATGTGTTGCTCGGCGCGCGAACTCGGTCTCGGTGACGATCACAGTGGCATTCTGATTCTCGACCCGAACACGCCTCTCGGAGTGCCCTACGGCGACGCACTCGGACTCGCCGAAGAGACCGTCTACGACCTCGACGTGTTGCGCAATCGTCCCGATGCCTTCGGACACGTGAGCGTCGCCCGTGATCTTGCAGCCCGTTTCGGTGTTCCGTTCTCGGCGCCGGCCGGTCGCGTGGTGGCCGACGGTCCGTCGCGATCAGCCACGGTCGAGATCGTCGACGGAGACCGGTGTCCGCGATTCACGAGCATCGTGCTGTCGGGAGTGCGCGTCGCCGAGTCGCCCGACTGGATGAAGAGTCGTCTGTCGGCGGCGGGTATGCGACCCATCAACAACGTGGTCGACGTGAGCAATTACGTGATGCTCGAGACCAATCAGCCCAACCATGCCTACGACTTCGACACCTTGGGTGGGGGAGGGTTCCGTATTCGCGCGGCTCGCGACAGCGAGACGATGATCACCCTCGACGGGGTCGAGCGCACCCTCACCGCGGACGATCTGCTCATCTGCGACGCCACCGACCGGCCCATCGGCATCGCCGGCATCATGGGTGGCCAGAACACCGAGATCAGCGACGCCACCACCGTGGTCGCGCTCGAAACGGCGTACTTCGAACCACTCGGCATCATGAAGAGCGTGCAGCGTCTGGCTCTGCGCAGCGAGGCCTCGGCTCGCAACGAGCGCGGTATCGATCCGCTCGGTGTCGAATCGTCCATCGCGCGTTTCGTCGAACTGCTGCGGATCACCTGCCCTGACCTCGTGGTGCACGACGGATTCGTCGACGCCCGGACGCCGTCGATGCCGGTGGCGCCGACGATCACCGTTCGTCCGAGTCGAGTCAGCACATTGCTCGGCCGCGAGTTCACGACCGACGAGATCGCCGCGCTCGTCACGCCCATCGGGTTCACGTGTGCGGGCGACGGCGCGAACCTGGCGGTCACCGTTCCGTCGTGGCGCCCCGACTGCGCCCTCGAGATCGACATCGTCGAAGAGGTCGCCCGACTCTTCGGGTACGACCGTCTGGGGAAGACGGTGCCGAAATCGACCGTGCCGGGTGGCCTGTCTCCGATCCAGCAGCGACGTCGACGAGTGCGCAACGTGTTGCTCGGCGCCGGTGTGAGCGAGGCCATGCCGCACCCGTTCCTCGCCGACGGTGACCTGGCGTCGGCCGGTCTGTCCACCGATGCCGTGCGCCTCGTCAATCCGCTCGTGGTGGGTGACGACGTGTTACGAACGTCGCTTCGTCCCGGGCTGCTGAAGGCGCTGGCCTTCAACGAATCGCATCGCCGTTCGGGCGTATCGCTCTTCGAGGTGGGTCACGTGTATCCGCCGAGCGACGAGGTGCTACCAGCCGAGTACGAAGAACTGTGCGTGGTTCTGGCTGGAGTCGAGGCGCCACACGCCGTCGCGGTGTGGCGCGAGTTGGCCACGGCCATGGGATGGGGTGCACGTCTCGATCAGTCGAAGGTTCCGGCCGGTCTGCATCCCACGCGGTCGGCCACGCTGTCGGCCGGACGTGACGTGGTCGGCGCAGTCGGCGAGATCCACCCCGACGTACTCGACGCGTTCGACGTGACCGAACGAGTGGCGATCCTCGAGTTGAACCTGTCGATCCTTCTCGCCGCCGAGCCCAAGGTCGCTCAGTGGAAGGCGACGTCGCGGTTCCCGTCGTCCGACGTCGATCTGGCCTTCAACGTGCCGTTGTCGGTCACCGCCGAAAAGGTCGAGAAGGCGGTGCGTCAGGCCGCCGGGTCGCTCCTGGTGTCGCTCGAGCTCTTCGACGTGTACCGCAGCGAAGTGGCGGCCGATTCTCGAAGCCTTGCGTACCGGCTCCGTCTCCAGGCATCTGATCGCACGTTGACCGATTCCGACATCGCTGCTGTTCGCGACAAGTGCATCGCCGCCGCCGCCAAACTCGGCGCC
>CAZTPF010000006.1:0-47137 GCA_964614655.1 uncultured Bifidobacterium sp.
CGTCCGTTCTCGTCGCGAACGTCGAACTCCTCCGACACGTCCTCGACCCACTGAATCGACCCCGAACGCTCCATCAGATCGGGAGCGACAGCAAGAGCTGCGATGGCCCGGCCGACACCTAGTGGTGTCTGCGCCTTGTCGAGATCGCTCTTGCGCTCGCCGGCCCACTCGAGAATGAACTCGGTGGCCACGGTCCCCGGGTAGATCGAGCAACAGGCGATGCCCTTCGGTTTCAACTCGATCGCCATGTCGGCGCTCAGCCGGTCGAGACCGGCCTTACCGGCGCCGTACGACGAGCTGAAGTGGTACGACGAGCCACCCGGTGACGACACGTTGAAGATGGCGCCACCGGGTCCGGCGGCGAACAACAACGGAGCGGCATGCCACGACGCCACGTAGTGGGCACGCAACCCGATTCCGACCTGGTCGTCCCAGATGCTGACGGCGTGCTCCCAGAAGCCGCCACCCCACGCCGGAGGATCGGGAATCTTGTAGACGTTGTTGACCAGAACGTCGATGCGACCCACGTCGGATCGAATCCGCTCGAACAGTGCGGCGATCTGCGCATCGTCGCCGTGGTCGACCTGAACCGCCACACCCTTGCCTCCGGCGTCTTCCACCATCTTCACGGTCGTGTCGATGCTGAGGTCACCCGATCCAGTCGTGCGACCGGTCACGTAGACAGTGGCCCCGAGTTCACCGAGAGCGATCGCCGTACCCCGACCGATGCCACGACTCGATCCGGTGACGACGGCGATCTTTCCGTCGAGACGCCCGGTCACGACGAAGCCTTCGCGGCGGTGAATTCGATGTCGAGACTGGTGAGACCGCGCAACATGAAACTCGGGAAGTACTCGTACTTGTTGGAGTCGGCGAGACGGAACGAGTCGATGCGCTTCGACAGCTCTTCGAGCGCAACCTTGCCTTCGAGCCGTGAGAGATTCGCCCCCAGACAGAAGTGGATGCCCTTGCCGAAGGCCAGGTGATCACGAAGATGTTCGCGATCGGGATCGAAGGTGTCGGGCTCGTCGTACAGATTCTCGTCTCGGTTGGCCGACGAGAACACGATGATCAGGCGATCGCCCTTCTTCAGCGGATGCCCACCGAGTTCGGTGTCGGCCGTGACGATGCGCCACATCCCTTGGGTGGGTGTCGACATGCGCAGCGTCTCTTCCACGATTCTCTCGACGCGAGAAGGATCCTTCTTCACCATCTCCCACTGTTCAGGGTTCTCGGCCAGCAGCCTCATCATCTCGGTCAGCATCTTGGTGGTCGTCTCGTTGCCGGCCACGAGCAGCTGCTGGATGATGCTCAGCATCTCGGGCATGTCGAGCGGCCGCTTGTCGGTCACCTCGGGGTCGTCGTCCTCGACCGTGGCGTTCAGAAGATTGGTCAGGATGTCGTCCTGCGGATCGGTCCGACGCTTGTCGATCTGTTCGGCGAAATAGTGCTGGAACTCGTTCACCCCGTACTCGGCCTTGATTCGCTCGTCGATCGAGATGTTGGTACCGATACCGGCGATCGAGTCGTCCGACCAGCGCTTGAAATCGGCCAGCCGGTCGTCGGGAACGTTGAGAGCCTTCGCGATCACTCGAACCGGCAACGGAACACCGAACTCCTCGACGAACTCGATGCGACCCTTGTCGATCCACGAATCGATGAGGGCGACCGTGATCTCGCGGATCGTGGGTTCGAGTTCGGCGATCACCTTGGGATGGAACGCGCGCGACACCAACCGGCGATACCGCGTGTGATCGGGCTGGTCGACGGTGAGCATGGTGCCCACGCGCGGATACCCCTCGGCGAACACCTCGGCGAAACGCTTGCGCACCTCTTCGCTCATCGGCATTCCCGAGGTTCCGAACGACGACGAGTACGTTTGCGGATCTCGGAGCGTCTGCATCACCAGATCATGACGAGTGACCATCTTGATTCCCATCCCGGGAATCTCGTAGACGGGCTGCTCCTCGCGCATCTTGGCGTAGTGCGGGAACGGGCACTGCAAGGTGGTCGGATCGAAGGGATTGAAAGTACCGAGGTCGACGGTCACGACGATTCCTTTCTCAGGTGCCGCTCAGGCGGCTGACGACGGGGGCGACGGCTTCCATGTTCGACGTACCGAACGAGATGTACGAGATCCCGAATCGCTCGCGGCGCTCGACGAGCCGGTCGCAGATCTCGTCGACCGATCCGATGAGAACGTGCGGGTGCTCACCCATGACTTCAGGTGTCATCCCGAACATCGGAGCCATCTTGCCGAGGGTCGTCGCCGCATCCGGAGTGACGACGGTGAAGTAGGCGGCGATTTCGAGCTCGATGTCGCCGAACCGATCGCCGGCCCCTTCCTTCACCCACTGGATCTTCTCGTCGGTCAGCTCGGCGGTCGACGAGCCGATTCCCTCGGGGCCGAGACGGCCCGACGAGTTGTTGAAGTTGAGACTGACGATGTCGGCCTCGCGTCCGGCGATCGTGAGCACTCGTCGAGCACCACCGCCGATCATGAGTGGCGGACGCGGGTTCACCGGTTTCGGAACGGCTTCGAAACCGACCGCGTGGACGTGCTGCCCGGTCACGTTCAGTTCACCCTCGGCGAAAGACGATCGCAACAGGCCGATCACTTCCTCCATGCGATCGAGACGCACTCCGGCACGGTCGAAGGGGATGCCCATGGCGTCGTATTCGTTCTCCAGCCACCCGGCTCCGAGGCCGATCTCGAGTCGGCCCTCTGAGAAGAAGTCGAGGGTGGCGAGTTCTTTGGCCAGCATCACCGGATTGCGATAGTCGACACAGAGAACGCGACAACCGATCTTGATGGTCGAGGTCGCCTCGGCGGCCACGGCCATGGCCGGAATCGCGGCCACCGTCTGGACGGGATGGCCGGTGGGTGTGAGGGCCGGTCCGGGTCCGATCACGTGGTCGGCGAGGTGGAACGACGAGTACCCGAGGTCTTCGGCCTTGCGCACGGTCTCGCGCCATTCGGATGCCGTGGTCGGGGCGTATCCCTGCACGCCGAAACGGAACGGACGGCTCATGTCGGAACCTCGGATCTGACCATGACTTCCCCCAGTCGCCGACCCCCTGTCAGCGACCACAAACTAATCCAGCGATCAGTTTTGCGCCATCTCCGGTCGGGTTCCGCCTCGGGCCGTCCCGACGATCTCCAGGCGCTCGAGACCCCGCAGGACGAACGAGTCGCCGAAGCGGAACTCGTTCCCGTCGGCCAGCCCCAGGTCGTCCAGACCGTCGAGCAGGGTGTCGATGGCGATTCTCGCCTCGGCTCGGGCCAGGCCCGCTCCCGGGCAGAAGTGCTCACCGTTCCCGAAAGCAAGATGCTCCTTCACGTTGGCACGGTCCACATCGACCACGTCGGGGTCGGCGAACTTGCATTCGTCGCGATTGGCCGAGGCGAACAGGAGCCAGAGATGCTGCCCGGCCGGGATCGTGGTGCCGGCGATCTCGACGTCGACCTTCGTCTGCCGGAAGAGACCTCCGACCGGTGCTTCGATCCGCAGCATCTCCTCCACCAAAGGTTCGACGAGAGATCGATCAGTCCTCACCCGGCTCTGCAGTTCGGGAATCTCGGCGAGTTGGCGCACGATGTTGGTGATGAGCTTCGTCGTCGTCTCGTTACCGGCTACGAGAAACTGGGTGAGCATTCCCAATTGCTCGTCGTCGCTGAGCTCCTCTCCGTCGATCACCGCGTTGGCGATGTCGGAGAGAACGTCGTCGGTGGGCGCCACGCGTCGTTCGGCGATACGCGCCAAGAAGTACTCGTTGAACTCCTTGGTCGAGATCACGAAACTTCGAACCTGCTCGATCGACGGGGCGTGATTCCCGACCGGCATGACGATGTCGTCCGACCAGCGCTTGAAAGTTGCCAGGTCGTGACCGGGAACCCCGAGTGCATGGGCGATGATCGTCATCGGAAGGCCGACGGCGTAGGACGCCACCACGTCCACTCGGCCCGTGCGATCGAGTTCGTCGACGAGGTTCGACATCAGCGAGCGCGCCGTCTCTCGCATCAGAGGTTCGAGACCGCGAATTCGATCGGGGCGAAAGGCCGGATTCACCAGACGCCGCTGTCGTCGATGGTCGGGCGGGTCGGCATTCAAGAGAACGGCCGCTCGCCCTCGTGAAACTGATGCCGACCCGATGATTTCCGCCATCTCGGGATCCTTCATCAGTTCCATGATTCCGCCGACGAGTGATTGCCCTCCGGCCTGCGGGCCGGTCGGGAACAAACTGGAGAACCGCTCGGTGTCGCGAAGAATCGACCGCACGTCCTCGTAACGGCTCACGATCCAGGCTCCGAGCGCTTCGCTGAACACCAACCCGTCGGTTCGACGAACCTCGCCGAAGAGCGGATAGGGACAGGCGATCACCGATTGTTCCCGGGCGATCAGAGCATCGAGCTGCTTCTTGGTCTCGGGTCCGACTTCTGCCATCTCCCACTCCCCTGAAAACTCGTCCCGCAGGTCGCCTGCGCCTTCCGGTGAACTTACCGATCGATTAGTTTGGCGGACGAGGCGGCGGGGGTCGGCCCGGGGATCGAAGTCGAGGGGGTAGTCATGTCGGCGAGTCCGAATGCGGTCACCACACACCAGACGTTCTGTCGAGTGTGCCATGCCAGTTGCCCACTCGAAGTCGACGTCCAGATGGGACGCGCCATCGCCGTCCGAGGCGTTCCGAGTGATCCGATCTTCGGCGGCTACACCTGCATCAAGGGTCGTCAACTCCCCGACCAGATCTCCCATCAGTCGCGCCTCACCGCAGTTCAACGCCGTCGCTCCGACGGAACGTTCGAAGAAGTCGCATCGAGTGCCGCACTCGACGACATCGCCGATCGCCTTCGCCGTATCGTCGACGAGTACGGACCCAACGCGGTGGCCAGTTACACCGGAACCGGCGGCTATCAGAACTCGCTCGCCGTTCCGGCAGCCCGAGCCTTCCATCAAGGACTGGGGTCGTCGTCGTTCTACACGTCGGTCACCATCGACCAACCGGCCAAGGGAACCGCACCGTTTCGCACCGGCATCTGGGAAGCCGGATACCACAACTTCTCCGACGCCGAAGTTCTGCTGGCCGTCGGCTACAACCCGATGGTCTCGAGTTTCGGCCCACTCGGAGGCCTGCAGGGCACCAATCCCCTGGTCGTGCTCCGCGAAGCCAAACGACGCGGTATGAAGTTGATCGTCGTCGACCCGCGTCGTACCGAACTGGCCCAGCAGGCCGACATCCACCTCGCGGTCCGACCCGGTGAAGATCCGACACTGCTCGCCGGAATCACCAAGGTCGTCCTCGACGAGGATCTGTTCGACCACGAGTTCTGCGAAAAGTGGGTCGGCGATCTCGACGCGCTGGCCGAAGCGGTGCGACCTTTCGATCTCGACTACGTCGCACGTCGCTGCGACGTCGCCGCCGATGACGTCGCAGCCGCGGCGCGCCTGTTCGCTTCGGCCTCGCGTGGAACGGCCGGCTGTGGCACTGGCCCCAACATGGCTCCGCATTCGGGTCTGGCCGAACACTTCGTCATCGTTCTCAACACGATCTGCGGACGCGTCAATCGAGCCGGCGATCGCATCGAGAGTGGGAACTTCCTGTATCCCGAGATGCCACGCCGAGCCCAGGTGATCGCCCCTCGTAACCCGACTCCTGGTCCGGCCTCACGATTCCGAAACCTTCGCGGCATGCGAGGCGAGATGCCCACCACCACCTTGGCCGAGGAGATCCTCACCCCGGGCGAAGGTCAGGTTCGTGCTCTCATCGTCAGTGGAGGCAACCCGGTGGTGGCCTGGCCCGACCAGGAACTCACGATTCGAGCCATGCAGGATCTCGATCTGCTGGTCGTCGTCGACCATCGCATGTCGGCCACCGCCGAATTCGCCGACTACGTCATCGCCCCCACCCTGTCGCTCGAACGCGCCGATGTTCCACACCTCATGGATCGCTGGTTCCGCGAGCCGTACACCAACTACACCGACGCCATCCTTCCGCGTCCAGGCGACGTGTTGAACGAGTGGGAAGTGTTCTGGGAGATCAGTCGACGACTCGGAACATCACTCCCCTTCGCCGGAGGACCAGCACCGGTCGACCATCGCCCCACCGACGACGAGATCCTCGACTTGGCCTACGCCGGTTCACGTATGCCGATGGACGAGATCAGACGGCACCGCATGACCGTCCATCCCGACCGGGCGATCGTCGTCTCACCTGCCGATCCCGAGTGCACGGCCAAGTTCTCTCTCGCGCCCGACGACGTCGCCGCCGAACTCTCCGACGTGGCCGCCGAACCCGATGCCGCCGCCGCCCTCGATCCGGCGTGGGCCGACTACCCGTACCGGCTGGTGAGTCGTCGCCTGAAGCACGTCTTGAACTCACTCGGCACCGAGCTCCCCGGCTTGGCCGCCAAGGGCACCACCAACAACGCCTACATGAACCCCGACGACATGACGGAACTCGGTGTCGAGACCGGCGATCTCGTCGAGATCACGTCACCGCGCGCAAGTCTTCACGCCGTGGTGGCCGCCGCACCCGACGTCCGACGAGGTGTGGTGTCGATGGCCCATTCGTGGGGTGGCTCGGCGCTCACCGACGAAAAGGTCCGCGACATCGGCGCCCCGACCAACCGATTGGTGTCGGTCGACCGGGGCTACGACCGCATCACCGGCATGGTCGTCCAAAGTGCGATTCCCGTCCGCATCTCGGTCCTCGAGAGCGCCGATGGGTCGACCGTTCGTTAGTACCGCCCGAGGAGGAAACATGGCACGAATCGAGATTCCCGACGGAGAAGGACTCGAAGCGACACGTATGTGGATGCTGGCCCCGCACATGGGCAAAGGCGTTCATGCGATGTCGGAGGCGGTCTACGTGCAGTCGACGCTGTCGATTCGCGAGCGCGAGGTCGCCCGTATGCGGATCGCTCAGCTCAATCAATGTGTCGTTTGACTGAACACCCGCGCTGCATCGGCGATGCGGCAAGGACTCACGGACGAGATGTACGGCTCGGTCCAGCATTACCACGATCACGAGGGATTCACCGAACGTGAACGTCTTGCCGCCGAATACGCCGAACGATTCGCCATCGACCACACAGCCATCGACGACGATCTGTGGTCGAGACTTCGCTCCGCCTACACCGACTCGGAGCTTCTGGAGCTCACGGTCACCATCGGGTTCTGCGTCGGACTCGGTCGAGCGTTCCAGGTGCTAGGAATCGAGCGGGACTTCGACGTGCTGTGGAGCAAGGAGCCCCCGTCGGCCGACCACGACAAGGAGACACCGTCATGACCCCTCTGGAAACCGTCAACGCCTTCATCCGAGCCCTCGAGGCCAACGACCTCGACACGGCGTGCGCGATGGTCGCCCCCGACTGCGAGTACGACAACGTTCCGATGATCAAGGTCTTCGGTCCGGAGGGTGTGAAGAGCATCCTCGCCCCGATGTTCGCCGACTGCACCGAGATCGAATGGATCATCCATCGCGAGGCCGAATCCGGAACCACCGTCTTCAACGAGCGCCTCGATCGGTTCAAGATGTCCCACGGATGGCTCGAATTGCCCGTGAACGGCGTCTGGGAAGTTGTCGACGGCAAGATCACCCTGTGGCGCGACTACTTCGACGCCGGCACCTACCTGAAACAGATGCCCGGTGCGTGAGGTTCTGGTGCGGAATCTTAACCAATGAGGTGAAGATTACGCACCAGAACACCCGTCAGTGGCCGTCGCCGAGATACGAGGCTTCGATCAGGCCGCGATCCTTGGCCAGATCGGAGGCCGCCCCCTCCAGCACCAGTTCTCCGTGACTGAGCACGTAGGCCCGATCGGCGACTTCGAGTGCCATGTGCACGTGCTGCTCCACGAGAAGCACACCGGCTCCGGTCTCGTCGGCGATCTGGCGCAGGATCGGCAGCAGTCGCTCGACGATGATCGGGGCCAGCCCGAGGCTCATCTCGTCGACCATCAGCAACTTCGGGCTCACGGTGAGAGCGCGCGCCATGGCGAGCATCTGCTGCTCACCGCCTGAGAGCAGACCGGCTCGGCGATCGAGAATCTTCTCCAGAGCCGGGAAGTAGCCAAGGGCCTTCTTCACGTCGGCTGATCCCTTGGAAGCGCCGAGTCGGAGATTCTCGGCCACCGTCAATTGATAGAAGAGCGAACGGCCCTCGGGGACATGGGCGAGCCCGTCGCGGGCGATCATGTGAGGCCGTCGGCCCTTCACGCTCTTGCCGAACACCTTCACCTCACCCGAGATGATCGGCACGAGTCCAGAGACCGTGAGCAGTGTGGTGGTCTTGCCGGCGCCGTTCGGCCCGAGCAAGGCGACCACCTCACCTTCGTTCACGTGCACGTTCAGCCCACGAACGACCGACACTCCGTTGTAACCGGTGTTGAGGTCTTCGATCGACAGAAGTTCGGTCACGTCAGGACTCCTTCGCGCTGCTGCCGAGGTAGGCCTCGACCACCTTGGGATCACGCTTCACCTGCTCGGGAGTTCCCTCGGCGATCTTGACCCCGAACTCGATCACGTAGATGTAGTCGCACACGTCGAGGACGAGCCCCATGTCGTGGTCGACGAGGAAGATCGTGATTCCGGCGTCGATGATCTGCCGCAGACGACGTCCGAGTTCCTGCGACTCGGTGGTGTCGAGACCGGCCGCCGGCTCGTCCATGCAGACGAGTTCGGGACGAGCGGCCAAAGCGCGAGCCGCCGACACCAACTTGCGCTGACCCTGGCTGATCTCGTTCGGGTACTTGTCGGCCAGTTCGCCGATTCCGAGGACCTCGAACGCGAATTCGACACCCGAACTGTCACGACGGCGATTCGGACGGACCAGATCGAGCAGGAAGTTCTTGGTGCTCTGACGTTCCGACGCCACCTGAACGTTCTCTCGAATCGTGAGATCGTCGAACAATTCGAGCGACTGCCACGTACGTCCCAGACCCAATCGCGCCCGCTTGTGCACGGGCATCGAGGTGATGTCGCGACCGTTGAACTCGATGCGGCCGGTCGTCGGCACGAAACCCGTGATGCCGTCGATGAAGGTGGTCTTGCCGGCTCCGTTCGGGCCGATCAATCCGACCAACTTCCCCTTCTCGACGGTGAGATCGACGTCGTTGACGGCTCGAAGCCCGCCGAACGTGACCGACATCCCCGATGTCTGCAACAGACTCATGTCGAACCCTCCCCCTGGGTCGCCCCCACTGTACTTCGCTCGGCCAAGGCGGCTTTGCGAACCGCCTTGTCGATCTGTTTCTGTTTGATCAGACGCGGCGCGCCGGCGATGCCCTCCGGATTGAAGATCGCCGTCGCGATGAGGCCGATACCCCCGATCAAGGTTGCGTAACCCTGGTCGATGTGAAGGATGGTCTCCAAGAAGTTGAAGTTGATCCCGTTGGGCGCCAAGAAGCCGGCCACCACGGCGCCGCTCACCGAGGCGATTCCTCCCAGGTAGGCGAACGACAGGAACGTCAAGGAGGCGAAGGCTCCGAAATACGTCGGAGTCACCGATCCGAAGCGATACCCCGACAATGCGCCACCCAAGCCGGCCACGAAGGCAGCGAGTCCGAAAGCCAGAATCTTGGTCCGAGCTACGTCGATTCCGGCAGCAGCCGCGGCTCGTTCGTTGGAGCGGACGGCGAGGAATTGACGACCCGTGTTCGAACGTCGCACGTTGACCACGAGCAGGCAGAGAACGATCACAAAGACGAGGCAGATCACTCCGAACCACACGTTCGGCGGGATGTCGTCTCGCCCTTTCAGACCGAGCACCTTCAACGCTGTGTTGTTCGGTCCAAAGTCCTTGCCCCCGATGGACGGAGGTTTCACCGGAAGGGCGCCGAGCGATCCGGCGAAGGTCTTGTTCTTGAAGATCAGCTGCTCGATCGCCACTGCCGCCGCCAATGTGATCACGGCGAGATTGACACCGCGCAGACGCAGAGCCGGAATCGACACCGCGGCCCCGAAGGCGGCCGCCACGAGAGCGCCGACGATGGGTGCGACAGGGAACGGGAGACCTTCGAAGTACTTCGACATGAAGAAGCCCGCCGTTCCGGCCAAGGCCATCTGCGCGAGCGAGATCTGGCCGACGAATCCGACGAGGACCACGAGCGACAAAGCGATCACGACGGCGACCAGCGTGTTGATGGTCGACTGGCGCCAGGCGTAACCGAAGCCGAACAGAAGGAAGAGAACGAAGGCCGAACCGGCGAGCGTGAGCGGCAGGACATGCTTCGGTGTCGCGGCGAAGGGCATCTTGCCCACCGAGACGGCGCCTCGAACCGGCAACGACTTGCCCCGCAAGAACATCGCCACCACGATCACGAAGAAAGGCAGCGCCTGGGTGAGCCCAGCCGTCGGCAGAACCCCCTTCGGGAACCAGGTCTGTGCTCCTTGATACTGCACCCAACCCTGCAGCATCGCGATGCCGATGCCCGCCGAGACCGTCACGCCGAACGACGTGAAGTTGGCGAGCAACGCGGCGCCGAGCGCCGGCACGATCAGAAGCGGCAAGGTGATGGTGTCGAGATTCGTGATGGGCGAGGCCAAGATGCCGAGCAATCCGGCGATGAGAGTCGACAGCACCCAGTTCGCGCCGGCGAGGAAATCGGGTGAGAAACCGAGAACGATTGCACCCTTTTCGTTCTCCGAGGCGGCGCGGGTGGCCAAGCCGAACCGCGAGTACTTGAAGAGAGCCCAGAGCCCGATGGCGATCACCACGACCACTGCGACGAGGAACAACTGATTCTTCGGGATGATCGGCAGCTGCCCCGGGAGATCGACTTTCCCCTTCGGAAGTGGAAACTGCACACCCGTCTTGGCGAGCTCCCCGAAGCGGATCCGAATGAACTCCTGCAGCACCACGAAGAGGCCGACCGTCGTCACGACCTTGGCGAGAACCGGCGCGTTGCGGAGCGGCTTGAAGATCACGAAATGGAGGAAGAGACCGAGCAGAACGGCGACCACGAGGGCGAGCACCATCGCCGATGCCGTGGTGAGTCGATCACCAGGGAGGTCGATGACCGTCGGCCAATTGGGAAGGTCGAGATAGTCGCCGTCGTCGCGGAACCAGTTGACGGGAATCTCGACGAGCACCAAAGGATTGGGCAGCGGAGGAACGTAGAACTTTCCCTCCATCCGCAGCCCGTAGTACCAGTACGCCACGAAGACCGTCACGACGCCGTTGGCGAAGTTCACCACTCCCGAGCCCCGGTAGGTGAGCACGACACCGATCGCGATCGCCGAGATGAGAGCACCAGTGCCGACGTTCGAGAACATCGGACCGAGTTGACGGGCGTCCCACGCATACAACACCGCGAACAGCAGCAGGACGACAAGAATCCCGATCGGAACCTTCAAACGCTTCAGCTTGTTCCTCGGTGACTGATTCATGCGACGTGCTCCAAGACTCTTGGCAGTCGACGCTCTCCGCCGACGCACCATCACGGCGAAGACACGGAAACTGCGACATTCGCCCCATTAGACGGAGGGTGCGGGGCTGTCACCCCGCACCCTCTCGTTCGATTCGTGGACGTTCGACCGATCAGCCGCCGGCCAACTCGACCACCGGGTTGATGGCCTTGCCGTTGTAACCGTCGAGGACCGACACCAGCTTGCCGTCCTTCTGCTGCTGGATTCCGATGGAGAATCCGCACAGCGACGGGAAGGTGGGGTTGCCACCGCACTGGAAGTCACCGACGCTCGCCCACATCGGGCCGGTGAACGCCTTCGACTTCTCACGTAGAGCGTCACTGTCGAGCGCACCCTCGTTCATGAACTTGACGACAGTGAGGATGGTTCCGAAGGTCGGACCGCCGAATCCGGTGTACTGCGGGTTCGATACGCCGGTGGCTTCACCCCACGCCAGAGCGGCGTCGATGTAGGAGTCGGTCGACGGATCGCCGGGGATCTGATAGGCGAAGCCGTAACCACCGAGGTACCAGCCTTCGGGAAGTTCACCGTCGACACCGAGGCTCTTCAGATGGTCCTGCATGGGCAAGCCCGAGCACAGCGCTGTGGTGACGACCGACGTCTCGACTTCGAGCGTGGCCAAGGCGTCGTAGATGCCGATACAACCCTGCACCGTCACGAGCGGATAGAACACGTCGGCCGTGTCGGCCCCCGATGACTGGATGGCCGTGGCCATCTCGGTCGAGCCAGCAGTGTCGGCCACCGGCACACCGGTGACGGACAACCCGAGCCCCTCGAGCAGCGGCTTGGTGAGGGCTTCGAAAGCGACGGTGCCCGCCGGGTTGTCGTTGTACACGACCGCTACCGACTCGACGGTCTTGCCCTCGATGTCGCCGAGGTAGTTCGCGGCGAAAACGGCCAAACCCTGGATAACACCGGGCGAACCGGGCGTGAAGGCGTAGGCGTCGGTTGCGAGGAATTCCGGTGTGGTGACCGGGTTCGGCAGATACACGGGCTTCTTGCCGTTCAGCGTGTCGAGAAGCGGCGCATTGCCGTTGAACATCGTTCCGACGACGACTGCCTGGACGTCGTCATCGGCGAGCATCTCCTGGGCGCACTTCTGTCCGTCCTCTTCCTTGGTCACGAAACACTTGACCAACTCGATCGGACGGCCGTCGACGCCGCCGAGGAAGTTGTTGACGAACCACACGGCCGTGTCGGCTCCGACCGAAGCCTCCGGGAAGGCTGGCGTGCCACCTTCCTGGTTCACGTAGCCGATCTTGATCGGGTCGCCACTGGCCGCACCTCCGGGTCCGCCGGTGTAGGCGAGACCGGTGTCGACGGACGACTGCAGAACCGGCAGCTCGTCGACCGGAGCGTCGGTCGTCGGAGCCTCGGTCTCGGTCGGCGCATCAGTAGTCGGTGCGTCGGTCGACGGCGCTTCGGTCGACGGAGCGTCCGAACCTCCGTCGTCTTCACTACAAGCTGCGACGACGAGTCCGAGCGCCGCAACGATGGCAAGGGCCGAACGACGGCCCCGATGACGATGAGTCACGATGTCCCCCTGACAGGTTGTTGACGGAGGTCATCTCCCCGACCCCCACCGGGAGTTCTAGCAGAATTGACCAGTGGATCAGTAACTCGGCTTCGAACTTTGTCAGGCTCCTGAGCAGGGCGAATTCAGGGCGTTGGACGTTCTCGGTAGTCGCCGAACGAAGCGTCGCGCTCCGACAGGGCAGCCGTGACGCCCTTGGTGGCGAACGACGACATGTACTCCTTCGACGAACGCTGGTGGAAGCCGAGAGCCTGGATCTCGGCGGTGGCTCGAATGCCGGCCCTGATTCCCATGGCCTCCATGGCTCGATGAGCGGCGCGCTTGTTCAGAGCCAGGAGATCGGCTGGGATCTTGGCCACTCGCTCGGCGACGGCCAGGACCTCGGCATCGAGATCGGCCAGGTCGAAAGCTCGGTTGGCGAAACCAGCCGTCACCGCCTCGTCGCCCGACATCGAATCACCGGTGAGCAGAGCTTCCATCCCCCGTCGTAGGCCCATGAGCCAGGTTTGCCACTGCATGTCGGGAGGCGACATGAGTCGAACGGGTGGGTAGCCGATCTTGGCGTCGCGCGCCACGTACACGAGGTCGCATGCGGTCGCGAGTTCGCTCCCACCGGCCAAGCAGTAGCCGTGCACCTGGGCGATGATCGGCGTCGACATGTCCCACATCTCGAACCAGTTGTTCACGACGTGCCGCGACCACCATCCGTCGGCGTACGCGCTCGCCCGTTCGACGTCGGTGTTCGGCGATCCGAGGTCGTAGCCAGCCGAGAAACACGACCCGGCCCCACGAACGATCATCACCGACACGTCCTTGTCCTTGTCGCCGGCGCGCAGAGCCTCGAAGAGCGCACCTCGCAGAGCGTCGTTCAGTGCATTGCGTTTGTCGGGCCGGTTCAAGGTGAGTCGGCGCACTTTCGGAGCCGGGTCGTCGACGACGAGGACGGGTTCGGACATCACTTCTCCCAATACGGTGCGCGCAATGTGCGCTTGTTGATCTTGCCCATGGTGTTGCGTCCGAGATCGTCGACGAAATCGACCGAGCGCGGACACTTGTAGTGGCTCAGCCGCTCGCGACAAAAGCCGATGATCTCGCTCTCATCGGGTGTCGGGACGCCGTCGCGCAGCATGACGAGCGCCTTCAACTCCTCACCCATCTCGGCATGCGGCACACCGATGCACGCCACGTCGAGGACCGCCGGATGCTGCACCAGCACCTGTTCGGCTTCGGCCGGATAGATGTTGACCCCTCCCGACACAACCATGTCGGAGAACCGATCGGTGATGTACACGTAGCCATCGGCGTCGACGTAGCCGATCTCGCCGAGGGTGAAGACCCCGGGAGCGATGTTGGCGGCCTTGGTCTTCTCGGGGTCGTTCGGATAGATCACCCCGCGGCCGGTCGCATCGACGAAGAAGAGTCGGCCCTCGACACCGGCCGGCAGATCGTTGCCGTCGTCGTCGAGCACCCGCACCGAGAACGGTGGGATCGGCCGTCCGACCGAGCCGGGATGTTCGAGCCACTCCTGACTCGTGATCTGACACGTGGTACCCACCTCGGTCGCGCCGTAGGCGTCGATGAAGATCGGCCCCCACCACTCGATCATCGCCCGCTTGACGTCGACCGGACACGACGCACCCGTATGAGCGGCCAGTTTCATCGACGACACGTCGTACTTCTTCTTGATCTCGTCGGGAAGGGCCAGCAATCGCACGAAATGCGTCGGCACCATGACCGATGACTCGGTGCGGTGTTCGTGAATCGCCTGCAAGGTCTTCTCGGCGTCGAATTTCGCAAGGATCACCATCGGGACACCGCGCACGAGCAGACGCATTCCGTTCAGCGGCCCGGTGTGATACATCGGGCCGACCACGAGATGGGTTCCGAAGGCGGCGAATCGATTGGCCTTCATGCCTTCCAGATGTTCGGCCATGGTCTCGCCACCGGCGAACATCGTGGGCGGCAGTTCGGTGCCCTTCGGTCGACCGGTGGTGCCCGAGGTGTACAGAAGATTGGCTCGGGGCTTCACGTCGAGCGGCGGATCGGAGGGATCTCCACGTTCGAGCCATTCGTGCCACGGCGTCACACGCGAGTCCTCGACGTCCCAGCCGATCACTTCGATGGTCGACCCTTGGGCGCGCGCCAACTCGGCTGCCGCCACACCGCGCTCACAGGTTTCCGGGCCGACGAACAGCAACCGCGAATCGGAGTCGACGAGGATGTAGGCGGCTTCTTCGGCGGTCAGATGAAAATTGACCGGAACGGTCGATGCACTTCCGAGCAGACAGCCGAGATGAGCGAGCGCGGTTTCGGCGGCGTTCTCGGCGAAGACAGCCACGCGCCGACGGGGCCCGAGGTCGGCACCCAAGGCGTTGTTGGCCGTGCGATTGAGGATGTCCCCCACCTCGGCCCATCCGTACTCGCGCCGTGGGTCACGAACGGCGACCTCGTCGGGTCGTTCACGGGCCAGGTCGGAAGCGAATGCGGGCATGGCCGAACGCTACGACACCGCGACGATCCGATCACACCCCACCATCTCGCACTCCAGGATCTCGAACGTGCGGCTTCTCACACGTCGGGACTCTCGCCCGAACTCTCGAGTGCCTCACGAGTGTTGCGGAAGTCGCCCGACAGATCGGCCGGGCCCTGGTAGTGGGGACGAAGAAGACGGCGACTGAACAACCAGCCGTCGTCGCTCTTCACGAACTCGTCCTGGTACTCGGCGAGTAGGAGCGCCCGGACACCGTTCGCAGTGAGGAAGCGCTCGCTGATCGCCCAACGTCCGACCGCGCGATCCTGCCCGTCGCCCGCGTACCACGCGTCGCCGTTGTGCACCGTCTGGACGACTGCCGACATTCCGCCCATGGCGGCGTACCAGAGTTTCACGATGGCCTCTTTGCCCTCGACTTCGCGACCTCCCCCGAGGTCCCAGACCGCGTCGTCGGCCCAGCAACTGGCCCATTGCACACCGTTTCGGTGCACCACGGCGTCGGCGTAGCGATTCATCAGTCGTTCGATTCCGACCCGGTCGACGACGGCGACCGGACGTGACGTGTCGATTTCACTCATGTTGACGTTCTAGCCGACAGAGACCGATCTCGTGTTCGCCACGAACTCCAAGGAATACGCGAGACTTCGATCGTGACTCCCGACCACTCTCATCGCTCTCTCGACGAACTCTGGCGGCTCGACGGGCGTCGAGCAGTGGTCACCGGAGGAGCACGAGGAATCGGCGCCCAGATCGCCCGTCGACTGTCGGAAGCCGGGGCCTCGGTTCTGGTGGCCGACCTCGACCCCGTCGAAGCCGAACGAACCGCCACCGAGATTCGCAGCGCCACCGGTCGCCCCACGTCGGCGATCGGACTCGACGTTTCGGAGACCGCATCGATCGCCACTGCGGCCGATCGCGCCGTCGAACTCTGGCAGGGCATCGACATCTGGGTGAACAATGCCGGCATCTTCCCCACCACCGGCCCGGCGATCGATGCGACCGACGAGTTTCTCGACCGAGTGATGAGCGTCAACGTTCGCGGCACGTATGCGGGCGCCCGCGAGGCCGCCCGGCGCATGGAGTCGGGCGGAGTGATCGTGAACCTCGCCTCCACGACCGGATTTCGAGCGGCCCCGGGAATCAGCGCCTACTCGATCTCCAAACACGCCGTCGTCGGCGCGACTCGCGCCCTCGCTCTCGAGTTCGCCTCGCGCGACATCAGAGTGGTCGCCGTCGCCCCCGGCCCGATCGACACTCCCGGGGTCGACGAGCAGATGGCTCCGCTCAAGGCAGCCGGCCTCGACGTGGCGGCCGTCATGGCGCGCAACCCTCTCGGTCGTGGCGGGGTTCCCGACGACGTCGCGCGGGTCGTCACCTTCCTCGCCAGCGACATGGCCACCTGGATCACCGGCGAGATCGTGGTCGTCGACGCCGGTTCACTGGCCAGCTGACATCGATCAGTCGCGGGGCCGTGTGACCGACGGGTTGCCTTCGGTCCACATGATGGTCAACTCCCGGCGTGCGATCCTCCAACCGACGGATGTGCGCACGAAGCGATCGTCGTAACGCCCGGCGACGATGAAATTCGGCGGACCAGGTGCCGCCTCCCTCACGTGCTGGGCCTGCAGATAGCACCGACAGACGGCCGAGTCGCCGTCGATGCGGACGTCGTGATTGGCGACCATGTGCTGACTCAGATCGAGAGATTCGAGCGCACGGGTGACTCGACCCTTGATGGCCTCTCGTCCGTCGAGCTCTTCGGTCAGAAATGCGGTGGCGTCGACGGTGAAGACGTCGTCGAGCGCATCCCAATCCTTGGCGTCGAGGGCGTAGGTGTAGGCCAAGGTGACGTCGACGATCTGCTGGCGATCGACCAGACGTCGAAGTTCCTCGTCCACGACCGGCTCAGCCCATGACCGAGTCGTCGATCCAGCTGCCGTGGAAGCCGAACGGCACCCGACAAGGAAGGTGGACCCGCGCGACCGGCTCCTTGGCCAAGTCGCTCGCGTCGAGGATGACGAGGTCGGTCGTGTCGGTCGAATCGTCGTAGACGAAACCCATCGCCCACCCTTCGTCCTCGCCTGACGAATCGTTCTCCTGGACGAACACGAACTCGCCCGGGTGGGCATGCGGACCGAAATCGTGCATCGTCTTCGAACCGTCCGACATGTCGTAGCGAGCAACCACGCCCGGAGCGTCCATTCCACCTCGAGCAGTGGGGCGCGTCCCCGAGACCCATCCGTACCGATGCTTCAATCCGGTGACCCGATCGTCGACTCGGGGAAACGCGTGGGCCCAGTCGTCGATCTGGGTCTCGGTGACCGCACCGGACATCATGTCGAATGTCCAGCGGTGCATGAAGCACGGCTCGAAATTCTCCATCGAACCTCGCCACATGGACGCATGACGACCGACATCGCAGACCACTCGGTCGTCGTCGACGTAGGCGTTCAGAGGATGAAAGACGTAACAGGGATCGACATCGAACCACCGGATGTCGGCATTCGTTCCCATGCGCGGGACGATCCCGATCCGTGCGCCGTAGTCGTCGTCCCACCCGATGGGAGGAAGACCCTTGGCCATGTTGTCGAAGTTGAACACGACAGGAAGATCCATGAAGATCGCATGGTCGCGAGTGATCATGAAGTCGTGCATCATGGTGCCCTTCGGGGTGTCGATGGGCGCCGAGTGCACCAAGTCTCCGGAGGCGTCGAGCACGTGATACGTGACGAAGGGGGCGGTCGCCGAATAGCCGAAGAAGTGGAGTTCGCCGGTCTCGGGACAAAGTTTCGGATGGGCGGTGAAGGCGGTCTTCAGGCGACCACCGAAATCGTCGGGACCGATGGTGTCGAGTTCAGGCGTCAGCTCCCAAGGCAGGTGACCTTCTTCGAGCGCCCAGATACGTCCGGCGTGCGCGAGCACATGAGTGTTGGCCGCACTGGCCGTCGGATCGAAGATGCAGTCGGGATCCATGGCATCGAGCCCTTTCTCCCACTTCGGCGTCCGCACGTAGCGGTTGCGGTACCAGGTCGCCTTTCCACCTTCCAGGCGCACACCGTGCACCATGCCGTCGCCGAAGAACCAGTGGCTCGCTTCTCCCGTCCGAGGATTCGATCCGTTGCGCACGTACGTGCCCGACAAGGCGGACGGCACCGAACCGGTCACGCGCAGATCGGTGTCGGTGATCTCGTCGAAGACCGGTGCGTAGTTGCCGGCCAGGAACCACGGCTTCTTCTCGTCGATCGTGTCGGTCATGTCGTTTCCTCCTGAGTGAAATGGTCAGCGTCGAAGGGGCTCCCACCAGGACGCGATCCGAGCGGCGAAGCGTTCGGCGTACTGTCGGGTGAGATCGTGGTCGGTCCCCGACAGATCCTGGGCCTCGGTTCGCGGAAGTGGTGCAGCGCCGTCGACCGGGTCGAGCCATTCGAGCCGAAGGTCGGCCAGTATCGAGCCGATCGCCGGCGACGCGTTCTCGTGATGATCACTCGTCTGATGACCCATGAACGCTTCGAAATCCTCGAAGGCGAGCAACGTGTAGTAGGTGCTCGGCTCGGATCCTCTCCAGTACTCGTAGCGAAGGAGGCCTCGGTCGTGCGCGTGGCTCGCCACGTACAAGTCACGCGCGATCGCCTCGAATTCGGCCTCGGCACCGGTACGCACCGTGATGTGGGCCAGGATCGTCGCCACGCTCGGAGCGTAACCCACTCAGTCGACGAGCTGTTCGCTGAGCGTCCACAATGTGTCGGCTCGGGCCGGGTCGACGGCCCTGGCCGCGACACCCCGCCCGTCGAGTGAGGCGTCGTCGCCGATCACCGGCGAGACGTCGCAGTCCTCGCAGTACAGACCTCCACGACCCTCGAGGAACGGTGACGTGAGAGCCCACACCTGGGTGGCCGCGCCCTGTGGCACCGATTTCCAGGCGAATGAGGCGCCACCCTCCATACGGGACAACAGGTTCGTCACCACCTCGGGAGTCATGTAACGACCCAATTCGGTGTGAATGCCCCCGGGATGAATCGCGATTCCCCGTACTCCGCGGTCTTTCCAACGTCGGTCGACACCGACCGCGTGGAGGACGTTGCACGTCTTGGCCGCACCGTAAGCCACGAACGGGTCGTAGTCGCGTCGAGCGAAGTCGACGTCGTCGAAATCGACGTCACCCATGCGGTGCCCGGCCGAACTCACCACGACCACTCTCGACGGCGCACCCCGTGCGGCCGCCGACTCGGACAGGCGAGGAAGCAGCTGTCGAACGAGGAGGAAGTGTCCGAGATGATCGACGGCGAATTGACTCTCGTGGCCGTCGACCGACAGCGAGAACGGAGTGGCCATGATTCCGGCGTTGGCCACGATCCCGTGCAGAGGACGGTCGGACGACAGCATCTCGTCGGACGCCGACCGAACCGACGACAACGAGGCGAGATCGAGGTCGAGCAGTTCGAAATCGACTCCGGGATGGCGTTCGAGGATCGATTCGGCGGCACTCTGATTCTTCGCTCGATCACGCGCCGCCATCACCACCTGTGCTCCGTGGGCCGCGAGCGCGCGGACCGTCTCGAGCCCGAGACCACCCGACGATCCCGTGACGAGGTAACGACGACCCGTCAGGTCGATTCCGGCCAGCACGTCGTCGGTCGTCGACGTCTCGTCGAATCCACTGGAGTCGCGATCGGCGTGGGACGGACTCATCCGAGTGCTCCTCCGGCGAACCACCGATCGAACATCGGGGCGATGGCACTCCAGACGAGTTCGACCACCAAGCCCGACGGCGGTTGCACGTAGGTGAAGGCCCCGTAGCCCTTCTCGGGCGGAGCCTGCGCCATCAGCAACGTCCAGCCGGCATCTACCAGCGTCTTGGTTTCCCCACCGACGTCGTCGGACCAGACTCCGACGTGATGAGCACCGGGTTGCCGGCGCCCGTCCCAGATCGATCCGGGGGCACCCTCCAGCAGTTCGAGATGCATCGGACCAGTCGACGAGTACGTGAACCGCAACGGGATCTCGGTGGTGCCGACGTCGGGCAACCATACGTTCTGCACACCGGACTGAACCGAACACCACGACACTCCGAGAGAGTCGCCCATCTCGGCCATGGCCGCGTCGAGGTCGGGAACCCGAATTCCGACGTGATACGCGCGCGTGAAATCGACGGCCATGTCAGATGCGACGCTCGCGGCCTTCCCAGTAGGGCGCCCGCAACGGCGCCTTCTGGATCTTTCCGGTTCCGGTGCGGGGAATGAGACCGATGAAATCGACCGAGCGCGGCGCCTTGTAACCGGCCAACAACTCGCGACAGTGAGCGATGAGCTCCCCCGCCAGTTCGTCACTCGCGACCCGACCTTCGGCCAGTTGCACGATCGCCTTCACGCTCTCTCCGAATTCGTCGTCGGGCACTCCGATCACGGCGACGTCTTCGACGGCCGAGTGGGCGGCCAGCACCCCTTCGATCTCGGCCGGGTAGATGTTGACCCCGCCGCTGATGATCATGTCGATCTTCCGATCGGAGAGCCAGAGGTAGCCGTCGGCATCGAGATACCCGACGTCGCCGGTGGTGAACACTCCGGGTTCGAGATGGGCGGCCTTCGTCTTCTCGTCGTCCTTGTGGTACGAGAAGTCGGTTCCCATCTTGTTGCGGAAGTACAGCGTTCCTTCCGAACCTTGGTCGACCCGAGTACCCGAATCGTCGACGACGATCACTTCGACGGAGTCGAGTGGGCGTCCCACACTTCCACCCTTCGCGATCCATTCGTCGGCCGGGATCACCGAGATGATCGAACCTTCGGTCGAGCCGTAGTACTCGGTGACCTTGGGCCCCCACCATTCGATGAGGCCCCGCTTCACCGCCGGCGGACACGGAGCCGCCCCGTGCCAGGCGACGGCCAGGGACGATCCGACGAACGCCGACTTCACGTCGTCGGGAAGATCGAGAAGTCGCTTCATCTGCGTCGGCACGAGGTGGACGTTGGTGCACTCGTAGCGGTCGATGAGCTCGAGCATTCCGGCCGAGTCGTACTTGTGCTGCATGACCACGGCCGATCCGTTGATCATGGGAAGGAAGGAGAACGCCCACTGGGCAGAGTGGTAGAAGGGGCCGCACAGAAGAGTTCGTCCGGGAATGGGGACGAAATTGGCGAAACCTCCGGCAACCAATTTCATGATGTCGGGAGTGACCGCCATTCCGCCCGACAGTGCACCTCGCACACCTTTGGGACGCCCGGTCGTGCCCGAGGTGTAGAACATCGGACCACCGAGCAGTTGATCCTCGGGTTCGTCGGCGGAGCCCTGACCCACCACGTCCTCGAAGTCGACGAAGCGGGCGTCGGCGCGCATCGCAGAACCCGAAGTCGTTCGCAACCCGACCACGTGCTTCACACCCGAACTGCGCTCGTCGGCGAGAGCGGACGACACGGCGTCGGCGAAGCGTTCGTCGGCGAAGACGGCCACCGCATCGGAGTCGGCGAACACGTACGCCAGTTCGTCGGCCACGAAGTGCCAGTTCACCGGAACGTAGGTCCATCCTCCGTGCGCGCACGCCTGAGCGATCTCGAACCACTCGCATTGATTGCCGGCCACGACCGCCACGGTGTCACCGGCGACCAGACCGCGACTTCGCAATCCGTTGACGAGTCGGTTGACCCGCTCGTCCAGTTCCCGCCAGGTGACGCTGCGCACCTCGTCGACCAGGGCGAGATCGTCGCCACGCGCCGTCGCTTGTTCAGCCGTGAGTACTGCCATCACTACCTCCCTTGACGCGGAATCATCCGCCACGCAATGTCGAAGTTCTGCTGCCCGGCCACCATCAACACCCGTTCGGTAATCCGCCAACCGGCGTCGGTGCGCTGGAATCGATCGTGGTACTGGCCCATGAGGACGGCATCCGGACGTCCGTCGTCGAAGTGGTGCCACGCCGTCACGTAGGTGACTCCCGTCGCCCGGTCGGAGTCGTCGAAAGCGATCTCGACGTTCGAAATCTGGTGATGGGTCGCCGCGAACTGCGGAAGTCCGGCGAGAAGGCCTTGGAGGATCGATGCGGCACCCTGGCGAGGACCTCCCATTCCGGGTCCGTAATCGACGACGCAGTCCGTCGTGAAGATCGACGAGAGGATCGACTCGTCGATCGAGTCGACGCCGCGACAGTACGCGTGCAGCAGATCGACGATCGCCTGCCGGTCGAGTGGATCGACGGACGCCATCAACGCGACAGGATCGTCACACCCGAGATGCCCGGGGCTCCGTACACGTGCGTGTAAGCCACTCGCGGATCGTTCGGCACCTGCCGTGTGCCGGCATCGCCGCGCAACTGCAACACGTTCTCGTACACCTGTCGCAGACCCGATGCGCCGATCGGCTCTCCGTTGGCCAGACATCCGCCGTCGGTGTTCACGGGGAACTTGCCACCGATCTCGGTCTCACCGGCCTGGATCATCATCTCCTGCTCGCCGTGCTCACAGAATCCGTTCTCGGCCATGTGCATCACCTCGGCTCCGGCTTCGGTGTCCTGCAACTGCGCCAAGTCGACGTCCTCCGGGCCGATACCGGCCATCTCGAAAGCCGCCTTCGACGCGTCGACCGTCGGGCCGGCGTTGTGTTCGAGGGCGATCGACGGAGCGAGAACTTCGAAAGAACCGAACCTTCGGCTCCGAACCACCGCAGCCCGCAAGTAGATCGGCTTGTCGGTGTAGAGGTGAGCCTTGTCGGCACGGCACAAGATGAGAGCCACCCCGCCCTCGCCCGGATTGCAGAACATGTACTGCGTGAGCGGATACGACAACATCGGCGAGTTGGCGATCTCCTCCTCCGAGAGCGGCTTGCGGCGCCACGCCATCGGATTCTCGGATCCGTTCCGGAAAGCCTTGGCCGACACCTTGGCCAAAGTCGACTGCGAGATCCCGTACTCGTGCATGTAGCGGTTGATCTTCATCCCGAAGAACTGCGTGGTCAGCGCCAGGCCGCTCGCGCCGTACCAGTCGCCGAGGCCAGCTCCCTTGGTGTTCACGCGGAACGCGCCTCGTTCGTGCTTGTCGAAGCCGACGGCGATTCCGAGATCGAACACTCCGGAGCGGATCGTGTTGTAGGCCGAGAACAGCGCCGAACCACCAGTCGCGCATCCGTTCATCACGTTGATGAACTGCAAGCCGGTGAGGCCGAGCAGCGACACCATCGTGTCGGCCGCGCCAGCGGCCATCGACCCGCCGAACGCGAACTGCATGTCCTCCCACGAGGCGCCGGCGTCCTTCAGCGCCCGACGGACCGCGATCACTCCCTGATCCATACCCGACACGCCCTCGGTGCGACCGAATTCGTGCATTCCGATACCGACGATGGCGACATCGATGCTCATAGTTCCTCTTTCGATTCCAGTTTCGGTTTGCAGTTCCGGTTCGATCGACGGTCAGCCCACGGGAGCGAAGGCGAACGTCACGATTTCGTCGCCGTTCTCGGCGGTGGCCAAGGGGACGATCACGAGCTCCATGTCCATGCCGATACGAAGCTTGTCGGGGTCGGACTCGGTGAGGCGAGCTTCGACTTTCACTTCGCCGGGCAACTCCACGTAACCCACACCGAAGGCCTCGAAGGTCTTCGGGTCGGTGTCACCGGCGTAGGGCGGCGCCTTGGGCGGGAACCCCTGGATCGTCCAGGTCCAGAGCGTTCCTCGCCGACCCAACGTGACCGTCTCGGTGGAATCACCGCTGCACTTCGGACATCCCGACTGCACCGGGAACATGTGATTCCCACACGACGTGCAACGACTTCCGATCAGTGCCGGCTCGTCGGCCGGCCACGTGAAGACCCCCTCGGCAACTGGCACCCGCCCCATGACAACCCCCGTTCGTCGCCTCGAACCCTAGTTCGCATCAGGGGATCGACGAGAGCCGGGTCACGACTACGGTTGACCCATGTCGAAGTTGCCCTCGTCCTCCAGTGAAATCACACCGGCCTGGCTCACCGATCGGCTCCGGTCCTCGGGAACCATCGATTCGTCCACCGAGGTCACGTCGATCGAACGGGACGCCATGGGTCCCGGAGTGGGCTTCATGGGAGAGGTCGGTCGGATCACCGTGTCGTATTCGGGCGGATCGGGTCCGTCGACCATGATCTGCAAGATCCCGACCCAGGACGCCTCGATCCGCGCTCTTCTCGGCCCGGCCCGGGTCTTCGAACGTGAGGCCCGGTTCTACTCCGACATCGCTCCGACTCTCGACGTCGTCCCGACTGCCTATGCCGTCGCCGCCGACTTCGACGCCGACGACTTCGTTCTTCTGTTGCAGGATCTGGGCGGTCTTCGAGTCGGCGATCAGACCGAAGGCGCGAACGAGGTCGACGCCCACGCCGTCATGCGTGCCACGGCTCGCATGCACGCCCGCTACTGGCGGAATGCCGAACTGGACGCCATCGAGTGGATGCCCATGGCCAACTCGGAAGGCATGAAGATCGGACGCGAGGTCTACCAGGCGTCACTTCCGGGTTTCCTACAAGTGTTCGCCCATGCCGTCGAACCAGACATGGTCCCGATCATGGAGCGTTTCGGGGACAACGTTCACCAACTACTCGATCGGGTGGCCGCCATGCCCAACACGGTCGTCCACTTCGACTACCGCCTCGACAACCTGTTCTTCGACGACGCCGCGGGTTCGGTGTGGGTCATCGACTTCCAGACCGCGAGCAAGGGCGGCGGGGCGTACGACGTCGCGTACTTCATGAGCCAGAGCGTCCCGATCGACGTACGACGACGCAGTGAGGACGCACTTCTCCACACCTACCACGACGAGTTGGTCGCTCTCGGCGTCGACGATTACTCGTTCGAGCAGTTCGTCCAGGATTACCGAGTCGGAATTCTCTACGGCTGGATCATCCCGGTGTACGCCGTCGGAACACTCGATTCGTCGAGCGAGCGGGCGATGAAGCTCTGGACCGAAGTCATCCGGCGAGCTCAGGCCGCCATGCGCGACCACGACGTCGCTTCGCTCATGATCTGACGACGATCAGGCTTCCGGCATCGGATAGTGCAGACCCGGGATACCCGGAGCCAAGGCCTGATACCAATCGGGGCGCGGCTGGATTCCGGGGTAGCCCTCGCCGACCTTGACCGCATCGCCCATCTTCCACTCGTGATGGATCGGCGGGATCTGGTAGTAGCCGTTGGCCGCATTGGTGCCACCGTCGACCATCAAGTCGTGGCCGGTGATGTAGCTCGCCGCGTCGGACGCGAGGAACATGACCGGACCGACGATCTCGGCCAGTTCTCCGATTCGACGCATGGGCGTGCGACTGGCGATCCACTTGTCCATACCCAGCCCTTCCAGGGCCGGCCTCACCATCTCGGTCATGATGAATCCGGGTGACACCGAGTTGACCCGAACTCCTCGATCGGCCCATTCACATCCGACCTGAGCGGTCACGTTGCGCAAGCCTCCCTTGGCAGCCGCATAGGCGATGATGTTGTTCTCGTTGGCTCCGCTGCCCATGATCGAGCAGATGTTGACGATCGATCCTGAGCCTCGACTCAACATGTGGTGCCCGACCTCGCGCATGAACATGAACGCGCCGGTCAGGTCGATCGACAGGATCCAGTTCCAGGTTGCCGTGTCGTACACCTCGGCCGAAAGACCGCGCAGGTCACTGACGCCGGCGTTGTTGACGAGCACGTCGATCTTTCCGTGCTCGGCCACTGCGGTGGACACCACACGCTTCACGTCCTCCTCGACCGCCACGTCTCCGGTGACGACGGTGACCTTCGAGCCCAGCGCCCTCATGCGGTCGGCCACCGCATCGAGCAACTCCTTGGAGCGGGCCGTCAGAACGAGATCGGCTCCCTCTTTCGCGAATCCTTCGGCGAATCCCTCGCCGAGTCCGTAGGACGCCCCCGTGACGAGAACTGTCTTGCCGCTGAACTGACCCATGTCTTCCCCCTGTGACCGGACGCCGTGCCCCTGTGTACGGCCTCGATCGTAGATCGTCACTCCCCCAGACTCTGCACGGGGAGGTCCATGTGCACGAGGGCGTCCACGTATTGCGACAGATCGCCATCGACGTCGGCCGCGCTCAATTCGTCGCGAGTCCGGCGACTTCCGAGCATTCGCAGACACTCGAAGGAATCGACCCGCAGAGTGAGGCCGACGTCGCCGTCTCCTACGCGAATGCGATCTCCAGCCATGTCGACCACGACAGCACCCAGGCCCGCCTTTCTCAAGTCGCCTTTCACGAGACGCAATCCCAGCTCGGCCGCGACGGCGACGCGCTCCAGATCGCGTCCCGACCGATCCCCCAGTGCGCTTCGGAGATCGAATTCGTGGACGACGAGGTCGTACACCAGCCCCCAGAAGGCGTTCGGCGTGGCTGAGATCATCGGCTCGAAGTCGACACAGGCCGCCTCCCACTCGGCGATCACGTCCGCGGTGGTGCGATCACGACGCTCGTCGACTTGCCGATCGACCCACGACTGAGGATCCCCCGACGGTGGTCGACCGGCGCCGAGATCGACGGCGATACCGGTCACGTGCGACACGAGATCGTGAACGGTCCAGTCCGGACACGCCGGGACGATCCGACGTCGTCTCTCCGCGTCGGTGTCGGCGATCAGCCTCGTGATCGCTTCACGCGACGTCCGGTACACCTCTTCGAGGTGCACTCCTTCGAATCGACCGATCTCTCGTGTGTTCACTCCGTACCCCCTTCGTTCATGAATCGAGACAGACCACGAGCACACCGGGCCACGTGCTCGTCGGGCGACATCCAACCGGCCGACGATGGGGCCTCGACCGACCACGGCACCGTCGAACCCGAACGACGCACGATGGCGAGGATCTCGGCGACTCTCATCTCACCGTCACCCGGGGCGACACGATTCGCCAGACAATCGGTGTAGTAGTCGGGATCGGCCGGCTCGCGCGATCCGTCGTTCACCTGCACGCCGGTGATGAGTTCCCCGGGCAGTTCGGCCAGTTCGTCGAGATCCCTCGCTCCACGCTCGACGTGCCACACGTCGACGCAGACTCCCCCATTGCTCCGTCCGGCGTCTTCGACGATGCGCCGAGCGTCCCCGCACGAGACGATGTCGGTGAAGGGAACGAACTCGAGGCCGACGACGAGACCGTGATCGGCGGCCCGGTCGCACAACGAACCGAAGGCCCGGGCGGCCTCCGATCTCTCGCCAGCCGGTCCGATCACCTGGAGATAGCGGCATCCGAAGGCATCGGCCAGTCGCCACGCCGCATCTTCCCATTCGACCGATCGCTCACCCCCACTGCCGTCCCGCCCCAGACCGGGAACGACCTCGATCTCCGAAAGCGTGACCCCATGACGCTCGAGCACTTCGCCCATTCGGCCGATCGACCAGCCCTCCTTCTCCATGCGCAGGAAATGCCCGACGAAGAAACCGATCGACGAGAAGCCGTTCTCGCCGGCCAACCGCACTCGATCCTCGAAGGGATGCATGGGAGCCAGCGTGAAGTGACTCAGCACCGACCGATTCGTCGGCGGCTCGACGCGATTAGTTTCGGTCACCGGGACAGTGTTCCACACCGTTCCGAGGACTCGTGAAGGGGGAAACATGTCGCGTCTCGCCGGGAAGGTCGCCGTCGTCACCGGAGGTGCCAGCGGTATCGGGGAGGGAACGGTGCTTCGATTCGTCGAAGAGGGAGCGCGTGTCGTCGTGGCCGATCTGCAGGACGACCGCGGAAGAGAGCTCGTGTCCCGCCTCGGTGACGTCGCTCGTTTCGTCCGAACCGACGTCACGGTCGAAGACGACGTTGCGCGCGCCGTCGACGAAGCGATCTCGTCGTTCGGTCGACTCGACGTGATGTTCAACAACGCCGGCATCGTCGGCGCCGTCGGTCGTATCGCCGAGACCGACACCGGCCAGTGGGATCGCACGGTCGCCATCTTGATGCGCGGCGTGTTCCTCGGCATGAAGCACGCCGGTCGAGTGATGGTGCCGCAAGGGTCGGGGTCGATCATCTCGACGTCGAGCACCGCCGGAATCCTCGGCGGCCTCGGACCGCACTGCTACACCGCTTGCAAGCACGCGGTCATCGGCCTCACGAAGTCGGTCGCCTCCGAGTTGGCCGCCCACGGAATTCGCGTGAACGCCATCTCGCCCGGCAACACGGTGACCGCCATGACGTCGGCGGTCATGACCGGAGATCACACCGACATCGACACCGCCACTCAGCACATCGCAGCGGCGTCTCTGCTCGGAATCCCCGGACTACCGATCGACATCGCCAATGCCGCCGTGTATCTAGCCAGCGACGAGGCGCGCTACGTCACCGCCCAGACGCTGGTGGTCGACGCCGGCCAGACCGCGATCGGCGGCAACGGCCGATTCCATCAACAGAGCGCCGCCCTGATTCGCGAAGCGGGAATGCGCGAAAAGGCCTGACAGCGTCGAACCGCCTGGCGACGACCTCAGACGGATCGAGGGTCGACCAGAACCTTCGTCTCGGTCGACTCCCCACTCGCCAGATCGCTCAGCGTCGCGTCGAGGTCGGCGAGACCGACGGTCGAGCTGTGCATCGGCTCGGTTCGGAAACGCCCGTCGGCGATCATGCCCATCGACATCTCGAATTCCTCGCGGGTGTAGGCGAGCGCCGAAGTGACCGACACCTCCTTCACGAGCCACGACCCGGTGTCGATGGGCGCCGGCTCGTCGGCCAGCCCGATCAGGCAGAGCGCTCCACCGCGACGCGTGAGATCGACTGCTGATTGCACCGCGAACGAGCGGCCGACGCATTCGTAGACGACGTCGGCGCCCAGACCGTGCGTCAACTCCTTCACCAGAGCATCGGCCGGCTTCCCCGGTTCGACGGCGTGATGCGCACCGAGTTCGATCGCCAGTCTTCGTCGTTCGGCGTTGGGTTCGACGACCACGACCACACCAGCTCCCGCCGCCCGAACCCACTGCATCGTCCCGAGACCGATCGGACCGGCGCCTTGGATCACCGCCAGATCGCCGAGTCGAAGACGACTCCGACGAACGGCGTGGAACGCCACCGTGGCCGGCTCGACCTGGGCTGCCTGCTCGTCGGTGAGACGAGGATCGGCACGTACGACACGATCCTTCGAGACTGCTATGCGCGGCGCGAAGCCACCGTGGGGCGGCGCCAGCGGATCGCGTCCGATGGCCGACAAGAACGCCGACTGGCAGTGGTCACTTTGACCGGAGCGACAGGCGGCGCACCGCCCGCAGGTGGGGGCGATGGCGACCACGACCCGATCGCCTTCGGTCAGATCTCGCACGCCCACTCCGACCGCGCTCACCGCTCCCACCCACTCGTGGCCACAGATCGCCGGATGGTAGGGAGCGCCGGATTGATAGGCGTGCACGTCGGTGCCGCAGATGCCGCAGAACGCGATGTCGACCACGATTCCGCCCTCGGCCGGAACCGGATCGGGGAATTCGATCATCTCGAGTCGTGCTCGTCCTGTGATCAATGCGGCGAACATGCGCCCCCTTCCCCCTCGGCCTTCGAGTGAGAGCGTAGGCCAACCACGTCGTAGTCTCGGCTCCGACACCAGTCGGCCGAACCAGAGGGGGACTCATGGCACTCATCGTCATCGAAGCGGCGATTCGCATTTCCGATCCAGCCCGCCGCGACGCGGCCGTCGAGGCGTCGATCCCGTTCCAGAAGGGAACACGTGACGACGAGCCCGGCTGCCTCGCCTATTGCTTCGCCGCCGACCCGATCGAGCCCGATCTGATCCAGGTCTACGAACTCTGGCAGGACGAAGAGTCGCTCACCGCCCACTTCGACCATCCGAACTATCACGGAATGCGCGAACTGCTCGGCACGTTCGGTCTGAAGTCGGCCGAGAGCCGCAAACACCGTGTCGACGCCACGGCACCGGTGTACGGGCCCGATTTCAAGGCTCGGGCCACGTTCGACTGAGTCAGCGAGAGGCGACCTCTCTCGCCCAGCGGTAATCGGCTTTGCCCGAGGGGCTCCGGTACACCTCGTCGACGAACACCACCCGTCTCGGCGCCTTGTAATCGGCGATCGCCGCCTTCACGTGGGCGACGATCTCCTCTTCGTCGATCGTCGAATCCATCGAGCGCGACACGACGAGCCCCACGATCTCGCCGAAACGCTCGTCGGGAAGTCCGACCGCCACACAGTCGACGACCTCGGGGTGGCTACGGGCCGCGACCTCGACCTCTTCGGGATACACCTTCTCGCCGCCGGTGTTGATGCACACCGAACCGCGCCCGAGAAGGTGCACGGTCCCGTCGGCGTCGATGATCGCGTAGTCGCCCGGGATCGAGTACCGCACCCCGTCGATCTCGCGGAACGTTCGTGCAGTCCGCTCGGGATCGCCGAAGTAGCCGTCGGGCATCGGCCCGGCGGCGGCCAGAACGCCAGCGCGTCCCGATCCGAAGGGCACCGGCTCCCAGGTGTCGTCGTCGAAGAGGACCGTGTTCGGCGTCGCCGTGAAGCGCGCGGTGTCGGCTGGGTCCTGTCCGGGCATGGTCATCGACACTGCGAATGGTCCACCCTCGGAAGCACCGATCATGTCGAGGACGAGAGCGTTGGTGGCGCGCGCCATGAGCGACCTCTTCGACTCGCTCGACAAGGTGGCCCCGGTCGACACGATTCGACCGAGTGACGTCACGTCGTACGGTTCGCCGACGGCCTCGGATCGCTCGAGTTCGGCGACGATCGGGCGAGCGAACGCATCGCCCACGATCGACACTTGAGACACTCTTTCGTGCTGCACGAGTCGCAGGAGCTCCGACGCGTCGAATCGCCGACCCGACAACAGCACAACTGTTCCTCCGAGAACGAACGTGGAGAAGGCGAGGAACATCGCGGTTCCGTGCATGAGCGGGGGCGCCGTCATGTTCACCGGTCCTCGGCCGGACGCCTGCAAGTCGACGGCGACACGCGCCACGTCGACCGGCGTGCTCGGGACGTCGAGGCCGAGCGAGGCGTACCCGGTGAACGCGAGAGCGCCGAAGAGGCCGCGGTGACTCCAGACCACGCCCTTTGGCAGCCCGGTGGTCCCTCCCGTGTACAAGAGCAGCGAATCGGAGCCCGAACGCTCGATCCGCGGCATGGGCGAACTCTCGGAGACCGCCTCCTCGTAGCGAACGGCTCCCGGAAGCAGCGGCTCGTCCTCGCCGCCGACCTGGACGAGGAGTGTGAGATCGGGAAGGGAGCGACGCGCTTCGTCGACGACGTCGCGGAACGCGGCATGGAACACCAGCGCGGTGGCCCTCGAGTCGGAGAGCACGTGCACGATCTCGGGAGCCTTGTAGCGATAGTTGACGTTGACCGTGCTGGCCCGCACCTTGAACGAGGCGTAGGCCGACTCGAGATACTCCGGACAGTTGTACATGAGTTGGCCAATGGCCTGACCGTGGCCAACACCGGCGGCCGTCAGCACGCCCGCCAAACGAGACGCCCGATCGTCGAGCGAGCGCCAGGTCAGTCGCCGATCACCGATGACCACCGCCACGTGATCTGGTTGAGCGTCCGCCAAGGCCTCCCAGAGAGTGGCCCAGCTCTCGTCGAGCACGTCAGCCTTCGGGAACGACGAAAGGTTCGAGTTCGGCGAGCGACCGTCCATCGGCTGCCAGCCCGGCGCGGATCGCATCGTCGATGTGACGATGAATGAGCCGCATCCGCGTCTCTTGATACAAGCCGAATCGAACACCCTTGACCGCGCGCTTGGCCGTCATCTTCAGGCCGAGTTGCACCTTGGGAAGGTTGGCCATGTCCTGTTCGAACACGTCGGCGAGCTGACCCATGCCCTCTGCTTCGTGCCACGACTGTTCGAGTCGCAGGCGCTGGATCGGCGCTGGATCGGGACGCTCGGCACCATCGGGAACCGGCATCATGCGAATGACGTCCATGAAGCACGTGTCGGGAGTCGGACCCGGACGCCAGCGATACACGAGCGACTGGCCGATCCCGGCCCAGGGCGCGAAGGCGGGGAACAAGTGATACAGGTGGGCATCGAGCATCTCGGAGTCCGAGGCGTTCGACAGGTCGACTTTGAACAAGGGTCCCATCACCGAACGGAACACCTCGGCCACGATCTCGCGTGCGGTGCGACCCTCGGGAACCTCGACCGCACCTTTCGACGATCGGGCCGAAAAGGCCATGTAGGCATCGGCGATCTGCTGCTCGCTGAGTGGACCGAGGTGGGGGCTCTGGACCCCGAATCCGTTCACGAACCGAGTCACGAAAGGTGATTCGCTCCAGATCGAGTACTCGCTGTTCGCGTCACCCGCGAATTCGAGGATCTGCGGATGGGTGGCGATCGAGTGATAGCCCTCGGAGAAGGCCTCCATCACCACTTTCCAGTTGGCCGGCACCTCTTTGACGGCATGGAATGCCTTGTAGCGGCCGGCCATGTCGAAGTCGCGGGCGAAGTGTTCGACCATCTTCTTCGCGACGTCGTTGAACGGCGCTGCGTCGGGATCGAGGTTGACGAACACGAAACCGCACCACTCGGCGACCTGAGCCTCGGGCAGACACGAATCGGGCTGATTCCAGACCTGAGGGAAATCCCACTCGGCCGGCAGTTCGACGAGAGTGCCGTCGAGGTCCCAGCGCCAACCGTGGAAGGGGCAGCGGAACGACGCCACGCGACCGTCGTCGGTGCGCAACTTGGTTCCACGGTGGAGACACGAGTTGTGGAAAGCCTTGATCTCGCCTTTCTTGGTGCGCACCACGATCACCGACTGATCGGCGACGTCGTACACGACGTGGTCTCCGGCCTGACGGAGTTCGTCCACGTGACAGGCCATCTGCCACGTGGTGGTCCACATGTACTCGTTCTCGAGGGCCGCGAAACGAGGATCGGTGTAGCGGACCTTCGGAACGTCGACGGCGCCTTGCGGAACGTATGAGCTGTCGCGAAGCGAGGCCGGCACCTCACGGGTGTCGGCGGCGAGCAACTCTTGAACACTCGGACCCGGACTACGAGCCTGTCCGATCGAATCGTCGAGCGCGGTCACGACTCGCCTCCCATGGCCGCCGTGAAGAGTTCACGGGCCTTCTTGTAGTCGGCCTTGCCGTTAGGAGCGCGCGGCACGACGTCGAGAACCACCAACTGCTTGGGAACCTTGTAACTCGACAACTTGCCCTTGGTGTAGGCGATCACTGCGTCGCCTTCGACGGCCTCACCCCCATCGGCCACCGATGCGACTCCGACGACGCGCTGGCCGTACTTCTCGTCGTCGACGCCGAAGACCAGACAGTCGGCGATCGACGGATGCGTCTTGACGGCTTCCTCGACCTCCTCGGGGAACACCTTCTCGCCGGCCGTGTTGATGCAGTTCGAGCCGCGGCCGAGAAGGGTGATGGTGCCGTCGGCCTCGACGGTCGCCATGTCGCCCGGGAAGCTGTAGCGAACTCCGTCGATTTCGCGGAAGGTTCGCGCCGACTTCTCGGGATCCTTGTAGTAGCCGAGCGGGACGCTGGCCCCGCTGACTCCCACGATGCCGACGACACCAGAACCCGGAACGACTTCGGTGTCGTCGGGGGCGAACACCTTGGTGTTGGGCATGGCGCCGAACTGGGCGGTGGTGTTCACATTGTCCTTGGTGGCCATGGTCTGGGCCATACCGCCTTCACTCGACCCGAGGATGTCCATGACGACGGCCGTCGGCATGTGCTCGAAGATGCCGGCTTTCACGTCGGCCGAGAACATCGCGCCGGTCGACACGATCGTGGTCACCGACGAGGTGTCGTACGCGGTTCCGGAAGAGGCCTTGTCGCGCAGAGCGTTGAGCATCGGTCGGGCGAAGGCGTCGCCCACGATCACGAGCGTGCTCACGCGATGCTTCTCGATCACTCTGAACATCTCATGAGCGTCGAAGGAGCGGCCCTCGAGGAGCACACACTTGCCCGCCATCAGGTGCGGCAGCAGAGCACCGAGCCACACCCCGGTTCCGTGCATGAGCGGACAGGCTGGAATCGACACCGGTTGACCCATCGCCGAATGGACGACCTGCGCGGTGCCGACGACCTCTTCGAGTGACGTGAAGGGAGGTCGACCCATGGGACCGGTGTAGAAACCGAGGAATCCTTCGGTGAACGGACCGACCTCGTACATCACTCCCTTTGGCATACCGGTCGTTCCACCGGTGTAGAGCATGTAGACGTCGGAGCCCGCACGCGCCTGGCGGGCCGCCGGCTCGTGCGACGACACCAGGCTTTCCCACGACACCGCTCCGGGCACGCCGGCCGACGGTCCGTCGAGCACTTCGACGAGCAACTTCAACTTCGGCAGCCGATCCTTCACGCGTCCGATGCGATCACCGAGACTCGAGTGGAACACCACCGCTTCGCAGTCGGCGTTGTCGAGGAGATACCAGAGTTCGTCGTCGAGGTACCGATAGTTCACGTTCACCGGGGTCACTCGCGACTTGAAGGCGGCCAACTGCGTCACCAGGTATTCGGGGCAGTTGTACATGAACATGCCCACCTTGGAGTCGAGGCCCATCCCCACCGAGGCGTAGGCCGAGGCGAGCCGCGCCGAGAGGTCGTCGAACTCCGACCAACTCACGTCTCGATCGCCGTACGAGATGGCGGTCGCGTCGGGCATCGAGTCGGCGTGTGCCTCGAAGATGTCGGCGAAGTGCAACATGGAATCCCCTCTCCCACTCGTGCTGAAACCTCGTCGTCGGCGACGTCGTCTCCCCTCGACGACTCCCCCGTGACACCGGAGAATCTAGTCCAGCTATGGACGTAAGTGATCATCGGATCAATAATGAGGCGGTGATCGACACGCTGGTCGTGACCGGTGGACACCCCTTCGAACCGGACCCCTTTTTCGCGGTGTTCGACTCGTACGCCGACATCCGCTGGACCGCGTCCGATCGCCCCCGAACGGGTCGCCCCGGAACCGATCTCGACGTCGTCGTCTTCTACGACATGCCCGGCCTGCTGTTCACCGGCGGCGAACCACCCGTCGACGTCGTCGCGACACCTGCGGAGGTGCGTCGGACTTTCGAGGGGCTCACCGACGAGGGAGTCGGGTTGGTCTTTTTGCATCACTCCATCGCCTCGTGGCCGCACGACGACTGGTTCGCCGAGATGGTCGGTGGCCGATTCCACTACCGACCCGGGCGTCTGCGTGGCGTCGACTATCCCGACTCGGGCTATCTGTTCGACGTGACGCACGAGATCGAGGTGATCGAACCGACGCACCCGGTGTGTGCCGGCGTGTCCGACGGATTCACGCTCACTGACGAGCTCTACTGCTTTCCCGTCTTCGAGGATTCGGTTCTTCCACTCATGCGTACGACGTTCCCCGCCGACGATCATCGGCACTTCCATTCGGCCGATCTTGCGATACGAGGACGGATGAACGAAGCGCACGGATGGAGTCATCCGGCCGGAAGCCGTCTCGTCGCCTGGGCGCGCGCCGTCGGGCGATCACCTCTGGTGTATCTGCAATTCGGAGACGGTCCGACGACGTACGCCGATCCGGCGTTTCGGCGAGTGCTGCACGACGCGATCGCCTGGAGTGCCTCGCCGGAGGCTCACGAATGGGTCAGGACCACGAATCCCAACGGATGAACTTCTCGGCCGGTACGCGCTTGGCGACCTTGAAGTCGGTGCCGACGGTGTAGGCCACCGGGAACAGCCCGGCCTGGGTGTACTGGTCGAAGGGGATTCCGAGCAGATCGGCGGCTTCCTTCTCGTTCGGAAGATGCAGAGTCGTCCAGGCCGAACCCATCCCCCGTTCGCGTAGCGCGAGCATGAAACTCCAGACGGCGGGCAGGAGCGATCCCCAGGCCGACGCCTGGCCGAAAGCAGGTGTACCGGTGTCGAGACGACCGGCGATCAACGGAATCAAGAGAACCGGCACGCGGTCGAGAACGTCGGCGAGATATTTGGCCGAGTCGAGGATCCGCTCACCCTGGTCGTCACGACGAGGACGGTTCGGGTCGTTGATGTACGGGTAGAAATTGGCGCGGTACATCTCGGCGAGGGCCGTTTTCTTGGCCTGATCCTCGACGAACAACCATCGCCAACCTTGCATGTTCGAACCCGTGGGCGCCTGATGAGCGATCTCCACACATTCCACGAGCACGTCGCGTTCGACGGGCCGTTCGAGGTCGAGGCGTTTGCGCACCGAGCGGGTGGTGGTGAGCACTTCGTCGGCGGTCAGTCCCAACTTCATCACGTTCTCCTGTCGTTCGTCGGCGTCAGCCGTTTCCTTCGGCTCGAGCCTTCATCCATTCGGTGGTGGCCTGGCCCATCTTGGTTCCGTCGTATCCGATTCGTTGTGTCGGAGTGACTTTCAGAATCACCCGTCTCGGCGAATCGAGAAAGTCCCGGAAGGCGTCGGCACGGCGACCGGGCCCGCCCATGATGGCCTCGGCGAGCGCCGGGTAGAACCAATCCTTGGTCGCCTGGTCGTCCAGAACCTCGCAGGTTCCCTTCCAGGTGACAGTCATGTTGCGGGGCAGCGAGGTGCCGGTCGACGTCACGACCACACACACGCGCGGGTCGCGTCGAACTGCCGAGATTCGGGCCCGCTGCGAGGACGCGGTGAGCCAGAAGCAGCCGTCGCGCCAGACGTACGACATGATCACGCCGACCGGCCATCCCTCTTTGTTCGACCAGATGAACGTGCACTCGTTGTGAGCGAGGAGCAAGGTCTCCTCGGTGTCGTCGTCGAGTCCGTAGACGGTGACGTCCTCGTAGTTCTCCGGGTGATCGTCGGCGTGCTCCATGTTCATCTCCTGTCGCGAGGTGGTGCGGGCGGGAACTGTCCGGTGCTCGCCGTGACTCCCCCGTCGACCGGGATCACCGCTCCGGTGACGAAACTGGCGGCGCCCGACACGAAGAATTCGACCACGGCCGCCACTTCGTCGGCCGTTCCCCAGCGCTGCATCGGAACGGCGCGGGCGAGAGCATCGTGCACGGACGGCACCGCACGCGCACCGGCCGTCATCGCAGTCTCGGTCGGGCCGGGACAGATCGCGTTCACGGTGATCGCGTCACGAGCCAGGTCGAGTGAGACCGCGCGAACCAGATTGACGACCGCACCCTTGGCGGTGTTGTACGGCCACATCCCCGGATCACCGCCGAGTCCCGATGTCGAAGCCGTCACGGCGATCCGTCCCGAGCCGCGCCGTCTCATCGCCGGAACAGCCGCTCGGATCCCGAGCAACACGGCGCGCACGTCGACTTCCCAGGTGCGATCGAAGACGTCGAGGGGCAGATCGACGAGGTCGCCGGTCGCCACGATTCCGGCGTTCAGCACCGCGACGTCGAGCCCGCCGAACTCCTCGACGGCGAGGCGAACGGCCTCGTCGTTCACGGCCTCGTCGGTCACGTCGCCTTCGATCGTCCTGACCGCACTTCGTTCGCCGACGGAGAATCCCGAGTAGTCCCGATCGACCACGACCACGGAACATCCCGAGCCGACGAGACGCTCGACCACCGCTGCGCCGATTCCCGATGCTCCTCCAGTGACCAGAGCGACGCGGGGGCTCATGATCTGCGCCGCACGGGGAGTCCGCCGGCGAGCAGCACCCGGCTGGCATCGATGCCACGGCGATGAGCACGGAGATCGTCCGACATGGCGTCGCTCAGACCCACGAGGAGAATGGTGATCGACGACAGGATCGTCTGCCGATCCGAGCGGTCGACCTCGCCGTTCGACACGGCATCGTCGACCATGCCGACGATGAAATCGGCCAGAGGTTGCGGGTGGTTGGCGATCGTGGTCGCCAACTCGGGGTGGCGCCGCTGATCGATGCGGAACGCTCCGAGGAACTGGGCGAGCGAGGGGTCCTCGGAATTCATGCGGTGCGACTCCTCGAGCACGATCGACAGGCGATCGACAAGGGTTCCTTCCGTTGCCGTCACGTCACGGAAGCGGGTGGCCACGGCATCCTCGGTGTAATCGCGAACCGCCACGTAGAGGTCGAGTTTCGACGGAAAGTAGTGGTAAAGGGCGGCCGGGGTGATGCCGACCTCGGCCGCGATACGGCGATTCGTCGTGACTTCGTACCCGTGGACTGCGAATTCCCGCCGGGCCGTCTCGAGGATCTTGCGGCGGGTTTCGATCGAATCGGTCGCCGGCGGTCGGCCGAGACGCCGAACGTTGTCGTCGGCCCGCGCCTTCGATCCGGCGACGGCCCGCGATTTCCCCATGTCCCGAGTATTGCCCAACTGGGGGTTCGGTTCCGATACTGATCCAGCGATCAATTACGGTGAGGCCCGTGAGCGACACCGCACTTCCGAGCCTCGAGGACTTCACCAGTCAGGCCAAGGCCTGGCTCGAAGAGAACGCCGAGTACCGCACGAGTGGCACCGACGAGAAGGATCTCGTCTGGGGCGAGGGCGAATTCTCGGTCTCGGTCTTCCACTCGCTCACCTTCGAAGAGGAGCAGGCTCTTCTTCACCGCGGTATGGCCTGGATCCAGAAGAAGGCCGAGCGCGGTTATCACGCCATCACGTCCCCCGTCGAGTACGGCGGACTCGGGTTGCCCCGCGCATACGCCCGCGCCTTCAGCAAACTCGAGTCGCAGTTCCAGACGCCGACGGGCCACGAAACGCTGTCGGTCACGGTCGGCCTCATCGCGCCCACCATCAACTTGTTCGGGACTCCCGAACAGAAGGCCGACTACGTCGGCCGCTTTCTGGCCACCCGCGACCTGTGCTGCCAACTCTTCTCCGAGCCGGGCGCCGGCAGCGACCTGGCCGCCCTCGGCTGTCGAGCCGATCGAGACGGCGACGAGTGGGTCATCAACGGCCAGAAGGTATGGAGTTCAGGCGCCCAGTTCTCTGCCTTCGGTGAACTCATCGCTCGCAGCAACGTCGACGTCGTCAAGCACAAGGGCATGACCGCTTTCATCATTCCGATGGACCTCCCCGGAATCGAGATCCGTCCGATCAAACAGATGAGCGGAGGGTCGTCGTTCAACGAAGTGTTCTTCAACGACGTACGCGTTCCCGACACGATGCGTCTCGGCCCCGAGGGCGAGGGCTGGAAGGTGGCCCTCACCACTCTCGGATTCGAACGCGACCACAGCGGCGACGGCGGTGGAGGCGGGTCACGAGTCGGCGGATCGTGGCGACAGCTTCTGGCCACGGCACGCGCCATGGGTGTCACGAGCGATCCCGTGATGCGACAGGAACTCGTGAAGGCCTACACCCACTTTCGTGTCGAAGGATTCGTCAATCGGCGTGCGGCCGACATCCGCCGTTCGGGCGCCACACCCGGTCCCGAGGGTTCGCTCGGCAAACTCGTGTGGACCGAGGGCATGAGCATGGTGAGCGACGTCGTCTCCAAGATCCTCGGGGCGTCCCTCGTGGCCGACACCGGAGAATGGGGCACCTACGCCTGGGGTGAGCACGTTCTCGGCGCTCCCGGATACCGCATCGCCGGAGGATCCGACGAAACACAGCGCAACATCATCGGCGAGCGAGTCCTCGGACTGCCCGGTGACGTGCGCGTCGACAAGGACGTACCGTGGAAGGACACTCGCCGCTGACCGGTCGGGTGTGAAGCACAACGGATCGTCGCCACCGCAACTCGTCGACATCAGATCGACAACTTCAACATCAACAAGGGGGAAATCATGGATCTCGGTCTTTCAGGAAAGAAGGCTCTCGTCACCGGCTCGACCAAGGGTCTCGGTCGGGCGATCGCCGAAACACTGCTCGCCGAAGGCGCATCGGTCGCCATTTGCGCCCGAAACGCCGACGACGTGGCGGCCGCTGTGGCCGACATGTCGAGTCGGGGCACCGTGATCGGTGCGGCCGTCGACGCCGGTGATTCGGCAGCGCTGCGGGCGTGGGTCGAATCCTCGGCCGAGCAACTGGGCGGAATCGACGTCTTCGTGCACAACACCTCCGGTAAGCCGGCCCGCAAACTCGACGGCTGGATCGACAACTTCAACATCGACCTCATGGCCCTCGTCCACGGCGTGGAGGCCGCCATGCCTCATCTCGCCAACGGCGGCGGATCAGTGATCAGCATCGGCACCACGGCGACCGTCGAACACTTCGGACCCGGTTCGGGCAGCTACAGCGCCCTCAAGTCGGCGGTGACCAACTGGACGCTCGGTCAGGCTCAGGTGCTCGGCGCGCAAGGCGTTCGCTGCAATGTCGTGTCGCCGGGCCCGATCTTCGTCGAGGGCGGCGACTGGGACATGATCAAGCAGCACATGACCCCGTTCTTCGAGTCGACGGAAAAGGCTCACCCGGGTGGACACATGGGACAGCCCGAAGACGTGGCGAACGCCGTTGCGTTCCTCGCGAGCGCGCGAGCCAAGCACGTCAACGGCGTGAACCTCACGGTCGACGGCGGCTTCCTGAAGCGCGTCGACTTCTGAGACCGTCGAACGTCGTACGGCCATGAGCGCACCCGGACACCGCATCGACGTCACCCTCGTCGCCGGCGGCAAGTACCACGACATCGACTTCGCGCGGCGCGAGCTCCTCGGACTGCTCGGCGAACACGATGAGTTCCGAGTCAGGGTCCAACCCGACTACGAGGACACGTCGGGTATCACTGCGTCGTCGATCCTCGTGTCGTACACCTGCGACGTTCGACCCTCCGAGGACGCCCAGCGCGCCATTCGGTCGTGGGTCGAAGGAGGCGGGCGTTGGGTCGCCTTGCACGGCACCAACTCGGCTCTCACACTCGGCGGACCGAACGGTGTCGACTCACCACGTGTCTTCCCTCTCTGGGCCGACACCCTCGGCAGCCAGTTCGTGGCCCATCCACCCATCCAGCCCTACACCGTGCAGATCACCGATTCGTCACATTGGCTGGTCGCCGGTATCGAACCTTTCGAGACCGACGACGAGCTCTACCTGAGCGAATACGCCGACCGAGACGCGCTGCACGTCCTCTTGCACACCGAATGGCAAGGCGATGCCGCCGGTTTCGTCGAACACGACTGGACGTCGTGCGATCCGATCCACCCCGTCATGTACTTGCGTCCGCTCGGTTCGGGTTCCGTGCTCTACAACACACTCGGCCACTGCCGAGGCCACTACGACATGGCGCCGGTCCTCGACTACTACCCGCGCATCGAACGATGCTCGTGGGAGAAGCCCGCCTACTACGAACTTCTTCGCCGTTCTCTGCGTTGGGCCCGAGGGCTCGACGCCTGACCCTGTCCGCCCACTCGACCGACTCACTACGAGGAATGACATGAGAATTTCCCCCGAGGTCCAGTTCGACCTGCACCGTCGCATGGTCCGCATCAGACTCTTCGAAGAGGCGGCCGGCCGTCTCGCCGAGGCCGCCAAACTCCCCGGTTTTCTTCATCTGTACGTCGGCGAGGAGGCCGTCGCCGCGGGTGTGTGTGCAGCCCTCAACGACGACGACCACATCACGTCGACCCATCGCGGTCACGGCCATCTGGTCGCCAAAGGTGGAGACCTGAACCGCATGATGGCCGAACTCATGGGCAAGGCCACCGGCTACTGCAAGGGCAAGGGTGGCTCGATGCACATCAGCGATCTGTCCCTCGGCATGCTCGGTGCCAACGGCATCGTGGGAGCCGGTTCTCCGATTGCTGTCGGGGCGGCCTTCGCCAACCGCTACCGCAAGAAGGGTCAGGTCGCCGTGGCCTTCTTCGGTGACGGCGCGACGAACATCGGGGCGTTCCACGAAGCCGCCAACATGGCATGTGCCCTCCACCTCCCGATCGTGTTCGCCTGCGAGAACAACGAGTACGGCGAATTCACTCCTCGCGATCAGACGATGGCGATCACCGACATCGTCGATCGGGCGGCCGGCTACGGAATGCCCGGCGTCATCGTCGACGGGATGGATGCCGTTGCGGTCCACGAGGCGGCGCTCGAGGCGGTCGAACGGGCTCGCACCGGAGGCGGCCCCTCGCTGATCGAGGCCAAGACCTACCGCTTCTACAACCACCACGGCGTCCAGAACCTCGGCCTGAAGTATCGGTCCGACGACGAGGTGGCGCAGTGGAAGGAGCGCGATCCGATCTTCACTCTCGAAGATCGAATGATCGAGAACAAGGTGGCCACCCGTCAGCAATTCGACGACATCTGGGCCGACTGGCGGGCGGCGATCGATCGGGCGATCCAATTCGCCGAAGAGAGTCCACTTCCGACACCCGATCAGGTCCTGGTCGACGTCTACACGACAGGAGGCAACCGGTGAGCGACGAACGCAAACTCCCCTACGTCATGGCGTTCAACGAGGCCGTGAGCCAGGCCATGGAAGCTGATCCCGACGTGTTCTGCGCCGGTGAGGACATCGGCGCTTTCGGAGGCGTCTTCGGCACCTTCAGCGGACTCCAGGCCAAGTTCGGCGCCGATCGCGTCGTCGACACCCCGATCAGCGAGCAGGCGATCGTCGGACTCGGAGTCGGGGCCGCCGCCACCGGATTGCGTCCGGTCGTCGACCTCATGTTCATGGACTTCATCTGCGTCGCCATGGATCAGATCGTGAACCAGGCCGCCAAGTTGAAGTACATGTTCGGCGGAGAGGCCACTTTGCCCCTCACGATCACGACCGCAGGAGGCGGCGGTCTCTCGGCGGCCGCCCAGCACAGCCAGTCGCTCGAGGCGATTCTGTGCCACATCCCGGGACTGAAAGTCGTCTATCCATCGACCCCGTACGACATGAAGGGTCTCATGATGGCATGCATCCAAGAGGACAATCCGACGGTGATGGTCAAGCACAAACGACTGCTCGGCATGAGCGGACACGTTCCGGCCGAGCCGTATTCGATTCCTCTCGGTACGGCCAACGTCGTGCGACCCGGTCGTGACGTCACCATCGTGGCCTACGGACGCATGGTGCACGAGTCGGTGGCCGCCGCCGAGAAGTTGGCCGCCGACGGCATCGAATGCGAAGTGATCGACCCGCGCACTCTGCAACCACTCGACACCGACACCATCGTCGCCTCGGCGCGCCGCACCAACCGCGTGCTCGTCGTGCACGAAGCGGTGCGCTTCGGCGGACTGGGCGCCGAGATCGCCGCTCAGATCCAGGAAGCCGCCTTCGACCATCTCGACGCGCCGGTCGGCCGCATCGGTGCGCCGTTCTCGCCCGTCCCGTTCTCACCTGCCCTCGAACAGCACTACATCCCGTCGAGCGCGACGATCGAAGCCGGAGTGCGAGAGGCGATGTTCCGGAGCAAGGTCGGAGCCTGACCCTTCCGTGTCGACTGTCGGGATCATCGTCAACCCGAATGCGGGCAAGGACATCCGCCGTCTGGTCACTCCGGCGACGCACACGTCCGACGCGACCAAGGTCGGCATCGTTCGTCGGGCCATCGTGGCCGCCACCGAATCGGGTGCCGAGCGCATCCTCTTGGCACCCGATCGTCATCGCCTCGCCGAACGAGCGGCAGCCGATCTCGACGCCCCCGTCCAGATCGTCGACGAATCCGTCACCGGTTCGCGATTCGACACCATCGCGGCCGCCCGTAGGTTCTGGAAGGAACAGGCCGGAGCCGTGATCGCCCTCGGAGGCGACGGAACGTCACGTGATGTCGCCCTCGGCTGGCCCGACGCCCCGTTGGTGGCCGTCTCCACCGGCACCAACAACGTCTACCCGTCGGCGATCGACGGCACGTCGGCCGGTGTCGCAGCGGCTCTGGTGGCGACCGGATCGGTGACCATCGACGAAGTGGGTCACCGCAGCAAGCGCATCCTCGTTCGAATCGACGAGGATGCGTCGTCGGTCGACGACGTGGCCTTGGTCGACCTGGCTTTCGTCGACACCGACTTCATCGGCGCGCGAGCAGTGCGCGATCCGCACACGGTCACGCGCGTCGTCGCCGTGATCGCCACTCCGACCTCGACCGGTCTCTCGAGTATCGCCGGTCGCCTGCACCCCATCGACCGCAACGGTCCGGGCGGAGTCCTCGTCGAACTCGGTGCCGGATCCCGATCGATTCGCGTTCCTCTCGCACCCGGTTCGTTCACCACGATGTCGGTGGCCGGAGTCGAACCTCTCTCCGACGGCGACGAACTCGTGTTCACCGGACGGACGATTCTGGCGTTCGACGGAGAGCGTGATCGTACGGTGAGCGAGACCGGACGCGTCACCGTTCGTATCGACTCCGGTGGACCGATCCTGATCGACGTCGACCGCACACTTCAGCTTGCGGCTCAGCGCCGACTCTTCGACAGCACCACCGAAAACCACCACGGAGACGTTCATGGCCACTGAATTCCTGATGCCCAAACTCGGCCTGACCATGGAGGAAGGCACGATTCTCGAGTGGTTGGTCGACGAGGGTTCGAACGTCGAACCCGGAACGCCCGTTCTGCGAATCGAAACCGACAAGGTCGAGAGCGACGTCGAGGCCGTTGCCACCGGAAAGCTGCATCGTCTGGCCGACGTCGGTTCGACTCATGTCTGCGGAGCAGTGATCGCTCTCCTCCTGGCCGAAGGTGAAGCGCCGCCCGCCACCGCGACGTCAGCCACTCCATCGACGCCTGCCGTCACCGCTCCCGCCGTATCGACCCCGTCACCGGCCGAGGCCCGAAGCGTTTCGACGTCGACGTCGTCCGACGGACGACTCCTTGCGTCCCCGAACGCTCGCCGTGTGGCCGCCGAACTCGGTGTCGATCTGGGCTCGGTCGTCGGCACGGGTCCTGGTGGCCGCATCGTGTCCGAGGATGTCGAAGAAGCGGCGTCATCCCCGCGCCCCGCCCGACAGAGCACCGCCCCACGTCCCGCACAAGCCCCGGTGCGACCAGCGGGAGGCTCGTCGATCCTGGCCACGGCAGCGGCCCGTCAACTGGCCGATCTGCTCGGAATCGACATCGGAGCGGTCGCTCCCGACGACGACGGGCGAGTCTCACGCGACGGGGTCGCCTCCCACGTCCGCCAACTCCTGGCCGCTCCCCGTTCGGCCACGACAGGTGAGTCGGCCTCGCTCCCGCCGGCCGCCCAGACTCCGACCTCGACGAAGCGAATGAGCGGCATGCGCGGAACGATCGCCAAGCGCATGCACTCGTCCCTGCAGCAGATGGCCCAGTTGACGTTGACAATGGATGCGACGATGGACGCGGTCGTCGCCGACCGCGAATCCCGCAAGGGAAACGAGACGGTTCCCGGGTTCACCGACTACGTCATCGCCGCCTGCGCGCGTGCACTTCGAGAACACGCGATCGTCAACTCCCAGGTGACCGACGACGGCATCGCACTGCTACCCGATGTCCATGTCGGTATGGCCGTCGCGCTCGACGAAGGGCTCGTCGTCCCGGTGGTACGCCATGCCGATCGTCTCGACCTCGAATCTCTCGCCGTCGAGACCAAACGCCTGGCGTCGGCCGCGCGATCGGGCTCGCTCGCGCTCGCCGACCTCGAGGGCGGGACCTTCTCGGTGAGTGCGCTTGGCATGTTCGGAGTCGACGCATTCACCCCGGTGATCAATCCTCCGAACACCGCCATCATGGGAGTCGGCCGTCTTCGCGACGACGTCGTACTCGACGGCAAGAAGGTCTCCACGCAAACGCGCCTGACGCTCAGCCTCACCTGGGATCACCGGGTCTTCGACGGCGCACCGGCCGCACAGTTCGCCCAGACCGTCTGCCGCCTCCTCGCCTCCCCCTCCGAACTCGACACCTGACCAGAACACCAGTTGGGAGGAACGGGAATCGGAGTCGGCAGTGGGGGCAGCAGCTAGCCGCGAGCCGCCTCCACGACCGGCAGAAAACGGTCGAGCAGCGCGATCCAGTCGGCGGGGCTCTCGATTCCGTCCCAGAAGTTGTGCTCCAGAGTGAGTTCTACGTAGCCGTTGTCGCGCGCGGCGATCGCATCGGCGATCAATCTCTCCATGGTCGTCACCTCGTCCTGCCGCGGCGTGAGCGGGGGTTGCACGAATGAACGACTGAACACCTGGATCGGTGCTCGGCCCGCGTCTCTCATCGAGTTCATCTGCTCGACCATCGCCGACACCTTCGACGGCTTCAGTCCGGCCGGATTCCACGCATCGAACCACTTGGCGGTTCGAGCCAAACCATCGGACGACCACATGCCGGAGAGCAGAAGGGGATGCGGACGCTGTACCGGCTTCGGGTCGACGTACGACGGAGGAATCGAGAAGTGCTCGCTCTCGTACGCCACGGGGTCGTCACCCCAACAGGCGAGCAGAGCGGGTACGAAGTCGTCCATTCGCCGCCCGCGAGTCGTGACCTCGGTTCCCGACGCCGCATGCTCCTCGGCGCTCCAACCGACGCCGAGGCCGACGACCAGACGCCCGGCCGACATCTGATCGATCGTCGCGGTCCGCTGAGCGAGTTGCACTGGCCAATGGTTGCCGGCCACGAGAATGCTGGTTCCGAGGCGTACACGCGACGTCACCGCCGACACGTAAGCCAACGTCTCGAGAGGCGCGTACACCGACTGGTATTGAGTCGGTGGCATGACGCCCGGGCCGCCGTATCCCCGCGACGGAGTCAGCGGATACATGAAATGATCCTGAACCCAGAGCCCCGAATAGCCCAGTTCCTCGGCCTTGACCGCGAAGTCGCGCACCACCTCGGCCGTGACGTGTTGTCCGAGCTGCGGAAGGCAGATCCCGACGCCGGTCACGACGTGGCCTCAGGCCATTCGTTGACCAGACGACCGGCGTCGACTCCGCGGCGAAAGAGATCGGTCAACTGGTCGTCGGACGTCGCGAGAATGGCGTCGATCCATCCGTGCACGTACTGCGCGCCGCCTTCGTTGCGCCCGAACACGAACTCCTTCTTCGCGCCTGTCTTCAC
>CAZTPF010000006.1:47237-97120 GCA_964614655.1 uncultured Bifidobacterium sp.
TTCGATCGCCTTGTACGAATTCGGTTCGGCGATTTCGGCCGAGGTGGCGATCAACAACGGGACTCGTTTGAACACGAGATCGACTTCTCGACGCCAACGTTCCGGATCGAAGTAGTTGGTCGCCGGGATGGTCGTGACACCCTCGGTCAGATCGGTCGTTCCGGCCTTGTTGTGGGCAATGGTCCGCTCGGCCATTGCGATCAGTTTCTCCCGACTCATCGCACCCCTCCGATGTCGCTCACCAGACTGTAGGGCAGGTCAGTCGTTTTGCAGCAGATGCACGAGGCTGCTGGTGTCCCAGCGCCGTCCACCACGGGCCACGACCTGGGCGTAGAACTGATCGACCAAGGCCGTCATGGGCAGACGCGCGCCATTGCGATTCGCCTCCTCGAGACAGATCGCCAGATCCTTGCGCATCCACTCGGCGGCGAATCCGAACTCGAATTCACCTCGGGCCATGGTCGCGGCCCGATTGTCCATCTGCCAGCTCTGCGCCGCACCCTTGCCGATCACGTCGACGACTCGATCGACGTCGAGTCCGGCTCGCTGGGCGAAGTTGACCGCTTCCGACAGGCCTTGGACGATCCCGGCGATGCAGATCTGATTGACCATCTTGGTGAGCTGACCCGAGCCGGCCGCACCCAGACATTCACAGGCTCGCGCGTACGGCGCAACAGCCAGTCGCGCGCGCTCGAAGACCGACTCGTCGTCGGATCCGCACATCACGGTGAGGGCGCCCTTTTCGGCACCGGCCTGTCCACCCGACACCGGGGCGTCGACGAAACCGACTCCGGCCTCGGCGCAGGCTTCGGCCAACTCGCGAGCGACTCGAGCCGAGGCGGTGGTGTGATCGATCAACACCGAACCAGGTGTCATACCGGCGAGGGCGCCGGTCGGACCCAGCGCCACTTCTCGCACGTCGTCGTCGTTTCCGACGCACATCATGACGAACTCGGCTCCTTCGACCGCTTCGACGGGCGTCGGCGAAGCTCGCCCACCGTGTTCGGCGACCCAAGCCAGCGCTTTGGCCGCCGTGCGGTTGTAGACGGTGATCGAGCGTCCGGACCGGGCGAGATGACCAGCCATCGGAGCTCCCATCACCCCGAGGCCGAGAAATGCGACCGAACCCTCGACGAGGCGTGGCGAAGCAGAAGTCATGCTCTGAAGTCTGTCACTCGGGAGTCACGTAGGCGGCAGTGATACCCCCGTCGATCACGAGCGACTGTCCGGTCATCCAACTGCTCTCGTCGGACGCGAGGAACAGCGCCCCGTTGGCGATCTCGTGAGGTTCGCCGAAACGCCCCATGGGAATGTGCACCAGACGTCTTTCTCGCTTCGCGTCATCGCTCAAGAACTTGGCGAGGAGAGGGGTCATGATGGGTCCCGGACACAGAGCGTTGGCTCGCACACCTCGCCGTGCGTACATGACGGCGATCTCACGCGTCATGGCGAGTACCGCGCCCTTGGATGCCGTGTAGGCGACCTGAGGAGTGGCGGCGCCCATGTGAGCCACGAAACTGGCCACGTTCACGATCGATCCACCACCTGATTCGACCATGAGTGGAAGCGCGTACCGACATCCGAGCAGAACACCCTTCACGTTGATGTCCATCGTGCGCTCATAGGTCTCGAGGGGCGTGTTCTCGGGACCGTCGTCGTCGGCCAGCATGACCCCTGCGTTGTTGTAGAGGACGTGCAGCGCGCCGAATTCTTCTCGCGCGTGCTCGACTGCCGCCGCCACCGAGTCGGGATCGGTCACGTCGCACCGAACGTAAGTCGCCTCACCACCCGCCGAATCGACGGCGGCGATCACTTCATCGCCATCCACGACGTCGGCCACGACCACTCGCGCACCTTCGGACGCGAACAACTCGGCGGCCGTACGACCGAGGCCGGACGCCGCGCCGGTGATGAGGGCGACCTTGCCCGACAGACGGTTCATGGGAACTCCAATTCCTCGAGGTTCAGATGCGTTCGAAGTAACGCCGAAGCTCCCAGTCGGTCACCGCTCGGTTGAACGACGCCCACTCGGTCTCGGCCGATCGAAGAATCCAGTGATGTACGTCCTCACCGAAACACTCGCGAGCCGTCTCACTCGTCCTCCAGGCCTCGATCGCATCGGGAAGATTCCACGGAATTCGTTCGACATCGCTTGCGGTGTAGCCGTTGCCCACATAGGGGTCAGTGAGTTCGAGTCGATGCCTGATCCCGTGGAGCCCACCGGCCAGATTGCCGGCGAAAGCCAGATAACTGATCGCGTCGGCGCCGGGCACGCGATTCTCCACTCGCGTCGACGGGCCGTGACCGACTTTGCGGAAACCGAGGGTCCGATTGTCGATTCCCCAGCCCACGCCGGTGGGGGCCCACGATTCGGGCTGGAACCGCTTGTAACTGTTCACCGTCGGGGCCCAGAGCAAGGCGAACTCCCGTGCCGTGGCGATCTGACCGGCGAGGAACTGCCGGAACAACGGACTCATCCCGTTCGAGTCGGAGGGGTCGGCGAAAAGATTGGTCCGACGCGCCTCGTCCCACAGGCTCACGTGGACGTGACATGACGAACCGACATCGGCGAAAGACGGTTTGGCCATGAACGTGACCGACCTGCCGTGGCGAGCCGCTATCTCCTTGGCCGCGAACTTGTAGACGAGATTTCGATCCGCCATCTCGACCGCTTCGGCGTACGACACGTTGATCTCGTGCTGCCCCGCCCCGGCTTCACCCTTCGAGAACTCGACCGGCACACCCGAAGCGTCGAGGGCGCGACGAAGATCCCCGATCACCACCTCGTCCTGCGTCGTGATCTGGATGCTGTAGTCCTCGGCGAACGGAGAGTGCGTGTGCAGATCGCGATAACCCGATTCGAATGCCTGGCGATAGGACTCGCGGTACATGAAGAACTCGATCTCACTGCCGATCATCGGCACCGCTCCGACCTGTTGCGCCGCTTCCACCTGCCGCCGAAGGATCGTGCGCGGGGCCACCTCGATTTCGGCGCCGTCCGCAGTCCGGAGATCGCACACGACGAGAGCGGTCCGGTCGAGCCACGACAGAACTCGTACGGTGGACCAATCGGCTACGGCGACCATGTCGCCGTAGCCCGTGTCGAAACTGGAGAAGCGGAAGCCCTCCTCCGGCTGGTCGTCGAGGTCGCAGGTGAGCAGATAGTCGCAGTTCTCGGTGCCGTGGTCGGCCACGTGCTCGACAAAGAAGCGCCCCGAGGTCCGCTTGCCGGCGAGACGACCGTAGCGATCGGGAAACGCCATGATGACGGTGTCGATGCGGCCCGACGAAACGAGATCACTCAACTCGTCGCGGGAGACGACGTCTCTGACGATCATGCGAGCACGCTACCCAAAGGCGTGCGGTGGCGGTTCGACATCGATCGACCACCCGGTGACGATCACTTCTTGGCGGACGCCTTCTTGGCGGGTGCCTTCTTGGTCGCCGCCTTGGCGGGAGCGGCCTTCTTCGGCGCCGCGTCCTTCGCAGCGGCCGCCTTCTTGGCCGGCGCCTTCTTCGGTGACTCGTCCTTCTCGACTGTCTTGGTCGCACTCTTGGCCGGACTCTTGGCCGGTGCCGCCTTCGGTGCCGCACTCTCGTCGTCCGACTCGGACTTGGCCACGGACTTGGCGGCCTTGGCTGGCTTCAGCACACCTTTGGCGAGAGCGTCGTCGAGATAGTTCTCGGCATCTTCGGTCGAAACTTTCAACGCCGGAGCGATCTCGGAGATGAGGTTGACTCGGGCGCGCTCATACATCGTGCGCTCGGCGGCCGAAAGAGAAGCATCACGGTTTCGTGCCGCGAGGTTTCGCACCACTTCGGCGACCTGGTACACGTCGCCGCTCTTCAACTTCTCCTGGTGATTCTTGAAGCGACGACTCCAGTTGCTCGGAACACGAGGATCGGCCTTCGAGAGCACCGCCACCAGGTCGGCCAACTCGTCCGGCGAAACCGGCGGGCGAACACCGACGTCGTCGACCTTGGCCAACGGAACCTTGAGCATCATTTCCCCGATCACGGTGGACAGAATCAGGTACTCGATCGGCTTACCGCTCTCGAACGGGTCCTCCTTGCGGGTCGCCACCACCTTGCACGCTCCGTGCTGGGGATAGATGACGGTGTCACCCTTCTTGAACTTCACTCGGACCTCGCTCGGGGGATGCGGTTAGGCAGTCACCCGAGTCTAGGGCGACCGATGCGCAATCTGGCGCCCTCGGCACGATTCGAACGTGCGCGCTACGGATTAGAAGGCCGTTGCTCTATCCAACTGAGCTACGAGGGCTTTCCGGAAATCCTACGGAGTATGCGCAGGCAGTCGGCACGACTCCACGGTCACGATGTGCGATCGAGAGAGCGGCGCAGAAGATCGAGTGCCGAAATCACCGCCATTTGACGCATGGGATCACGTTGTCCGGGGAGGCGGAAATGTGCCGCTGTCGTCTCGGCACCCCCGCGCGACAGCCCCACCCACAGGGTTCCGATCGGCTGTCCGTCCTGCTCGGTCGGACCGGCGACTCCAGTGAGCGAGAGACCGATGTCGGTGCCAAGCAGTCGCCGGACTCCGTCGGCCATCGCGACAGCTGCTGCCTCCGACACGACAGGTCCGGGCGGAACTCGAAGCACGTCGTGCTTGACGGCACTCGCATAGCTCACGACGGAACCGTGCAGCACATGACTCGCTCCGGGAATCGACGTCAGCCGTCCCGACACCAAACCTCCGGTGACTGATTCGGCAACCGCAAGAGTCAGACCGAGTTCGGTCATCCGACGAATCACGACCGCTTCCATGTTGTCGCCGTCGTATCCGAAGACGAAGTCGCCCACTTCTTCGAGGACTCGCTTCTCCCACGACTCGAGAACGGCACGAGCCTCGGTCTCGGTCTCACCCTTGGCGGTCAGTCGAACCTTCAGACCCTCCCAGCCGCTCGCCAGGAACGCGAGAGTCGGATTGCCGATCTCCTCGAGTTCGGCGATCACTCGGTCGAGTCGTTCGTTCAGGCCGCTCTCGCTCTCGCCCCAGGTGCGGATCACACGACTCACGATCACACCGACGTCGCCGTTGCGTCGCCGCAGATCGGGAAGGATCGCCCTTTCCATCATGTCGTACATCTCGTGGGGCACACCTGGCACGGCGTAGATCACCTTGTCGCCCACCGGACACATCAGCCCTGGTGCGGTGCCCCGCGTCTGCGGAATGATCGTCGCACCCTCGGGCACCATCGCCTGCCGCAGATTGTTGTCGGGCATCCGACGACCGCGGGACGCGAACATCGTGCGAATCGTCTCGGCCACCGCCTCGTCGTGACGCAGAGCGACGCCCATGACCTCGGCGATGGCGTCACGAGTGAGATCGTCATGAGTCGGGCCGAGTCCTCCGCACATGATCACCGCATCGGCTTCCTGCAGGGCCCGTTCGACGATCGAGACGATCCGCGCCTGATTGTCTCCCACCTTGAACTGCAGCAAGGAGTCGATTCCGTTGGCCGCCAGCTGCTCGCCGATCCACGAGGAATTCGTGTCGACGATCTGTCCGAGCAGCAGCTCGGTACCGACGGCGACGACTGAGCACCTCATGTCAGGCTCCGACGGAACGTTGAGCGCGCCACAGGTATTGGGCACCGCTGACGGCCGTCAGCGCGACGGCGATCCAGAGCAGACTCAACCAGAACCATCGCATCTCGTCGGCCACGAACGGGAAGACGGCGAAACCGATGCTCAGTTGCTGGAAGAGCGTCTTGTACTTGGCGAGACGACTGGCCGGCATGCTGACTCCCTTCGCTCCGACGACGACTCGATACATACTGATCGCCACTTCGCGGGCGGCGATGATCAGCACCGGAAGAATCCAGAAGATGTCCCGGCTCACGAGAGTGAACATCGCCGAAAGCACCAGGATCTTGTCGGCGAGCGGATCGAGGAAGGCGCCGGCTCGCGTCGTGCCGTGCCGACGGGCCAGATAGCCGTCGAAGCCGTCGCTGACGCACAACAGGAACCAGGTCACGAGGGCCACCCACGAACCTCGTTCTCCGTCGGGGAAGACGACGAACACGAGGGGCGAGCACAGAATCCGTCCGACGGTGACGGCATTGGCCCAGGTCGCGATGGCGTTGGGATCGACCGGCATCAGTCGACCCCGGCCGTGACACGTTCGGCGGTCAGATCGGGGCCGAGTGCCGAGGTCACCACGACGTGGTGGAACCGTCCCACGGTCAGATCGTTCGGCACCTCGACCACTCCGTCGATCTCGGGTGCCTCTCGTCGACTGCGGGCGACACCGGCTTCGTCGACGAGGACTTCGATGGTCGATCCGATCAGTTCGTCACGGCGACGTGCCGTGATGGCGTCCTGAATCTCGGTCAACTCGGCCATCCTCTCGCGCACGAGTTCGGGCGCCACGACACCGTCGAGGTCGTACGCGTACGTGCCCTCCTCGGGCGAATAGGCGAAGAATCCACACCAATCGAGATCGGCTTCGGTCACGAAGTCGAGCAGTCGATCATGATCGGCTTCGGTCTCCCCCGGGTATCCGACGATGAAGTTGCTTCGGAAAGTGGCACCCGGCTCGCGATGGCGGATGTCGGCAATTCGCCGGAGGAACCGCTCACCGTCCCCCCAACGTCTCATCCGGCGAAGAAGCGGCTTGCTCACATGCTGAAGCGAGAGGTCGAAATACGGAACGCCAGTCGCCAGGATCGCGTCCACGAGCCCATCGCTCAGATCGCTCGGATACAGGTACAACAGTCGGGTCCAGGGAACTCGAGACGACACCTTCTCGACGAGTTCGACGATCGAACCGGCCCCCAACTCGTCCGGACGATCCTTGCCGTAACTCGCCAGATCCTGGGCTACCAACACCACCTCGGCGACCTCGAGCTGGTCGACCTCGGCGAGAATGGCGTCGACGTCCCGACTCCTCTGCGGGCCTCTGAACGACGGGATCGCGCAGAATCCACACGAACGGTCGCAACCCTCGGCGATCTTGACGTACGCCCACGGCGCCGCCGACTTCGGTCGCGGCAGATTCAGCAGATCGAAACTCGGGACCGGTGTCGAGGTGACCGGAATGGTCGTGCGGCCCATCGGTGCGACCGGCACACCGAAGCCGGCGACGAGGTCGACCTCCGGCAGAGCCGACGCCAGTTCGTCCCCGTAGCGCTCGGCCATGCAACCGGTGACCACGAGCCTCGACGAGTCGGAACGCTTCTCGTCCAGAGCGAGGATGGTGTCGATCGATTCTCGGCGCGCGTCTTCGATGAACGCACACGTGTTCACCACCACCACGTCGGCCTCGGCGGCGTCGTCGGTGGCCGTCATGCCGTCGGCGAGCATGGTTCCGATCAACTTGTCGGAGTCGACCTGATTCTTCGGACACCCGAGCGTCTCGACGTAGAAGCGCTTCGCCCGGCCGGTCACGCTCCGAGCCTACAAGTCAGGCGGTGTGCGCGAGCTGGAGTCCGGGGTACGGCCACGTGACTCGCACCAACCGCCCGGTTCCCGACAAAGTGATCCACGCGGTCGACGAACCGTCGGCGGCGAAGCAGATGTTGGTGGTGAGAAGGTCGCCGGTGTCGACGTGTCGGAGAATCTCTCCCGAGGGTGCGATGACGGTGATGCCTCCGTTCACGAGTGTGGCGACGCACACGTTGCCGGCCCCGTCGACTGCCAGCGAATCGAGAAGCTGCAGACCCGGCAATCCGCACAGCAACGAACTCGTGTCCCCCGGACCCGTCGGCTCGAGTTCACCGGGGGCGACGATCCGCCGCTGGAAGACGCGGCCGTTGTGAGTCTCGGCGTAGTAGAGCATCGTCCCGTCGGGCGAGAGTCCGATTCCGTTCGGGCCCTCGACTGGGAACGCGATTTCGCGAATCGACGAACCATCGGCCTTGGCGTAGTAGATGCCGGTGAGATCGCTCGTACGCGCTTCGTTGTCGCGGATCCCGTGATCGGTGAAATAGAAGCCACCGTGCGCGTCGAACACGAGATCGTTTGGCGCGCGCAGTGCTCGGCCGTCGCACTCGGTGTAGAGGTCGGTGACCGCTCCTGTCGACAGGTCGACTCGCTGGATACGCCCGCCCACGTATTTCGAACGGTCGAACGGACCCGGGAGACACAGCCCTCCGAAGTCGATTTCGGTGAAGCAGCCGCCGTTGTTGCAGAGGTACAAGGCGCCGTCGGGTCCGATCGCCGCCCCGTTCGGACCACCTTCGATCTCGGCCACCGTCTCTTGCGTACCGTCGGGACGAACACGGGTGAGCCGCGGGCCGAACATCTCGACCAACACCACACTTCCGTCGCTCATGGCGATGGGTCCTTCGGGGAACTTGAGGCCTGATGCGACCTCGATCATTTCGAGTGACGATGACGACATGACCGAATCATGCCACGCCGACGGGGACTCCTCGTCCGGTCAGCTCTGGCCTTCCAGTTCTTCGACGGTCATCAGCACCTCACGCGCCTTGCTGCCGGTGCTCGGCCCGACCACACCTCGCTCCTCCAGGAGATCCATGATTCGCCCAGCCCGCGCGAAACCGACCTTGAGTTTGCGCTGGAGCATCGAGGTGGAACCCAGTTGGGAGCGGACGACGAGCTCCATGGCCTGACGAAGCAGCGCCTCGTCATCGTCGTCGTTTCCGACTCCGTCGGTGATGGCCGAACCAGCCGGTCCACCGGCCGACGGCTCGTCCCCCTCGACACCCTTCACGTATTCGACTTCGGGAGCCTGCTGACGCCAGTGCGCGACGACCTTGCGCACCTCGTCTTCGGTGACCCAACAACCTTGGATGCGCTGGGCCACCGAGGAGTTGCCGGGGAGCAGCAACATGTCGCCACGTCCGACCAGTTTCTCGGCTCCCACTTGATCGAGGATGACTCGACTGTCCATCTGACTCGAGACCGCGAAAGCCATACGGGCCGGGATGTTGGCTTTGATCACTCCGGTGATGACGTTGACCGAGGGCCGCTGGGTGGCGATGATCAGGTGAATACCGACGGCTCGGGCCTTCTGGGCGATTCGGGTGATGCTCTCCTCGACGTCGCGCGCCGCGACCATCATCAGGTCGTTCAACTCGTCGACAACGACGACGATGTACTTCATGCGCTCGAAGGTGCGATCGGTGCCGGCTTCAGCTACCAACTCGCCGCGGTCGTACGCCGCGTTGTACCCCGTGATGTCGCGGTAGCCCATTTCGTACAACAGGTCGTACCGCTTCTCCATCTCGCGCACCGCCCAGGCGAGAGCGTTGGCGGCCTTCTTCGGATTGTTGACCGGCTGCGTGAGCAGATGCGGCAGGCGCGCGTACTGCCCCATCTCGACCTGCTTCGGGTCGACCAGGATCAGCTTGACCTGATCGGGAGTCGTTCGCATGAGCAACGACGTGATGATGCAGTTGATCCCGCTCGACTTGCCCGCACCCGTGGCGCCGGCGATGAGGAGGTGCGGTGTGGTCGACAAGTTGAGGAACACCGAGCGACCGGAGATGTCCTTGCCGATCGCCACGTCGAGTGGGTGACCAGCGTTCTTGGCCTCGGCCGACGCCATGAGATCGCCGAGAGCCACCAGTTGTCGCGACGAATTCGGCACTTCGATACCGATCGCCGACCGTCCGGGAATGGGAGCCAAGATGCGCACATCGGTCGCCGCCAGCGAGTAGGCGATGTCCTTCTGCAGGCTCGTGACTCGGGCGACCTTGACTCCGGGACCGAGTTCGAGTTCGTACCGAGTGACCGTGGGTCCGACCGTGCGTCCCACCAGTCGCACGTCGACCCCGTGGGACGACAACGACTCTTCGAGAATGCGACCCCGCCGATCGATCTCCGACTCGTCGATCGACTGCGCGCCACTGCGCACCAACGACGAGGCCGGGGGCAACTTCCAGTCGCCACGCGGAACGGTGACTTTGACGTCGAGCGACTCTTGAACGGGAACCTGGGTCGGATCGGAGGACGCCGCCGGTTCGGGCTGGCGACGTGACCGTCGACGCGACGCCGGGGCCGACTCGGCCTCGTCTTCGGTACCGTCGTGGCCTGGCTCGTCGGCACCCGACTCGTCGGATGCAGGTTCGGGTTCGGCTGGAACGAGTGGCGCGAAGCCAGGCTCGTGCATCGCCGGGGCGGGTTCACGATCGGATCGCAAGGTGCTGAGGTCGTCGGCGGCTTCGCGAAGACCCGATCCGAGACGCTCCGACATCGAAGAACCGAGCTTGCGCACTCGCTCGAGAAGATCGCGCAGCGACCAACGGGTGATCAGCAAGGTCGCAGCCAGACCCACTGCCACCAGGACCAGAACTGCGCCGATCGGTCCGATGAGGGCGCGCAACGTCTGGCCGAGAACTGCTCCGATCCAGCCGCCGGCCCCGCCCAGATCGTCGACGCCCGAGTATCCGTCGGGTCCGCGCCCGATGTGCACGATGCCGAGCACGGCGACGACGAGACCTCCCCACCCGAGCGTCATCTTGGCCCGACCCGGTGCTTCGTCGTCGCGCAACAGGACGACTCCGATCGTCACGGCGACGACCGGCAACAGGTAGCGACCGATTCCGATCACCGCACCGAGGGCGGCATCAGCCCCTCGGCCGACCGGTCCGGCGAGGTCGAGATAGACCGCAAGGGCGATCAGAGCGCCGACGACGAACGACGCGATGGCCGCCAGCTCGGTCTCTCGACCCGAGATCGCCTGGCGCACCTCACCCGGGCGGGCCGACGAGTTCGCTCGCCGCGAACCCCGGGGTGGTGTCGCCGCTGACACGCCACGAGCAGGACCTTTGCGCGTCGTCGAGGACGACGAACGACCAGTTCCCTTCTTCGCAGCCACGTGTGAACGCTACCAAGGGGGCGCGCACACGTTCGGTCTTTCGGTCGAACGCTCGATCGACCCAGAAGCCGCCCCGCTCAAGCCTCCATGACGACGGGCACGATCATCGGACGTCGCTTCGTGCGTTCATTGACGAAGCGGCCGGCCGCTCGACGCACGTCGCGCTCGAGACCTTCGGGATCGCGGACACCTTTGGCCAACGTCGCTTCGACGGCCGCAGCGACTACGTCGCATGCCTCGTCGAGAAGGTCCTCGGCTTCGGGCGCATACACCCAGCCCCGCGTGATGATCTCGGGTCCGGTCAAGACTTTGCCGGCCTCCACGTCGACCGTGACCACCACGACGACCACTCCCTCTTCGGCCAGCACTCTGCGGTCGCGTAGGACACCTTGACCCACGTCGCCAACGATGCCGTCGACGTACAAGAAGCCGGCCGGCACTCGACCGACCGGTGACACGCCGTCGTCGTCGATCTCGATCACGTCACCGTCCTCGCACAGAAGAATGTTGGTGCGCGGAATTCCCATCGTCTCGCCGAGGCGCGCGTTGGCGACCATATGGCGATACTCCCCGTGGACGGGAACGAACCACTCCGGTTTCACGATCGAGAAGTAGGTCTTCAACTCGTCGGCTTGTGCGTGCCCGGTGGCGTGCACGTCGGCCACCCCCGAGTGCACGACTTCGGCTCCGGCTCGAAGCAGCCCGTCGATCACCCGCGTCACGTTGAACTCGTTCCCGGGAATCGCATGGCTCGAGAGGATCACGGTGTCGTGCTCGCCGACCTTCAGCCACTTGCTGTCGCCACGAGCCATGAGCGACAGAGCCGACATGGGCTCGCCTTGGCTGCCGGTCGAGATGATGCAGACGCGCTCGGGCGGATGATCGTCGATCTCTTCGATGTCGACCAAGGTGTGGTCGGGGACGCGCAACACTCCGAGCTCGCGCGCGAGACGGACGTTCCGCTGCATCGAGCGGCCGAGGGTGGCGACCTTGCGATCGGTGGCGACCGCGGCGTCGATGATCTGCTGTACGCGATGGATGTGGCTGGCGAAACTCGCCGTGATGATCCTGCGATCGCGATGCTCGTGGAAGAGGGTTCGCAGCACCGAGCCGATCGACGTCTCGCTCGGGGCATGACCTCGTTCCTCGGCATTGGTGGAGTCGCAGAGAAGGAGGCGAACGCCTTCGCCGGACGCGATCGCGCCGAGTCGAGCGAGATCGGTCCGTCGACCGTCGACCGGCGTGAGGTCGAGCTTGAAGTCGCCCGAGTGGAGGACCACGCCCTGAGGCGTGTGGACCGCGATGGCGAAGGCGTGCGGAACCGAGTGAGTGACCGGCACGAATTCGACGTCGAACGGACCGATCTGTCGACGTTCGTTGTCGGCCACCACCACGAGCTCGGTGCGGTCGAGCAAACCGGCTTCCTCGATCCGACCAGCGGCGAGGGCGAGGGTGACCGCCGATCCGTAGATCGGGAAAGACGCGTCACGCAACAAGAACTGCAGGCCACCGACATGATCCTCGTGCCCATGTGTCGCGACACACGCTTCGATTCGGTCGGCGTTCTCTCTGAGCCACGTGAAGTCGGGCAGAACCAGATCGATGCCGTGCATGTCGGCATCGGGGAACATCAAGCCGCAGTCGATGAGGAGCAGACGGTCGTCTTGCTCGATCGCCATGCAGTTGCGGCCGATCTCACCGAGACCACCGAGGAAGACGATCCGGATCGGCGCCGACATCAGAACCCTTCGGCGCGGCGGGCCTCGAGGGCCGCGAGCACGCCCTTGGCTCGTTCGACGACGAATTCGGGTGCCGGCCCCATCGGCAGTCGGCACTCTCCGACCGGAACGCCGAGAAGGTTCATCATCACCTTGGACGGAATGGGGTTCGGCGCGTCGTCGCCGGTCTCGTAGGCGAAACTCGGCAGCAGAGCCTGGTTGACCCGTCGCGCCCCTGCCGAGTCACCCGACTGCCAACGCTCGAACATGAGCTGGTGATCGGGCCCGGTCCAGTGCGTGGCGACTCCGACCACTCCGACGGCTCCGACCGACAGGAGCGGAAGGGTGAGAGAGTCGTCACCGCTGTACACCTCGAAACCCTCCGGGGCGTTGGCGATGACCGACGCCGTCTCCCCCGGACTTCCGGCTGCATCTTTGAGGGCCAACACGTTGTGGTGGCGCCGGGCCAGATCCAAAATGGTCGAGGTGTTGATCTTGCGTCCGGAGCGCACGGGAATGTCGTACAACACCACGGGCAGATCGGTGGCCTCGGCCATGGCTCCCATGTGTCCGGCGATTCCCGCTTGCGAAGGACGGTTGTAATACGGCGTGACAGCGAGAATTCCGGCCGCTCCGAGTCGAGCGGCCTCTTTCGTCATGTGCACCGAGTGACTGGTGTCGTTGGTGCCGGTCCCGGCCACGACCGGGATCGTGACCGCCTCGATCACGGCGGCGAAGAGCGAGAGTCGTTCGTCGTCGGTCAACACCGGCGACTCGCCAGTGGTGCCGGCCACGACGAGACCGTCGTTGCCGTGGTCCTGCAGCCACTGCGCCAGACGGCGAGCTGCATCGAGGTCGAGTGCCCCATCGGAGTCGAAAGGCGTGACCATCGCCGTCAACACCCGTCCGAAACGTGCCATCAGAAACTCCCTTCCGCTGCACGATCGATCCCTTGACTGAGGATCAGATCTTCGTGCAATTCCATCCAGACGTCGTGGAACGAGCCGCACATCACTCCCGTGAACAGGTCGTGGCGGCCGCCGCGAACCGCGCGACACGTCGACTCGAGTCGCGGGACGTACGGACCCAGCCGACCCAACACTTCGGACATCGCCGTCACGACAGGACGCGCCGCCGCATCGAGTTCGGCGAGTCGATCGATCACGATCGAGTCGTAGGAGGGGTCGGAGTGGTCGTTGATCTCGCCGTCGCGCAACTGCCAGTCGCCGCAGAGCTGCTTGAAGTGTCCGTTGAGTTCGAGGAACGATTCGTAGTGCGGAGCCAGGGCGATCAGATCGACGCCGTGCAAGTCGGCCACCAGAGCATCAGCGTGTGCATCGCGACCCTGTGGGGTGAGCTGCCAGAGAGCGCGGGCCTCACGGAACATCGCCCATTCGGCCTCGGCCATCGACTGAAGGTGTCCGACGACCGACTCGTGATCGAGCTCGATCATCTCGGAGAGGGTCTCGACACGGGCGAATCCCTTGATCCGCAAGGCGTGATGAGTCAGAAAAGCCGGCTCCGATGCGCGAGACGAGGTCGGCGACGACATGAACGTCGATCGTAGTTCTCGAACCCGACACCGGCGCTTCCATTCGAACCACCGGCCGCGGTCATGCGTCGACATGCCGAAAGCCCACCGAGCCCGCCGGGTAAGGTCGCCACGTGTCTCGGCTCAATCTCGTCGTCGTCTTCGGCGGCCGATCGGCCGAACACGACGTGTCGTGCGTGACGGCCGCCCACGTCCTGCGGGCCGTCGATCGCTCCCGCTACGACGTCACGGCGATCGGTATCGACCGCGACGGAGCCTGGCATCTGGCCGAAAGCGCGATGGCCGCCCTCGAGAGCGAGACCGGACAGCTGCCTGAACGTCTCGAACCCGACGGACTGCCAGTTTCGTCGGCTCCGGTTCTCATGGCGGCCGCATCCACCGGCACCACGGTCGTCCTGCCGCTGCTCCACGGCCCGATGGGAGAGGACGGCACGATCCAAGGTCTGCTCGAATTGCTCGATCTCCCCTATGTCGGCTCCGGAGTTCTGGCTTCGGCGGTCTGCATGGACAAAGCGATGGCCAAGGACGTGTTGGCCCGACACGGCATCCCGCAACCACGTCACACGACGATCACCGCCGCGTCGTCGACCGATCATCGTCTCGAGGCGGTGGCACGCGAGCTCGGGTATCCCCTCTTCGTGAAGCCAGCCAACATGGGATCGTCGATCGGTGTCGGCAAGGCGCGCGATCTCGGTGAGTTCTCGGCGGCCGTCCAGCACGCCTTGTCGTACGACGAAGTGGTGGTCGTCGAGGAGGCCATCGTCGGACGCGAGATCGAAGTCGCCATTCTCGGGGACGACGATCCGCGCGCGAGCGTGCCGGGTGAGATCGTTCCCGGGAACGAGTTCTACGACTACGACGACAAGTACGTCACCGATGGTGCCGCTCTTCTCGTACCCGCCGCTCTCGACGCCGGCGCCGTCGCCGACGTGCAGCAGATGGCTCTGAGCGTCTTCCGATTGCTCAGGTGTTCAGGGCTCGCCCGAGTCGACTTCTTCTTCGAGGAGAACGGTCGCGGTTTTCTCTGCAACGAGGTGAACACGATGCCTGGGTTCACGCCGATCTCGATGTACCCGAAATTGTGGGAGGCGTCCGGGGTCGGATACTCGGACCTCATCGACCGGCTGGTCGACCTGGCGCTCGAGCGGCATGCTCGCCGGCGTCGCAACACCGATCGCTAGGTGCCACTCGGCCGCCGACACGACGTCACGGCGCGAGTGCGGACCGCAGGAACGACACCAGCTCGGCTCGTAAGCGACGCAGGCCGGCCGTATCAGCCGTCCATCCGACCACACGGAGAGCTTCGGGCTCGGTCGCAATGCCGGTGACCGTCGCGTAGGCGAGTGCGACCACGATGTCGGGGTCCGAACGACGCAATCGTCCCTTGTCCATCTCGATCCGCATCCATTCGACGGCCCGATCGGCGAGGGGACGCATGTGCGTCGCGACTCGTTCGCTCGTCTCGGACGGGAGTCGACTCATCTCACGGATCAAACCGAGCAGAGCCGGACGACGAACGGCCGGCCGGAACACCGCCTTCACGACCGCCTCGATCCGATCGAGCGGATCGTCGGGCGCGGCGCGGATCGCCGCCTCCACCACCACGGCCAGTTCGGCAGCCGTCGCCGCCAGAACGTGCTCCACCAGATCGTCCTTGGACGGGAACCAATACAAGAGGGTCTGCTTGGCCACCCCGACCTCGTGTGCGATCTGGTCGAGACTGACCGCCTCGACACCCCACCGCCCGAAGAGATCGGTCGCCCGATCGAGGATCAGGTTTCGGGTACCGCTCCGACGGGCCATGGGCCTTTCCTACCAGGTTCTTCGCCCGTTCTCTACCAATTGGTAGAGAACTGTGCTACAACGGGGCGATGATCGCTCAGGCTCTGGCCGGACGGCGGATCGCCGTCACGGGTGCCACCGGCTTCGTCGGCACGGCCCTCGTCGAACGCCTCCTTCGATCGGTCCCCGAGTGCGAACTGGTCCTCCTCGTCCGCGATGGCCGGCGCACCCCGGCCGCCGAGCGAGTGCGTCGTGAGATCTTCAAGAACAACGCCTTCGACCGACTCCGGTCCGAGTGGGGTGACGACTTCGATGCGACGATCGCTCGTCGGGTGAGCGTCGTGCGCGGAGACGTCGGTACCGACGGACTCGGCCTCTCGCCGGACGATCGATCGACCTTCGCCTCGTGCGACGTGATCATCCACTCGGCAGCAAGCGTCTCGTTCGACTCACCTCTCGACAGCGCCGTCGAGATCAACCTGCTCGGACCCATGCGAATCGCCGCGCTTCTCAACCAAGAGCCGGCTCGAGCCGATGGCCGGCGCGCTCATCTGGTCGCCGTCTCCACCTGTTACGTCGCCGGAAATCGCCGGGGCAACGCACCCGAAGAACTGGTGAGCGAGGGCCCTTTCGATATCGGCCTCGACTGGAAGACCGAAGTCTCGGCGGCTCGTCGTCTGCGCAGCGACGCCGAAGCCGAAAGCCGGACTCCCGACAATCTGAAGCGTTTCCGAGAAGAAGCGCGACGCGAACTCGGTGCCGCAGGAGCGCCGGCACTGGCCGAAAAGACCGAGAACTTGCGTGAAGCGTGGGTGAAGGACCGACTCGTCGAAGCCGGCCGTTCCCGTGCCGCGAGTGTCGGCTGGCCCGACGCCTACGCGTTCACCAAGGCTCTCGGCGAACAGGCCTTGCACGAGACGAAGGGCGACGTTCCGGTGAGCATCGTTCGTCCCTCGATCATCGAATCAGCTCTCGCCGAACCGTTCCCCGGCTGGATACGCGGCTTCCGCATGGCCGAGCCGGTCATCATCTCGTATGCGCGCGGACTCCTGAAGGAATTCCCCGGCGTTCCCGAGGGAACCGTCGACGTGATTCCGGTCGACATCGTCGTGGCCGCCATCATCGCCGTCGCCGCTCTGGGTCCTGACGAGGCACCCCGAATCACTCAGGTCGCGTCGGGTTCCACGAATCCACTCAAGTACCGCACACTCGTCGACAACATCCGTAGTTGGTTCACCGAACACCCCGTCTACGACAGCCAGGGTCAGCCGATCGTCGTTCCCGAGTGGAACTTCCCCGGTCGTGGACGCGTCCAGAAGCAACTGACGCGCGCCAAAGACCTGGTGACCCGCTCCGAGCGCGTCCTGCAAACGCTGCCCTTGCGCGGCGCACAAGCCGCCTGGTCCGCTCGACTCGAAGAACGTCGCGGTGACATCGAGCGGGCGCTCGAATACGTCGAGCTCTACGGCCTCTACACCGAATGCGAAGCGATCTACCAGGTCGACAATCTGATGGCCGTTCACGAACGACTCGATGAGGACGATCGAGCGGCTTTCTGCATCGATCCGCGAGCCGTCGACTGGCCCACGTACATCGCCACGATTCACCTCCCATCAGTGGTGCAGCACGCTCGAGTCAAGACCACGCCTGGCCGGACGATCGTCGATCGTCGGGACCGTCTCACGCGGCAGGTCCTCGATCCGGCCCGTCATGTCGCCGCCTTCGACCTCGAGAACACTCTCATCGCGTCGAACGTCGTCGAGAGCTACTCGTGGCTCGCGACCCGCCGACTCGACACCTCCGATCGCATCCGGTACGTGGCTCGCACCTTGCGCGAGGCTCCCGGCCTTCTCGCGATGGATCGCAAGGATCGCGCCGACTTCCTTCGCTACTTCTATCGACGTTACGAGGACGCTCCGGTCGAGCAGATCGACGCCGACGCGATCGAGCTGCTGTCGCAACTGATCATGACCAAGTCGTTTCCCGAGGGCCTACGACGCGTTCGTGAACACCGTGCCCTCGGACATCGAACCGTGCTGATCACCGGAGCACTCAGTTTCGCTGTCGAAGGGCTTCGTCCCCTCTTCGACGAGATCGTCGCCGCCGAGATGACCGTTCGACCCGACGGCACCTACTCGGGCGAGCTGTCCCGCGTCCCACCGACCGGCGAAACTCGGGCCCAGATCCTCGCCGACTACTGCTCGGCCGAAGGTCTCCGACTCGAGGAATGCGTCGCCTATGCCGATTCGACGAGCGATCTCCCTCTTCTCGAAGCGGTCGGATTTCCGGTAGCTGTCAATCCCGAGACTCGTCTGGCCGCGATCGCCCGCAAGCGCGGGTGGCTGGTCGAGAACTGGACGAAGGCCGAGGGAGGTCCGCGGCGACTTCTCCCCATCGGACCTCTCGTGTCCGAACGCGAACGCCGACGCTTCGACGCCGACTCACGTCGACAGGACGATCGGTGATGCGCGCGCTGCGTATCGACCGTCAGCCGGCCAAGTTGGCGCTCGCACGTCTGGCCGGATCGTTCGGCCCGGCTGGCGCAGTGCGGCTCGGCCCCCTCGAACTGACCTCGATCGACGACCCGTCTTTGCCGGGCACCGGTTGGCAGCGGGTCCGCCCCCTCCTGTCGGGCATCTGCGGAAGCGACCTGTCGCTCGTCGAGGGTCGGGCTTCCACCTACTTCCTCGACTGGGTGTCGTTCCCGTTCGTTCCCGGACACGAAGTCGTCGGCATCGACGAGAACGGACGTCGCGTCGTCATCGAACCCGTACTCGGACACGCCGCTCGCGGACTTCCCCTCCCCTTCCCCGACGCCGCTCCTGGCGACGGTGACGACTACGCGCATCTGGTGGGCGGAATCCTCGAAGCGGGTATCCAGACCGGCTTCTGCTGCTCCACCGGCGGTGGCTGGTCGGACGAGTTCGTCGCCCACGAGAGTCAGATCCACGAACTGCCCGACACCGTGAGCGACGAGCGAGCCGTCCTCGTCGAACCACTCGCCGGGGGAATTCATGCCGCCCTGTCGTTGAGCCCGATCGTCGAACGTGCACGCTCGCTCGGCGAGACTCCGGTGATCGCCGTTCTCGGTGCCGGCACCATGGGACTGACGGCGATCCTCGGTCTACGGCGCTATCTGCCCGGCGTCCGCATCGTGGTCGGAGCGCGCTATCCGCATCAACAAGCCCTCGCCCGAGCATTCGGGGCCGACGTCGTGGTTCCGGACGATGAACTGCCACGCGCCGTACGACGCGAGGTCGGCTGCCACGTGGTGGGCGACTATCTCTCGGGAGGCGCCCATGCCACGATCGACGCCGTCGGCAACTCGGCGAGCATCGCGTCGTGCCTGCGTTTCACCCGACCGCGCGGCACGATCTCTCTCCTCGGGATGCCGGCTTCCGTCGACGTCGATCTCACCGGACTCTGGCACCGTGAGACCGCTCTCGTCGGGGCATATACCTACGGGACCGAGACCCTGTCCGACGGTTCGCGCCGTCGGACCTTCGACCTCGCCATCGAAACGGCGGCCGACACTCCCGTCGATCGACTTCTCTCGGCGACCTACCGCCTCGACGACTACGAAGACGCTCTCGCCCACGCGTCGTCGGCCGGGCGTCGTGGTGCCGTGAAGATCGCCTTCGACTTCCGTTCCCCCGACTCACGCCGAACACAGGAGGCCTCCTGATGCCCCGTCCCGGATTCGTCCTCGACGTCGATCGCTCGACTCCACCGATTCTCTTCTGGCGCGGCGAGAACTTCTCGCTCGAGAAGCTGCCGGCCGGTCGTAGCCGCGTGATCTACGCGCCGGAACCGCTGCCGGCCATCGACGACGTGGACGGCGCGATCCGCAACGCGCTGCTGAATCCCATCGATCAGGATCCGCTGCCGGCTCTGCTCTTCCCGGGTATGAAGCTCACCATCGCCTTCGACGACGTGAGTCTCCCGTTGCCCAAGATGCGCCGTCCCGACATTCGTCAACGAGTGATCGAAGCCGTGCTCGATCTGGCCGCCGAGGCCGGCGTCGACGACGTGCACATCATCTCGGCACTCGCCCTGCACCGACGCATGACCGAATCGGAACTCCGACATGCCGTCGGCGACCGCGTCTACGACGCCTTCGCGCCGCGAGGACAGCTCTATCAACACGACGCCGAGGATCCTGACGCGCTCACCTATCTCGGGACCACACCCCACGGCGAGGACGTCGAGATCAACAAACGAGCCGCCGAGAGCGACCTTCTCGTGTACGTGAACATCAATCTCGTGGCCATGGACGGAGGCTGGAAGAGCACGGCCACCGGCCTCTCGTCGTACAAGTCGCTTCGCCATCACCACAATCCCGAGACCATGACCCACTCGCGTAGCTTCATGGATCAGCACCGGAGCGAGTTGCACAAGAGCAACTGGCGAATGGGCAAGGTGCTCCTCGACAGCGGTGTGAAGGTCTTCCAGATCGAAACCACCCTCAACACCGACACCTTCCCGTCGCCGTTCAACTTCTTGTCGAAACGCGAATGGGAGTGGTCGCCGCGTGATCGCATGACCTACCTCGGTACGACGAAGGCCCTGTCTCGCACACCGCATCGTCTGGCCCGCAACATCTTCCACTCCATCGAGGCACCCCACCAGATGACGAGCGTGCAAGCCGGTGAGGTGGAGGCCGTTCACCGCATCACCACCGAGAACGTGTACAAACAGCAGCTCGTCGAGGTGAAGGGTCAGACCGACATCCTGACGATGGGCATCCCCTACATCAGCCCGTACAACGTGCACTCGATCCTGAACCCGATCCTCGTTCAGGTGATGGCGATGGGCTACTACTTCAACATGTATCGAGGTGCGCCTCTCGTGCGGGAGGGCGGTGTGATCATCATGACGCACCCGTGCCGACCGGAATTCAACCCGGTGCATCATCCGAGTTACATCGACTTCTTCGAACAGGTCTTGGCCGACACCACCGATCCGCACGTGATGTCGCAGAAGTGGGAGAAGCAGTACGCCGAGGACGAGTGGTACAAGCACCTCTACCGGACCGGCTACGCCTACCACGGCGTGCACCCGTTCTACATGTGGTACTGGGGTACGCACGGCATGAAGCACTGCAGCCGGGTGATCGTGGTCGGCGGAGATCCGAAGACGGTGCGTCGTCTCGGTTTCGTTCCGGCCAGCACCATGGACGACGCCCTCGAGATCGCGAGCGACGTGGTCGGCCGCACTCCCACCATCACCCATCTCCACACACCGCCGCTTCTCGTGGCCGACGTGAGCGTCTGATGGCACGCGACGACGCTCCGTGGCGACCGAGTCGCCTGGCCGCGCTCGGCCGGGTCGGCGACGTCTTCGAACGGGTGACTCGTCCGGCCATGAGCAAGGTCGTCCGACGCGGTTTTCCGTACACCGCCCCCACGGTCCCGCGTGGTGTCGAGGTTCCCGCCGAGGAGGAGCGACTCGGTGCCTCCTACGACACCGACTGGGCTCGCCGCGGGCCGGCCCGATTCGTTCGACGCGGACTCGTGAACGGACCCATCAGGTGGATGGTGCGAGGTGTCGCTAGTCCGAGCGTCTATGGCACCGACCGTTTGAGCGATCTGGCTCGGCTCGACGATCCGCCGGCCCTGGTGTTCGCGCCGAATCACCACTCGCATCTGGACACGGCACTCATGGCCACCGCGGTTCCGGAGCCCTGGCGCTCGAAACTCGTCGTCGCCGCGGCCGCCGACTACTTCTTCGACAAGAGATGGAAGGCGACTCTGGCATCGCTGTCACTCAATGCGATCCCCATCGATCGTGAAGTCACCGGCCGCAAGTCGTCCGAGATGATCAAGGGACTCATCGAGGACGGTTGGAGCCTCGTCATCTATCCCGAAGGCGGACGCTCACCCGACGGTTGGGGGCAGGATTTCAAAGGTGGCGCCGCCTACTTGTCGTCACGCACCGGCGCGCCAGTGGTTCCGGTGTTCATCGACGGAACCGGAGCGATCTTCGGCAAAGGCGCCAAGCGTCCGCGCGCCGGCACGACCAAAGTGGTGTTCGGACGGCCCCTCGTCGCCGAGGACGGAGAGAACACGCGTCGCTTCTCGGCCCGTATCGAAGCTGCCGTGACCGAGTTGGGCGACGAATCGCTCACCGATTACTGGACGGCCCGACGTCGCGCCGCTCGGGGCGAGAGCCCACGTCTGACCGGCCCCGAATACACCGGGTGGCGCCGTCAGTGGGCCTTGTCGGAGCGACGCGCCCTCGGCACCGCCGGCGTGCGCAGACGTCAGCGCCGCCGCTGGCCCGACCTCGACTGACCCCACCCTGTGACACCGGCGTTCGCGGCGATCAAACGATCAGGGGACGGGTTCTTTGGTGCGAGCCGGGATGTTGATCTCGTCACCCGGAATGATCACGACACCGACGTCGACCCATCCGTTGGCGGCCAGCAACGCCGAGACCTCAACTCCCCACATAGCGGCGATACGAGACAATGAATCGCCCGCCTGCACGGTGTACTTGCCCTGACCCGGTTCGGGTGTGGGTGCCTCGGTATCGGTCGGGATGGGCAGACCGGGAAGAGTCGTCGACACGTTGGTGGCCGTCGGCGGAATGAGGATCACCATGCCCGGCGACAAAGGATGCAGGATCCCGTCGGCCCAACTGTTGTAACTGGCGATGTCTTCGGCACTCGTGCCGAACTTGGCGGCGATTCCGTACATCGAGTCACCCGACACGACCGTGTACGTCATGGGCGGCGGGAGCGTGTTGGCCGGGTCGACCGTGGTGACGACCGACGGCGGTGTGGTCGCATAGTTCGTCGACGTGAGCGGTCGCAGTGTGGTGGCCGTGGCCATCGGGTCACTGCCGCACGACGACAACACCGCTACCCCCAGGATCACAGCGATTCCACCGAACGCCCAGGACGACCACACACGACGTTCACGCACGGCCGACAATCTAGTTGTCCCCTCCCCCGACGGGGTGGCAGAGCGCGACGTACGAGCGGTCGTCACACGAGCGGTCGGTCGGTGGGGTGTACCGGCACCGGCAGCGACGTCTCCCCCATGAGGAATCGGTCGACTCCGGCCGCGCACGCACGGCCTTCGGCGATGGCCCACACGATCAGGCTCTGACCTCGGCCCATGTCACCGGCCACGAACACTCCGGGGACACTCGACATGTACGAATCGTTTCGCCGCACATTGCCACGCTCGTCGAGTTCGACACCGAGGCGATCGAGCCAACCACCCTTTTCGGGGCCGACGAAACCGAGAGCGAGGAACACGAAGTCGGCCGGGATCTCGCGATCGGTACCTTCGACCTTCACGAACGAACCGTCCTTCATCTCCACTTCATGGAGAAGCAGCGCCCGCACTCGTCCGTTCCCGTCGTCGACGAATCGTTCGGTATTGACGCTGTAGAGGCGCTCGCCGCCTTCTTCGTGGGCCGACGACACGCGATAGACCATCGAGTACTGCGGCCACGGGTTGCCGGCCGAACGCTCTTCGGGTGGACGCGGCATGATCTCGAGCTGAGTCACCGAGGCCGCACCCTGACGATGCGCCGTGCCGAGACAGTCGGCCCCAGTGTCACCGCCGCCGATGATCACGACGTGACGACCGGCGACGTCGATCGGCGACGACTCGATGTCGCCTTCCTGCACTCGATTGGCATACGGCAGGTATTCCATCGCTTGATGGATACCCGCCAGTTCACGTCCGGGAATCGGCAGGTCGCGCCACGCAGTTGCGCCGCACGCCAACACGACGGCGTCGTGCGATGCCACGAGCACGTCGATGTCGACGTTCTGGCCGACAACTGCGTTGGTGCGGAACTCGGTTCCTTCAGCTTCCATCTGCTCGAGCCGACGGTCGACGTGACGCTTCTCCATCTTGAACTCGGGAATGCCGTAACGCAGCAGACCACCGATTCGATCGGCTCGTTCGAGCACCACGACCTCGTGTCCGGCACGGGTCAGCTGTTGTGCGGCGGCGAGCCCAGCCGGGCCCGAGCCGATCACCGCGACTCGACGGCCGGTCTTCACGCTCGGCAGTTGCGGAGCGACCCAACCCTCGGCCCACGCGCGGTCGATGATCTCGACCTCGACCTGCTTGATCGCGACCGGATTGGCATTGATGCCCAGCACGCAAGCCGACTCGCACGGCGCCGGACACAAGCGCCCGGTGAACTCGGGGAAGTTGTTGGTGGCGTGCAGTCGATCGATCGCCTCACGCCAGTGCTCGCGATATACGAGATCGTTCCAGTCGGGAATGAGGTTCCCGAGCGGGCAGCCGTTGTTGCAGAAGGGAATGCCGCAATCCATGCAGCGACCGGCTTGACGCTTCAGCGCCTCGCGGTCGAAAGGCTCGTAGACCTCCTTCCAGTCACGGAGCCGTACCGGAACCGGACGCCGACTCGGCCCCTCGCGATCCCACTTCAGAAAGCCCGTGGTCTCACCCATTGGACACCTCCATCACGTGACGCAGAGTCTCTTCCTCGGACCATCCCTTGTCGGACGCCGACGCCAGGACACCGAGGACTCGCTTGTAGTCGCGCGGCATCACCTTGCGGAAGTGCGACACTTCGGCCTCCCAGCCGTCGAGCACCCGGTGACCCACTGCACTTTCCGTCTCTTCGACGTGATCGGCGATCGTGGTCCGCAGGAAATCGAGGTCGGAGTTCTCGAGGGGTTCGAGGTCGACCAATTCGTAGTTGACCTTGCTCGCGAACGTCTCGTCGGGGTCGTACACGTAGGCCACTCCGCCCGACATTCCGGCGGCGAAGTTGCGGCCGGTCGCTCCGAGAACGACGACGCGGCCCCCGGTCATGTACTCGCACGCGTGGTCGCCCACGCCCTCGACCACCGCCGTGGCACCCGAGTTGCGAACGCAGAACCGCTCGCCGACCATTCCACGCAGATAGATCTCACCGCTGGTCGCGCCGTAGCCGATCACGTTGCCGGCGATCACGTTGTCCTCGGCGACGAGCGTCGAATCACGATCCGGTCGCACCACGAGACGCCCGCCCGACAGGCCCTTGCCCAAGTAGTCGTTGGCATCGCCTTCGAGTCGCATAGTGACGCCCGACGGCACGAAGGCTCCGAAACTCTGGCCGGCCGATCCGCGGAAATCGATCTGGATCGTGTTCGGGGGAAGCCCCTCGCCACGCCAACGCTTCGTGACCTCATGACCGAGCATCGTGCCGACCGTTCGGTTCACGTTGCGAATCGCCGACGAGAAACGGATTGGCTCACCCGACTCGATCGACTTGGCCGCCGTGGCGATCAACTCGACGTCGAGCGCTTCGGCCAGACCGTGATCCTGGGCGACGCTCTGATGCATCGTCTGCTCGTACGGGTTCTCGGCTGCGGCGAGGATCGGCGCCAGGTCGAGGCCGCGGGCCTTCCAGTGATCGACTGCGGCCTTGGTGTCGAGCATCTCGCTGTGCCCGACCATCTCGTCGATCGTCCGGAATCCGAGCTCGGCCATGATCTCACGCACTTCCTCGGCCACGAACTCGAAGAAGTTCACCACGAACTCGGGCTGACCCGAGAACCGCTTGCGCAATTCCGGGTTCTGCGTCGCGATGCCGACCGGGCACGTGTCGAGGTGGCAGACGCGCATCATGATGCAGCCGCTCACCACGAGAGGAGCAGTGGCGAAACCGTACTCCTCGGCCCCGAGCAGGGCGGCGATCACCACGTCGCGTCCGGTCTTCATCTGACCGTCGGCCTGAACGACGATCCGGTCGCGCAGGCCGTTCAGCAGAAGCGTCTGCTGCGTCTCGGCCAGACCGAGTTCCCACGGCGCGCCGGCGTGCTTCAACGACGTGAGCGGCGATGCGCCAGTTCCTCCGTCGTGACCCGATATGAGAACGACATCGGCTTTGGCCTTGCTCACACCGGCGGCCACGGTGCCGACCCCCACCTCGGCGACCAGCTTCACGTGAACGCGTGCCGACGGGTTCGAGTTCTTCAGGTCGTGGATCAACTGCTTCAGGTCCTCGATCGAGTAGATGTCGTGGTGCGGGGGCGGACTGATGAGGCCGACGCCAGGCGTGGAGTGACGCGTCTTGGCCACCCACGGATACACCTTGTGACCGGGAAGCTGACCGCCTTCACCAGGCTTGGCACCCTGCGCCATCTTGATCTGGATGTCGTCGGCGTTCGTGAGGTATTCGCTCGTCACACCGAATCGACCCGACGCGACCTGTTTGATCGCCGACCGCCGAACCGGATCGTGCAGTCGTTCGGAGTCCTCACCACCTTCACCGGTGTTGCTCTTGCCGCCGATGCGGTTCATGGCCACGGCCAAGGTCTCGTGAGCTTCGGCCGAGATCGACCCGTAGCTCATGGCGCCGGTCGAGAACCGCTTGACGATCGACTCGACCGACTCGACCTCGTCGATCGGAACCGATGGGCGAACTCCCGATCGGAACTCGAAGAGTCCGCGCAATGTGGCGAGGTTCCTCGACTGGTCGTCGACGGCTCGGCTGTACTGACGGAACACGTCGTAACGCTTCGCGCGCGTGCTGTGCTGCAATCGGTAGACGGTCTCGGGGTTGAAGAGGTGATACTCCCCTTCACGTCGCCACTGGTACTCGCCACCCAATTCGAGCTTGCGATGGGCTCGGTGTTCGGGATTGGTCGGATGAGCCGTCGCGTGCCGAAGGGCCACCTCTTCGGCGATCTCGTCGAGCCCGATGCCACCCAAGCGACTCACCGTTCCCGTGAAGTATTCGTCGACCAACTCACGACTGAGGCCGATCGCCTCGAAGATCTGCGCGCCCGTGTACGACGCCACGGTGCTCACACCCATCTTCGACATGATCTTCAACACACCCTTGCCGGCGGCCTTGATGTACTTCTTGACCGCCGTCGTGGGGTCCATGCCGCCGAGACCGTGCAGATCTTCACGGATCATGTCCTCGATCGATTCGAACGCCAGATACGGATTCACCGCTCCGGCTCCGTAGCCGATCAACAAGGCCATGTGGTGCACTTCACGGGCGTCACCGCACTCGACCACGAGCCCGCACTTGGTGCGCTTCTTCTCGCGCACGAGATGGTGATGGACGGCGGCGGTCATGAGAAGGGACGGGATCGGGGCCAGCACCTCGTCGCTGTTGCGGTTCGAGAGCACGATCACTCGGGCCCCGGCGTCGATCGCCGTCGACACCTCGTCGCAGATCTCGCGCAACGCGTTGCGCAACGCGTCACCGCCTCCGGCCACCCTGAAGAGCCCCGACACCACGTGAGCGTGCAGTTCGGGAAAGGCTCCGTCGTCGTCGGCATGGATGATGCGAGCCAACTCGTCGTTGTCGATCACCGGGAAGGGCAACACCAACTGACGGCAGCTGGCCGGACCGGGCTCGAGAAGGTTGGCCTCCGGTCCGATCGTCGACGCCACGCTCGTGACCACTTCTTCACGGATCGCGTCGAGCGGCGGATTCGTCACCTGGGCGAAGAGTTGCTGGAAGTAGTCGAACAGAAGTCGCGGGCGATCCGACAGCACGGCGATCGGCGTGTCGGTTCCCATCGAGCCGATCGGCTCGGCGCCGGTCTTGGCCATCGGTGCGAGGATGACCTTCAACTCTTCGTGCGTGTAGCCGAACTTCTGCTGACGACGCAGAACACTGAGGTGACTGTGAACGACGTGCTCACGTTCGGGCAGATCGTCGAGTTCGACGAGCCCTTCCGACAGCCACTCGCCGTAGGGCTCGGCGGCCGCCAGCTGCTGCTTGATCTCCTCGTCGTCGACGATGCGCCCCTGCGCCGTATCGATGAGAAACATACGACCCGGCTGGAGGCGACCCTTCTTCACGATCTTCGACGGTTCGACGTCGATCACGCCCACTTCGGACGCCATCACCACGAGGCCGTCAGCCGTCACCCAGTACCGACTCGGACGCAACCCGTTGCGGTCGAGAACGGCGCCGATCACCGTGCCGTCGGTGAAGGCCACGCTCGCCGGACCGTCCCAGGGCTCCATGAGCGACGAGTGGAACCGGTAGAACGCGCGCTTGTTCGCGTCCATCGTCTCGTGGTTCTCCCAGGCTTCCGGGATCATCATGAGCACGGCGTGAGGCAGTGAACGGCCACCGAGGTGCAGCAACTCGAGGACCTCGTCGAAGCTCGCCGAATCGCTGCCACCTGGCGTGCAGATCGGAAACGCTCGCTCGAGACCCGGTATCAGATCGGACTCGAGGAGGGCCTCACGGGTGCGCATCCAATTGCGATTGCCCTGCACGGTGTTGATCTCGCCGTTGTGCGCGATGAACCGATACGGGTGAGCGAGCGGCCACGATGGGAAGGTGTTGGTCGAGAAGCGACTGTGGACGAGAGCCAACGCGCTCTCGACTCTCTCGTCGGCGAGTTCGGGGTAGAAGGCTCCGAGCTGCGGCGTCGTGAACATTCCCTTGTAGACGATCGTGCGACTCGACAGTGACGGGAAGTACGTGTGCAGGCCGTCGACCAGCTCGTGCTCGACTCGCTTTCGAGCCACGAACACCTTGCGATCGAGATCGAGACCCGTTGAGCCGGCCGGATCGGCCACGAACAACTGCCGGAACGAGGGCATGGCCCGACGGGCCGTGTCGCCGAGAGTCGACGGGTCGACGGGTACGTCGCGCCACCCGAGCACCTGCAGTCCCTCGTCGTTCATGATGGAGTCGATGGCTGACGTGGCCCGATCGGCTTCGGCCGGATCAGAGGGCAGGAATCCGATACCCACGGCGTACGAGCCGGCGTCGGGCAGATCGAACTCGACCACGGCGCGGAAGAAGCGATCGGGCACTTGCAGCAGAACGCCGGCTCCGTCACCGGTGTCGACTTCGGCGCCGGTGGCCCCACGATGCTCGAGATTGCAGAGGGCTCCGAGGCCCATCACGACGATGTCGTGCGTGGCGCGGCCATGGATGTCGGCGACGAACGAGACGCCACAGGCGTCGTGTTCGAAGCGGGGATCGTAGAGGCCGTGCGCAACGGGCAGGCCGGACGCGTTCATAGAAATGGTCATGGTCACTCTCTCGGGTCCACGGACAACGTGATGTTGGTGGCCCCCGGGACGACGCTGGCCCGAACGGCTCTCCAAGCCTAGGTGGGGCCTCCGACGGCCGCCAACCATTTGCCCACCTCAGAGACGATTCGCGTCACACCAGCGTCACGACTTCGTCACGAATCGCAGATGTCGTCAGGCTGGATCGGAGAAAACCGGGGCCCGCTTCTCGAAATTGGCCATGACCGCTTCGACCTGGTTGGGTCGGCCGATCAACGACCCGATGATCCGACGCTCGGCGGCGAACTGATCGGCCGCCCGCTCGGCGAACATCTGATTGAGAAGGGCCTTGGCTCCCCGCACTGCGTCGGGGCTGCGCCCGGCGATCTCGGTCGCCATCGCCAGAGCATCGGCGCACGGATCGTCGGACAGTCGGGTCGCCAAGCCGAGGTCGAAGGCTTCACGACCCGAGAAGACGCGCGCCGTGAACACCAACTCCTTCGCGATGTCGGGTCGGACGAGACGGGACAGCACGAGGGACCCAGTCATGTCGGGAACGAGCCCCCAGTGGATCTCACGGACCGACATCTGCGTGTCGGGATGAACGATGCGAATGTCGGCGCCGAGAGCGATCTGAATGCCGCCCCCCAACGCGTGCCCGTGGACGGCGGCGATCACGGGCACCGGGATCTCCTGCCACACCCACGCCACCTGTTGGCCGAGATGGGTGATGCGGCCCTCTTCCATGCTCCCCGGGTTGCCGCCCTCGTTCGACGGGTCGGCGCCACCAGCCATCTGCTGGAACGATCCGAAGTCGAGTCCGGCGCAGAACGACGAACCCTCACCTGACAGCACGACGACGCGTACCGACGGGTCCTTCTTCAGACGTTCACCGGCCTGGGCCAAACCGAGGAACATGTCGCCGTCGAGCGCGTTGCGCTTGTCGGGTCGGTTCATTCGCACGTCGGCGACTCCACCGCTCACGGATATGGACACTCGATCATCAGCACTCATGAGGCCATGTTGGCAGGTCGACGACCTGCCAGACTCACCGTGTGCGGCCCACCTCGACATCCCTCGAACGGCGAGCCGTGATGGCCGCTTCCCTCGTGGCAGCCATCGGTGGGGCCGTCGTGGCGGCCGTCCAATTACGTGACGGCATCGTCCCGCTGCTCGACACCGTGACGTACTGGAGTGGAGCCGAGGCGGTCGCCGCCGGGCGACTTTTCACGACCGACCTCGCCCCGTCGTTCTCCAACTTCGACGCCCTTCAATTCCTCGAACGCGGTGGTCGACTGCCCTTCGTCGACTTCCCGGTCGGCTATCCGCTCCTCGCCGGCGCCCTCGGGACCGTCATCGGAGTGCGGCTCGCCATGCATCTTCTCGTCGTCGTCGCCGTCGCCGCCGTGGCCTCCCTCGTCGTGCTCGGCGATGGCCGGAGGGGAAGTGAGCGGCCCGACACGTGGCGACTGGCCTGGCTGGCCGCTTTCGGTGTGGCGGTGGCCGCTCTGCCGACGATGCGCCTCGTCACCCAAGGAGCTCTGTCGGAATCGCTCTTCTGTGCATCCGTCCTCGGCCTCGTCGTGGCGTTGTCTCGCTACCGCAACGGTGGTCGATGGTGGCCGGTCGCGGTCCTCGTCGTCGTGACGTCACTGCTTCGATTCATCGGCGCGCCACTTGCGCTCGTCGCCGGTTGGGAGATGTTCCGCCGGACCGGTGACCGCACGCGAGCGTTGGTGACGTCGGCGATCCTCATGATTCCGGCCGCCGGCAACATCGTTCTGGCTTCGGCGAACGGCGGGGGCCACAACGCTGGATGGCGAGGACTCGACCGAGTCGACCTCGAAGTCTTCGCGCGATCGGTCGGAGGCTGGTTCGATTCGCGACAAGGCGACATCCGACGCACGTATTTCACCGGTGAGGGACCGTCGTGGTGGTCGTGGATCGTGGCACTGGCCTGGATCGGCACGATGGCCGTCGTCGTGTTCGGCTATCTGCGTGGGCGGTCACGTCTACCGGCGACGAGCCAGATCGCTCTCGTCGCGTCGGCCGTCGTCACGTCGGGACTCGTCGCTGGGATGATGGGATTCGACGCGCTCGTCATCGCCGACAACCGCTTGATGCTCCCGAGTGGAGTGCTCACTCTGTCGGCTCTGGTGTGGGCGATCCCGACCGCCCGCCGAACTCTCGTCGTCGCATCTCTGGCTTCCGTGCTCTGGCTGGCCGTCGCGATCGATCCTTCCAATCTCTCCGAGAGATTCAGCGACGACGACTCCACCCCGGCCTATTCGAGAGTCGCCGCCGAACTCGGCGTATCGATCGTGATCACCAACGACGCCGACGGAGTGCACTGGGACACCGGTTTGCCGGCGGCGTACGCACCGACACCGGTGAAGATGCTGACGGGCGAGACCGTCGACGTCGAAACGATCCATCGTCGACTGCCTTGCGCTCTCGCCGAAGCCGACGGAGCAGTGGTTCTGAGCGATCAGGCGATGTTCTTCGCCGCCGACCTCGCTCGACTGGACGCCGAAGTGGACGCCGGCCGGTTGATCAGATCGGAGACGCCGGGAGTGTTCGTCTACCGTCCGACAGCGTCGGCCTGCGACTGACGGGTCGCGCGCCGACGTCTCACACCGGCGAAAAGGCGTGCGACGATCACCGCCGCGACCACGGTGGCCGCCGGATCGACCGCCGTGCGGAAACGGGACTGCTCCCCCAGTTCGGCCACGGCGCCGACCACGATCGTGAAGGACGCGAGCAAGGCGACGACGGCGATCGCCCAATCGGTCGACCTCATCGATCGTCGCCTGACACCGCGAACGACTGCGACGAATCCACCAGCGAGCACGGCCCCATAGACACCGAGAAGGGTCAAGCCGAAATCGGTCGGTGCGACCAGGCGTCCGTAGATCGGAGTTCCCCAACCTTCGGTCGTCAACACGCCGCGATAGTCGAGACGGGCCACGGAGTAGACGTCGTCGAGAACTCGCATCACGATCGAACTGGACTCCCCCGGTGACGTCGCGACTGCGAACGTCGTTCGCAACGACCACAATCGGCCTTCGAGCCATGCCTCGGGATGTTCTCGGATGACTGCCCAGGCGTCCCGTCCGGCCTGCTCGAAGACCGGGAGGAAACACTCGTAGTTGAAGTTCGGACTCACTGCGTCGGTCGTGCGCAACGGTTCGGAGAGAGAACGGTGGGAACGGGACGGCGAGCACGGCTCGACGTACGGCTCGTACAGTCCGTATTCGCCGAACGGCCCGACCATTGCGATGTCGGACACCTCTCCACGTGCGTACATCGCCTCCAAGTCGTCTCGATCGAGCACCGGGATCACCGCTCGTTGAAGATTCATCCCGAACCAGCTCGACAGATTGGCTTGACCGAAGAGCGTCTGGTTCTTCAGCGTCCAACCACCCACCAGAACGAGCGGTACGAGGACGGCGACGATCAGCGACCGACGATCGAGTCGACGACGCCCCCACAGTCCGAGAACGACGAGAATCACCACGAGAAGTACCGGGTGATACAGACTTCGCGTCATCACCAGAACGGTGAGAACGATCGACAGGGCGACGAAGCGGCGGCCGAAACTCGGCGTCGACTCCAGCCGTACGACCGCCAGCGCGACTCCGAGGAGCAGAGCTGCCACCCCCAGTTCGTAATTCGGCTCGAAGACGCCCTTCAACACCTCGGGGTGCAATGTCGCCACGAGAGCCACCACCACCGAGACCCGGCGACCGAGTCCGAGTTCGCGTGCGAGTGTCGCCGCCAGAGCCACCACCACGAGTCCGACTCCGAGCATGAGAAGTTGAACAGTCACCCGATCCGACACGGGCGAGAGCCAGGCCGGAACGCCAAGGAAGAGATTCCAGCCCGGCGGCTGCACGTGCAGGAACCACACGCTTCGGAACGGATCGGACGACAACACGTCCCAAGGGACCAACTGCCAGCCGAAGTTCAGATAGCTGGCGTCGAACTCCAGACCGGTGACGACGAGCAGTACGTAGACCGTGAACCAGACGACCGTCGCCGGCATGACCGCAGACTGCACCCAGCGTCGGCGGATCACGCCGGACCAGTCGGCCAACTCACTTCGCATGGACGCTCCGAATGGCGCCGTCGATCCAGTCGACGAGTTGGGGCGCGTACTTCAGATCGATGTGTGCCCCGTCGGGGCGCATACGAGGCTCGAATTCGCCACCCGGATGAGCACGCACGGCCGACGCGAAGTCGGCGAACGTCACTCGTTCGTCGGACTCGGCCACGTCGCGAATCAACTCGTTGTAGCGATCGGTTCGCTCGGGAGACGCCTCGTCGAAGGGCGGGATCCCCGTCTCACCCGCGATGTAGGGAGGATCGACGGACGGACTCGAGAACCAGATCACCTCGGCATCGGTGGCGGCGACGACGTCGACGAACGATTCCATCTCGGCTCGGAGCCAGCTGTCGTAGTCGGGTTCGCCAACATGCGACCAGGTCGATGTTCCGGGCAACACGCGGTTCGACAGATCGGCAGTTCCGCCCACCACGACGACCACATTGGGTTTCAGCTTGTCGACGATGGCCGGAAGCGCGTCTCGCCATTCGGCGCAACCGGAACGACCATCCGATTCGACTCCCAGGTATTCGATACGGGTGTCGGCACCGATACCACAACCCACTCCCGGACTCGGCACGAGGAAGACACCGTGTTCGATCTCCCAGTCGTCGAGGCCGGCGGCCAGCACCCAACTCTGCGAATCGCCGACGAACAGCACGCGCGCCGGAAGTTCCGGGTCGATCTGCGCCGAACTCGGTGCGTCGTCAGGAACCGACGGAAGATCGTCGATGATGCGCTGCTGCAAGAGCAGTGCTTCCCGATCCAAGGTGCTCAACAAGTCGTCGGCCGAGGCTCGTCGGTCGGCCCCGATCACGACGACGAGGATTCCCGCCACGGCCATGACGGCCAGCCAGCCGTACAACTTCGCGCCGATCCACATCTTGCGGTGGCGCACCGGATTCTCGATGACGTAATAGATGGCGGAGACGATCGCCAACGTGATGGCGGTCTTGATGCAGAACGTCCAGAAACGGTCGACCAGCACCCAGTCGACGACGGGCACCCGCCAGCGCGGGAACGACACGTCGATCTTCAGCGACTCCCACCACAGAAAGACCGGCCAGTGCACGAGATAGATGGTGTAGGTGGTGTGGCCGAGCCACACGATGGGCTTCAACGCCAAGATCCTCGTCATTCCCACGTCGGCGATCGAGTAGGCGATGAGGATCAGAGTGAGGAAGCCGTTGAAGAGAACGCCCCACGGGAAGAAGACGTCGGCGTACTCGTTGCGCCACCCGAGCTTCCACCAGACGAGATACGCGAAGACGAGGATCGGCCACGACAGAGCGACGAAGAAGGGTCTCTTCAACGTCTCGATCACGCGTGGGGCGTACTTCCAGACCGACCACAACACGGCGAAGGCCGCGCCCAGGAGGAACTCGGCCACTCGCACTTCGGTGGCGTAATAGGCGCACGACGAACCTTCGCACTTCGACGCCAGTCCGGGGAGTTCGTTCCAGAGCGGAGGGCGAGACGTGTAGAGCCCCCCGAGCGCGAAGCCGACGGCGGCCAGCGCGACGAGAACGACGAACAGTCGCCACACGGCAGCGGTCGTCCGCCGCCTCTTCATGAGCAGCAGGACGAGCACCGGGAACACCAGGTACACCTGCTCCTCGAGCGACAGACTCCACAGATGCTGGAGCGGATTGCCCAGCCCGAACAGGCCTCCGTAGTCCTTGCCGGCCGACTGCAGGTAGACGTTCTCGAAATAGAAGAGGCCGCTCAACCACTCCCACGGTGCGAAACGTCGGCCCGAACCCGGGAAAGCGGTCCACAGCACCGCAACCGCCAGCAGGACCACGAATGACGCCGGAAAGAGTCTGCGTACGCGTCGTTCGTAGAACGAGCGGAGGGAGATCGTGTCGGTGCGCCCCCACTCGGCGACGAGAAGTCGGGTGATCAGGAAACCCGACAGGGTGAAGAACATCGACACCGTGAGTTCGCCACCGGTGATCCAGGTGATGCTGTGGTGATACAGCAGGACGATGACGACGGCGATACCGCGAATACCGTCGAGCCCGGGCACGTGGCCGAGCCGTGTCGCCACGACCGACGACTGCTCCCGTTCGTCGGTGATCACCCCGCTCATGCCGAGACGAGGCTAGTTGTCCGACGACGCGCCGCCGGGGCCTTCGGGAGGCGTCACTCGACCAGACGCAGACCGGTCGGCGCCATCGAAGGTTCGGCCGACGGCAGATCGACCACGAATTCGGTTCGGTGAGCCGCGAAGACGTGCTCGGAGTACAGAACGGCCCGACCGTCGGTGTCGGTGGTGGTCCGAACACATCTCAGGACCGGCGATCCGACCGGTACGCCGAGAAGTTCGGAATCGGTCGACGACGCCGCATCGGCCCCGATGGTCTGGGTGGCTCCTTTGAGCGGAACGTCGAGAAGTTCGTAGAACGGGGAGCGTTCGACGTCGGCTCGTGACAGGTGCTGCCCGAGATCGGCTCGACACCACACGGTGACGACGGCGAACGGTTCGCCGTCGGCCAGATTGAGACGCTTCACGCGAAGTACTTGCTCGGCACCGAGAACCGCCTTCACGCGTCGCGACGCGCGTTCGAAACCGAACTCGAGCACTCGCCTCTCGGGACGAATCCCTCCATCGGCCAACTGGGCTTCGATGGTCGCCAGTCGTCCGAGGGACTGCTGCAGCGGCTCGGCGGCCACGAACCAGCCGAAACCTTGGCGGGCGTCGAGGAGTCCCTCGTCGCGCAACGACTCGAGGGCTCGGCGAACCGTGACGCGACTCACGTCGAATTCGCCGACCATCTCCGATTCCGACGGGAGCAGCCGACCCGGCGCGTAGTCGCCTTCGGCGACCCGGCGACGGATCTCCTCGGCGATGGTTCGGTACCTGATCTCCCGCACACTTGTATTATACTTGTCTCCATGAGCACCGTGACCGCCGGAACCCCCATCGAACTCGTGAACAAGGTGTACGCGAACCTCCCCGAACGCGTCGCCATCGGACGTCAGCGACTCGGTCGACCCCTCACGTTGGCCGAGAAGATTCTCGTCAACCACTTGGTCGATCCGGCGTCCCAGGAGATGGAGCGCGGCGGCAGCTACGCCGACTTCAACCCCGACCGTGTCGCCATGCAGGACGCCACGGCCCAGATGGCATTGCTTCAGTTCATGACTGCTGGCCTCCCCACCACCGCCGTGCCCTCGACGGTCCACTGCGACCACCTCATCCTCGCCAAGGTCGGCGCCAAGATCGATCTCGGTGTCGCCATCGACGACAACCGCGAGGTGTACGACTTCTTGCGCACGGTGTCGGCCAAGTACGGCATCGGGTTCTGGGGACCCGGTAGCGGAATCATCCATCAGGTGGTCCTCGAGAACTACGCCTTCCCCGGCGGCATGATGATCGGCACCGACAGCCACACACCGAACGCCGGTGGACTCGGCATGGTCGCCATCGGAGTCGGTGGCGCCGACGCCGTCGACGTCATGACCGGTTTTCCGTTCAACGTGAAGTGGCCCAAGGTGATCGGCGTGAAGCTCACCGGAACGCTGAGCGGTTGGTCCTCACCGAAAGACGTCATCCTCGAGGTGGCGCGCGTGCTCACCGTCGAAGGCGGCACCGGTGCGATCGTCGAGTACTTCGGTCCGGGTGCCGACAGCATCTCGGCCACCGGCAAGGCCACCATCTGCAACATGGGTGCCGAGATCGGTGCCACTTGTTCGGTGTTCGGCTACGACCACAACATGTCCGTGTATCTGAAGGCGACCGGACGCGAAGACATCGCCGACGCCGCCGACAAGGTGGCCGATCATCTCCGACCCGACGACGGCGCCCACTACGACCAACTCGTCGAGATCGACCTCGATCAACTGAAGCCGCTCATCAACGGCCCCCACTCCCCCGACCGCGCCCACAAGGTCGGTTCCGAACTCGGTGCGGCGGCCGCGGCCAATGATTGGCCACTCGACGTGTCGGCCGCCCTCATCGGTTCGTGCACCAACTCGTCGTACGAAGACATCACCCGTGCCGCGTCGATCGCGCGACAGGCGGCGGCCAAAGGACTGCGCGCCAAGTGCGAGCTGCTGATCACACCGGGCTCGGAGCAGATCCGGGCGACCATCGAGCGCGACGGCCTGCTCGCCGACCTCGAAGCCATCGGAGCGACGGTGCTGGCCAATGCCTGCGGCCCGTGCATCGGCCAGTGGGAGCGAGCCAAGGAGATCACCGACAAGCCGAACTCCATCGTCAACTCGTTCAATCGCAACTTCCCCAAGCGCAACGATGGGTCGGCCAACACGCTCAGCTTCGTGACGTCCCCCGACACCGTCATGGCCATCGCGTTGGCCGGTCGACTCGACTTCGACCCGACCACTGACACCCTCACCGCCCCCGACGGCACCGAGGTCCGACTCGATCCGCCCGTGGGCGAGGTTCTTCCCGACCGCGGCTACGACCCGGGCAGCAACACGTTCACGGCACCACCGGCCGACGGAAGCGGAATCACCGTGTCCGTCGATCCGGCGAGTTCGCGCTTGCAGCTCCTGCAGCCGTTCCCGGCCTGGAACGGACAGGATTATCTCGGCTTGCCGATCCTCATGAAGGCTCAGGGCAAGTGCACCACCGACCACATCTCGGCCGCCGGAAAGTGGCTGACGTATCGCGGACATCTCGAGAACATCTCGGGCAACCTGTTCCTCGGTGCCGTGAACGCCTTCACGGGAGCGACGGGCGAAGGCCTCGACATCACCGACGGCGGCACTCGCTCCTACCCCGACATCGCCAAGCGGTACAGCGAAGCCGGTATCGCATGGTGCGCGATCGGCGACCGCAACTACGGCGAGGGCTCGTCGCGTGAGCACGCGGCGATGGAACCACGCTTCCGCGGCGGCGTCGTCATCTTCGCTCGCTCGTTCGCCCGTATCCACGAGACCAACCTGAAGAAGCAGGGCCTCGTTCCGCTCACTTTCGCCGATCCCGGTACGTACGACTTGATCGGCGAGAACGACCGCATCAACGTCCTCGACCTTCCCCCGGTCCCCGGCCGCAACGTTCGCTGTCAGATCGTGAAGCCCGACGGCTCGACGGTCGACTTCGAAGGTGTACACACGTTCAGTGACGAGCAGGTCGAGTGGTTCAAGGCCGGATCGGCACTCAACATCGTGCGCGCCAAAGTCGCTGAAGGCAACTGAGGCGATCGGCCCACGACATGGATCTCGTCGACGCTCTCCGCGGCACCGGATCCGTTCGCTCCTTCACTGCTGAGCCCGTCGACGACCCCGTGCTCGCACGGGTTCTCGACGTGGCACGGTTCGCGCCGAGCGGCGGGAACCGGCAACCCTGGCGCGTCGCAGTCGTGAAGGACCTCGAACTGCGTCGTCGACTCGCCGACGCCATGACTCCGGTGTGGGACGAATACGCCGCGATCTCGGCCACCGGAGTCACTCCGTTCTCGTCGGTCCCGCCGGCACCGTACGAACTCGAGTCGAAGCGTCCCGGAAACGTCCCGAACGAACTTCTCTCGGAGATCGAGAACATCCCCGTGGTGCTCGCCATCGCCGCCGATCTGGCACGAATCGCCATGATGGACAAGGACCTAGAACGCGCCCCCGTCACCGGTGGCGCGTCGCTGTACCCGTTCTGCTGGAATCTGCTGTTGGCCGCTCGCTCCGAGGGTCTCGGCGGGGTGATCACCACGTTCGCCTCCCGAGCCGAAGACGTGACCGGACCCCTCCTCGGCCTCCCCGAGCACCACGCTCTCGCCGCCACGATCTTTCTCGGCCATCCGGTCAAGCAGCCGACTCGATTGAAGCGTCAGCCAGTCGAGAATTTCGCCACGATCGATCGATTCGACGGCCCGGCGTTCCCGAAGGCCTGAGTACCAGACCTCAGTCGGTGCCCGGACGCCGCGTTCCTTCACGTTCCGGATCACCGGAATATCCGGGCGGATACGTGAGCAGGAGTTCGGCTTCCGACGGCGTGCGCTTCACCCGGGCTTCGTCGGGGAGCAATGCCGTGATCGACTTCATGATCCGCTTGGTCGCCGGTTCGGGTTGCTTGCCCCGAAGTCGGATCGGCTCCCCCACACGGATCCGAACGAGCGGCGGGTCGGTGACGTTCAGAACGTGCGGAATACGAGACGAGCGAGGCCACACCTTCTCGGTTCCCCACAGTCCGACGGGGACGACCGGCGCCCCGGTCGCCATGGCGAGTCGCGCCGCGCCCCACCGCCCCTTCAGCACCGGATCGAAGAAGGCTGGGCCACGAGGAATCGTCCCCTCGGGCATGATCGCCACCATCTCGCCGGCGGCCAATGCCTCTTCGGCGAACTGGAGCGGCTCGTCACTTCCGGTGCCGCGATCGACGCGAATACCACCGAGTGCCGACGCCAGCTGCCCGATGACCGGAGCCTCGAAGACTTCCTTCTTGCCGAGGAAGCGAACGGTGCGTCCGGTTCGCGCCACCGTGACGGCCATCGCGAAGACGTCGAAGTACGAACGGTGATTGCCGCACAGAATCGCCGGCCCCTCGACCGGTACGTTCTCGACACCGTCGATGTCGAAGCGAGCGAACGGGAACATCGTCGGGCGCGCGAATTCGAGAGCGAGCTTCTGGATCTCGACGTTGGCGACCGGGAGCTTCACGACTCCGGGAGACACGTCGAAGTGAAGGACGGGCCAGCGACGCGTCGCAGCCACGATCTGCAATCGCGGATCGGGATTCACAGCGTGCGGAAATCCGACCGACGACAAAAGAGGTAGGTCGTAGACGCTGTCGGAATAGGCGTACGAACGGTCGAGATCGACGTCGGCGCGAATCGCCCAATCACGGACCGCCGAGGCTTTGCCGCTGTTCCACACGAAGGGACCGTCGAGTCGTCCGGTGTACACGTCGTTGTCGTCGTGTTCGTAGGTCGTTGCGACGACGTCGTCGAATCCGAGAAGTCGTGCGAGTGGTTCGACGAGGTCGCGCGGAGTCGTCGTCGCGATCACCAGGACGCGATTCGCCACGCGATGACGTTCGACTTCGGCCCGCGCGAAACCCGGAACGAGAGCCGCGAGTCGCGGTGCGGCGTCCTCAGCCGCGCGTCGAACAGCTTGTCGAGACTTTCCACGAGCGAGGGCGACGCCTTGCCGGGCGATCGCCATCGACGGCAAGGTCTCGCCGACGCGATTGAACACTTCGAACAACAGTCGTTCTCCGGGGATGCTTCCCGAACGCAACCCGGCGTCGCGAAGAGCGTCGGAGAGAACCGGACCTGATGCACCGACGAGGAGGGTCCGATCGAGATCGAAGATCGCTGCCTCGCGCATGAGTTCACCCTACGAAGCAGATCGGCACGATCCCGACGTGGCGCCCCAACGGGAAAGGCCCCGCTTGGGGGAAGCGGGGCCTCTCAACCTGGGGTTCCGGTGGCGGGGGGAGCCACTTGGTGGAACCACGTCGTGTGTGTTTGGGGGAAACACACAACGATCTATATGTGAAAGTATGCACGTGAATAGGGGAACGTTCAAGTCGATAGAGGAGATGACCCCTATCATTTTTGGCGATAAGTCGGGCTAAGGTGACCACGTGGACCTTCGGCAGATTTCGTCACTGATCGCCATCGCCGACCACGGATCCTTTTCGGCCGCCGCCCGGGCCCTCTACACCGTGCAGTCGAACGTTTCAGCCCACATCGCCCGCCTCGAACGGGAGTTGGGCGTCACGCTCGTCGACCGGACGACCGGCCAGATCACCGAGGAAGGGGCCCTGGTCGTCGAACGGGGCCGCCGGATTCTCCGGGAATTCGACGAGATCTCGGCCGATATCGCTGCGCTCGACGACATCGTGTCCGGCGACACCCGAATCGGCGTCATCGGAACCACCGGACGCTGGCTCATGCCCCAGTTCCTCAACCAGCTCACCGTCGACTTCCCCCACGTGAAGCCCACGATCTCCGAAGGCGGCACCACCTCGCTCGTCCCCCGGCTCCTCGCCGGCAACCTCGACGCCTGCATCGTGCACCTACCAGTCGACGACCCCGAAGCCCACGTCGAACCCCTCTTCGCCGAGGATCTGGTGCTGTTGGCCCCGGCCACCCACCCGTGGTTCGAGGCCGATCAGCTCACCATGCGCCACCTCGCCGAACTCCCCATCCTGCTGCCCCCTTCGTCGTCCACTCTGCGGCGCATCATCAATCGGGCGGCCGACAACGCCGGCGTGACCCTCACCTCCCAAGCCGAGATCGACGGTGTTCGACTCATGACGTCGTTGGCCTTCGAGGGCTTCGGAGCCGCCATCGTTCCGGCCACTGCAGTACCACGATGGCTGAAAGGCGAATTCCGACGAGTCGCGGTTCCCGAACTCCCCCGTCGCGTCGTCGGCTGGGTCCAACGACGCCGTCCGCGTCCTGGACCGCCCACTCGCGCCGCCTTCGACGTGGCGCGCGAGTTGATCGAGCGACGCGGTCAACGTCAGCCCGGAGTGCACGTCGGCGTCGATGCGTTCCCGTTGAAGGCGTAGCGAGACCTACTCTTCAGGCCATGGCCGTTCCGTTGCGATCCCGGGTTCCGGGCGCAGCTCGGGCCGATGTCCGACGTTGCGGTGATCGATCGGTCGTCTGGGTCGAAGTCAGCGGCGAGGTCCACAAGGGTGCGCTGAGCAACGAAGCCTCGTCGATCATCGAGACCGGAGCCCGAATCGCTGTCGAAGAGCAGATTCCCTTCGTCGCCGTCGTCGCCTCGTCGGGTGCCGACATCACCGAGGGCATGTCGGCACTGCACGGATGGGGGTTGGCGGCAAGAGCCCTCACCGATTGTTCGGGGAAGGTCCCGACCGTGATGATCGTCGACGGACCGGCGGTTTCGGGTCCGGCCCTTCTTCTCGGCATCGTCGACCACGTGATCATGACCGAACGCTCCTACGCCTTCGTGTCGGGCCCGGCCATGGTCACCGAGTTCACCGGAGTGGCCATCGACAACGACGAACTCGGTGGCGCCGCGGCCCATGCCCGCCACACCGGTGCCGCCTCGCTCGTCACCCCCGATCTCGAGTCCGCCGTGGCGTCCGTCGAACAGTTGCTGTCGTACCTTCCGGACAACTCCGACGTCGAACCTCCGGTGTTCGACTCCGACGACGAGGCCGGACGTTCCACACCCGAAGCCGGCGACCGCATTCCGCCGTCGTCGACCGGCAGCTACGACGTTCGCGACGTGATCCGCGACGTCTGCGACGACGGAGACTTCTTCGAGATTCGGGCGCGTTGGTCGGCCAACCTGGTCACCGGATTCGCGACCCTGGACGGCCGCCCGGTCGGCGTCCTGGCCAATCAGCCGATGGTGCTCGCCGGCACCCTCGACATTCCTGCCTCGCAGAAAGGTGCCCGATTCGTCGCGTTCTGCGACGCCTTCAACCTTCCGATCATCACCTTCGTCGACACTCCCGGCTTCTACCCCGGCAAGGACCTCGAATGGCGCGGCATGATTCGCCACGGCGCACAACTCGTGTTCGCCTACGGGCGCGCGACCGTTCCGCGCGTGTGCGTGATCCTTCGCAAGAGCTACGGCGGGGCGTACATCGTCATGGACTCGAAGAGGATGGGCAACGACTTGTGCGTCGCCTGGCCCTGGGCCGAGCTCGCAGTCATGGGCGCCGGGCAGGCGGCGGCGATCCTCCAACGTCGGGCCACACCCGACGAACGAGCGGCCTTCGAGGCCGACTACACCGAGCGACTCCTCAACCCCTACGTCGCCGCCGAGCGAGGATTCGTCGATGCCGTGATCGAGCCGGCCGACACCCGGGCCGTGATCTGTACCGCTCTGTCGTCCCTCATCGACAAGCGGGAGTACTTGCCCGGGCGCAAACACGACAACTCCCCGCTCTGAACGGTCGGCTCCTCGACTCGTCACCGAGCGTTCACCGTCGGGACTGAGTGCCGGAGGGGCCCGACGGTTATCCTCGAGAGGCGGGGGAGAAAGCCTCCGCACGCTGGACACGGCCCGAACAACGAGCCGCCGAACACGAAGGGGACGAGCAAGGTGCCCGACACCATCACGATCATCGACGACCGCACCGGCAAGAAGGTCACGGTCCCGATCGAGGGCGGAGTCTTTCCGGCCTCGGCGGTGCGAGAGCTGGATCCGTCGCTCTACATCTACGACCCGGCCTACATGCAGACCGCGGCCTGCAAGAGTTCGATCACCTTTCTCGACGGTGACGCCGGAATTCTGCGATACCGCGGCTATCCGATCGAGCAGCTGGCCGAGAAGAGCACCTACCTCGAGGTCGCCTATCTCCTGTTGAACGGCGAATTGCCGAACAAGGCACAGCTCGAGAAGTGGACGCACGACGTCACCCATCACACTTTCATCCACGAGAACATGCGCAAGCGGTTCGTCGACGGATTCCACTACGACGCCCATCCCATGGGCATGTTCGTGAGCTCGGTGGCGGCCCTCGGGACCTTCTACGACGACGCCAAGGACATCCAGAGCAAGGAGAGTCGCGACAAGCAGATCCTCCGCCTCATCGCCAAGTCCCCCACCCTGGCCGCCATGGCCTACCGGTTCTCGGTCGGCCTGCCCTTCCAGTACCCCGACAACGACCTGTCGTTCCCGGCGAACTTCCTCAACATGATGTGGAAGGTCGGCGAATACGAAATCGACCCGCGTCTCGAGCGGGCCATGGACGTGTTGTTCATTCTCCACGCCGATCACGAGCAGAACTGCGGCACCACTGCGATGCGCGTGGTGGGTTCGAGCCACGCCGACCCGTACTCGTCGGCCGCGGCCGCCGCCTCGGCTCTCTACGGTCCGCTCCACGGCGGCGCCAACGAAGCCGTCGTGCGCATGCTCGAAGAGATCGGCTCGATCGACAACGTGTCGGCGTTCATCGACGACGTGAAGAGTGGCAAGGGAAGTCGCCTCATGGGATTCGGCCACCGCGTCTACAAGAACTACGACCCGCGAGCCAAGATCATCAAGAAGACCGCCTACGACGTCTTCGAGGTCACCGGCAAGAATCCCCTTCTCGACATCGCCCTCAAGCTCGAAGAGACGGCCCTCAGCGATCCGTACTTCGTCGACCGCAAGCTCTATCCGAACGTCGACTTCTACTCGGGCCTCATCTATCAGGCGCTCGGCTTCCCGGTGGCGATGTTCACTGTTCTGTTCGCCATTCCTCGTACGGTCGGCTGGCTGGCCCACTGGCAGGAACTGCTGAACGACAAGGAGCAGAAGATCTCGCGGCCGCGTCAGTGGTACACGGGCGTCGACGCTCGCGACTACGTACCCGTCACCTCGCGCTGACGTCCGGTGGCCGAACTCGCCGAGGTCGATCCATCGGCGCCTCGTGATGTCGACGAGTGGTCGGCCCCACCGCGTTGGGCCGGCGCCCTCGCCGGAGTGGTGGCGGGCGCCCTCGCCCTCTTCGTCGGGCACGTCGTCGTCCAGTTCGACGACGGCGTCTCACCTCTCGATCTGGTCAGCGGCTCGTTCGTCGATCGCACTCCCCGCTGGCTGAAGGAATGGGCCATCGCCAACTTCGGCACCAACGACAAGTTGGTGCTCGAGATCGGGGCCTACTCCGTGTTGTTCGTCGTGGCTCTGGCTCTCGGCATAGCGTCCCGGCGTCGTGCCACCGGATACGCAGTCGGTACGTTCGCCGTCGCCCTCGTCGGGAGCGTGAGCGCGGCCGAACGCGCCGGCACATCGTGGCTGTCGATTCTCGCCCCCTTCGTCGGTGCCGCCATCGGCTCGGTCGTGTTCGCCGTGGCGTGCGACGCCCTCGTCGGACGTTGGCTCGACTCGCGTCGACCACACGTCTCGCGAGTGCCGGTCGGCTGGGACCGCCGTCGCTTCCTGCGCACCACGGTCGCCGCCGGAGCAGCGGCGTCGATCGCCGGTGTGGTCTCGACGCGTCGCGAAGGCGAACGACTCGATCGCATCGAAGCGCAGCGTCCCGAGTCCCTCCCCGACTCCGACGGAGGAGCGGTCTCGCTCGGCGACTTCCACCCGACCGACCCGTTCGTCACCCCGATCGCCGACTTCTATCGCATCGACACCGCTCTTTCGTTTCCGAACGTCGACCTCGATCGTTGGCGCCTCCGCATCTCGGGGCTCGTCGACGAACCGCTCGAACTCTCCTACGACGACCTGCTGGCCCGCCCACAGGTCGAACGCACCATCACCTTGTGCTGCGTGTCGAACGAGATCGGCGGATCCTTGGTCGGCAACGCCGTCTGGCAAGGAGTGCTGTTGTCGGACTTGCTCGCCGAGGCCGGCGTGGCCGACGAAGCCGAGCAGGTGTTCAGCACGAGTCTCGACGGATGGACGTGCGGCTTCCCGGTCGAGACTGCGCTCGACGGACGCGACTGTCTCGTGGCACTCGGAATGAACGGCGAAGCACTTCCACTCGTGCACGGATTCCCGGCCCGACTGGTGGTTCCCGGTCTGTACGGGTACGTGTCGGCCACCAAGTGGTTGTCGACGATCGAACTCACCACGTGGGATCGACGCGGGTATTGGATTCCCCGTGGCTGGTCGCGTCTCGGTCCCGTCAAGACGCAGTCTCGAATCGACGTACCTCGACGTGGCCAACAGGTTCCGTCCGGCGAATTCGTCATTGCCGGAACGGCGTGGGCTCAACACACGGGCATCGCCAAAGTCGAAGTTCGCATCGACGACGAACCCTGGCGGGAGGCGACACTCGCCGACGACGTGAGCGACGACACCTGGCGTCAGTGGAAGATCACGTGGAAGGCCACACCCGGCGAGCATCGACTGACCGTACGAGCCACCGACAAGAGCGGCTACACACAGACCGATCGCGTGACGCCGGTTGCTCCCGACGGAGCAACCGGCTGGCACTATCGGCGAATCAAGGTCGTCTGAACGTCGACAGCAGATCGCGAAGATCGGGCAGGATCACCTCACGTGCCAACTCGGCGGCGTAGTCGCGAGCCAGATGGACCCCGTCCGGACGTCGTTCCCGGTCGAGTTGGGATCCGGCTTCGGTGAAGAGGCGCGAATAGTCGTACACCGTGACCCCGTCACGAGCGCCCCAATCGTCGACGACGTCGTTCCAGAGATCGACCAATTCGGGCTCGTCGCCCAGCACGTCGTCGTCGCTGCGGACGTACGGAGCGTCGAACACGACGATCGGTCGGCCGCCGGCCACGGCGATCAAGGCCTCGATCGTTCGCTCGAGATCTTGGTAGTAGGTGTCGCTTCCCGGCTCGACCACGACCCCGTCGAGTGATTCGTACGTCCATCGGCTGGGAGGCCCGACGGCCACGATCACTGCATCGATCGTGGACCATTCGAGGGCGTCGGCCACGATGCCGGCCGGGAACGGGCAGTAGGTGGAGTCGCGGGTCTCTCCCGGAACGTCGAACACGCGGGTGGCGAGGACGAGAGGGCAACCGATCACACCGGCATCGATCACACCCAGGTCGGGATCGCCGACGTCGGCGAGCGCTCGCGCGACGTTGTTCGCCGTGGAATCACCGATCACGACCAAGGTCAGGGACCGGTCGGCCGGCACCGTCGTAGCGACGGAGGTGTCCGACGGAGTCGACGTCGATGGCGAACTGGTGGTCGTGACGAGGACCACCGGTGTGGTCGACGGCGTGGAGGGAGTCGAGGCGAGCACGGCGAGCGGGACCACGACCGACGCGACCACACCGACAGTGAACGCAGTTGCCGCCCACGTCGGCCGAGCAAGGAGTCGGCGCTCTCGAATCGGACGCTCGAGGTAGTGATGACTGAGAAACGAAGCGACGAGAGTGATGGCGAGGCACACGACGATTCGTCCGACCCCGCCGAAGCCGAGTCGATCCTCGGTCACGAAGACGAAGGTCGGCCAGTGAAAGAGGTAGACCCCGTAACTGATACGGCCGAGATTCCGAAGCGGACTCCACGACAACATTCCTCGCAATGGTCCTTCGACGACCGCCCCGACCACCAGGAGCACCGACAAGAGGGCGAAGGCCGGTAGACCACCGCCGGCGATCCAATCGGAACGAGTCGTGCTCGTCACCGACAGCACGACGACCGCGACCAGGGCGAGTGGTGCCACGATCCCGACGGTTCGGCGAAGTCCGGATCCAAGACCGATCGACAGACGGCCGCGGGTCGCACACGCCAACACTGCGCCGAGGAGCAATTCGGCCGCCCTGGTGTCGGTGCCGTAGTAGACCCGATCCACTCCCGTCACGGCCAGGCCGACGATCGCCGACGCACCTGCCAGGACCAGAAGTGAGATGCCGATCCGGTGTCGCGACCAGCCGAGGGCGAATGCTCCGACGACGAGCAGCGGAAGCACGAGGTAGAGCTGCTCCTCGATCGACAACGACCAGATGTGCAGAAGTGGACTCGGTGCCGAGAACAGGTCGGAGTACGAGTACTCGGCGAGAACGAAACGCCAGTTGCTCACATAGAGAGCAGCCGACACCGCGTCTCCCCGCAGTCGAGCGGCCTCGGACGGCGTACTCAACCACGCCGCCAGGAGAACGACGGCCACGATGGTGAGGAGCGACGCCGGCGCCAGCCTTCGAAGGCGTCGACCCCAGAACGCCCGCAGGTCGAGCCGGCCCGATTCGTCTTTTTCGGCGAGCAACAACGACGTGATCAAGAAACCCGACAAGGTGAAAAAGATCGAGACACCGAGGAATCCGCCCGACATCCATTCGAGGTCGGCGTGAAACAGAACGACCAGCAGTACGGCCAGACCGCGCAGACCGTCGAGTCCGGGTTGATAACCGAAACGATGAGGCGACCGGCCGTCCACGCCGATCACGAACCGATGTCGATCAAGATCTTCCCGGTGTTGGCGTTGCTCGCCATGTAGTCGTGCGCTCGGGCGACGTCGTCGAAAGCGAATCGCGAGTCGACGATCGGTCGCAGGCTTCCGTCGTCGAACAAGGGAAGCATCTCGGCGATGAATCGCTGCGTGACGGTCGCCTTCTCCTCGAGAGGACGAGCCCGCAACGTGGTGCCGATCCAACGAACTCTCTTGGCCATGATCAGACCGACGTTCACCGTCGTGGTGGCACCGCCCATCAGACCGACCTGCACGATCGATCCCTTCGGTGCGACGACACGAAGGTTGCGCTCGATTTCGTCTCCGCCGACGACGTCGAGGATCACGTCGACACCGTCCGGGACGGCGGCCTGAAGGTCGGCTGCCCAGTCGTGAGGAGAACGTTCGATCACCAGATCGGCACCGAGCTCACGACAGGCCGCAGCCTTGCCCGACGAACAGGTGACGGCGATACGCGCACCGATCGCCTTGGCGATCTGGATGGCCGCAGTGCCCACACCGGACGCACCGGCGTGCACGAGTGCCCAACGTCCGGACGTGAGACCACCTTGCAGAACCAGGGCGTCCCATGCAGTGAGGAAGACTTCCGGAATGGCTGCCGCATCGGCCAACGACACTCCGGACGGAACCGGCATCAGTTGACGTTCGTGCGTGCACACGAGTTCGGCGTACGCGCCACCCGCGTCGATGGCCATGACCTCGTCGCCGACCTTCCAGCGCGTCACTCGTCGACCGACGGCACGCACCGTTCCCGAGAATTCGAGGCCGGGAATCTCGACGTCGAGACCCCGGCGAGGGTCGGGGTAGGCGCCCATTCGCTGCAAGAGGTCGGCGCGATTCAACGCCGTGGCCCGCACGGCCACCAACACCTCGTCAGGACCGGGTTCGGGGTCGGGAACGTTCTCGAACGTGAGGACCTCGGTTCCGCCATAGGCGCGAAGGACGACGGCCTTCACGTCGACTCAGCTCATCTTCTGCTGAAGGCGACGATCGAGGGCAGCCAGGTAGTCCTCGGTGGTCAACCACGGCTGGTCCTTCGACACGAGAATCGCAAGATCCTTCGTCATCTCGCCACCTTCGACGCTCTCGACGCACACGCTCTCGAGATTCTCGGCGAACTCGATGAGCTTGGGGTTGTTGTCGAGCTTGCCGCGGTGCTTCAGGCCGCCGGTCCAGGCGTACACCGAGGCAATCGGGTTCGTGGACGTCTTGTTGCCCTTCTGGTGCTCTCGGTAGTGGCGCGTCACCGTGCCATGAGCGGCTTCGGCTTCGACAGTCTTGCCATCGGGAGTCATGAGAACCGAGGTCATGAGGCCGAGCGAACCGTAACCCTGGGCGACGGTGTCGGACTGCACGTCACCGTCGTAGTTCTTGCACGCCCACACGTAGCCGCCCTCCCACTTCATGGCGCAGGCGACCATGTCGTCGATGAGACGGTGTTCGTAGGTGAGGCCGGCCTTGTCGAAATCGGCCTTGAACTCGGCGTCGAACACTTCCTGGAACAAGTCCTTGAACTGGCCGTCGTAGGCCTTCAGGATCGTGTTCTTGGTGCTCATGTACACCGGATAGTTGCGGGCGAGTCCGTAGCGGAACGACGCCCGTGCGAAGTCGCGGATGCTGTCGTTGAAGTTGTACATGCCCATCGTGACGCCGCCGTCCTTACCGAACTTCGCGATGTCGAACTGCATGGGCTCACTGCCGTCGTCGGGCGTGTAGGTGATGGTGACGGTTCCGGCTCCGGGGACCTTGAAGTCGGTGGCCTTGTACTGATCGCCGTGCGCATGACGACCGATGACGATCGGCTTCGTCCAGCCCGGAACGAGGCGCGGGATGTTGTTGCAGATGATCGGTTCGCGGAAGACGACGCCGCCGAGAATGTTGCGGATCGTGCCGTTCGGCGACTTCCACATCTTCTTCAGTCCGAACTCTTCGACGCGGGCCTCGTCAGGTGTGATGGTCGCGCACTTCACGCCGACGCCGTGCTTCAAGATGGCGTTGGCGGCGTCGATGGTCACCTGATCGTCGGTCTGGTCGCGGTACTCCATGCCGAGGTCGTAATACTCGAGCTGGACGTCGAGGTACGGCAGGATCAGTCGGTCCTTGATGAACTGCCAGATGATGCGGGTCATCTCGTCGCCGTCGAGCTCGACGACCGGGTTGTCGACC
>CAZTPF010000007.1:0-7079 GCA_964614655.1 uncultured Bifidobacterium sp.
GAGTTGGTGAGGGCCGGCATCCCGCCGATCATGACCGTGGGGGAACCGGGTTTCCACGGGCCGGCCGGAACTGGGATGCAGGGCATGGGCGTGAGGACGCCGAGTGCGGCTGCGGTCGCTGCCGCGACTTGTGGATTCGACAGTGAATTACACATTCCGAAAGGCGGAATGTTCATGTTGGGGACCATGTCCATCACGTTGCCAGCGGGTGCGGTCGCCATGACTCGACTCTTCGGCAAGATGTTCAGAGTCGACGGCGCCATACCGAACGTGCACGTCATCATCGCACCGCTCACCACCTGAATGGCCATGAATGAAGAGTACTCTGGTCACGTGGCCGTGGTTCCCTTCGTGTCGAGGGCTGGTGACGTGATCGCTGTCGATCCCGAGATCGAATACCTCGACGATCTCCACGTCCGTGTGCGCTTCATGGTCGACCCGGACGAGTGGGCGCGCCTCGAAGCCGGAGACGTCTTCGGCTCCCGATCCCGGCGGCGTTTTCCCGACGTGCTCCCGGGCGACGGTCCCGTTCGCGTCACTGTCGAGGGTTCGCGTCATGCGACCGAGTCCCCTCGGGGTTGGGACGCCGATGAATTCGTGGTGGTGTCGGCGATGCGATCGGTCGACGACCGTTGGCAGGGGCTGGTCTTCGCGTCGCCCCCGGCCTGGCATCGGGCGCTCGAAGCGCTCGTCGAACTCGGCTTCGCCGTCGACGGAGAGACCGACGACGAGATCAGCGCCACCAATCATCTCGGTGTGAACGTCATGATCTCGGTCTACGAACGCACTCAGGTTGCCTCGGTGGTCTACGCCGCACCGATAGATAGATCGTGGTGTGCCGATGTGAGCGTCCTCGATCTCGTGAATCGACTGAACGCATCGTTCGTGATCGGCTCGCTCGCTCTGTCAGCTGACGACATGGGCCGTGCGTACCTCTTGGTCAGATCGGGTGTTCCGATTCTCGACGGAGTCGACGTGGCAGTCGTACTCGAGGCTCTCGTGATCGGTCTCACCGGAATGATCATCGAGGTCGAACCGTTCGTGAGACGGGTGGCTCTCGGCGAGATCACGGTCGACGACGCCGTTCGACAGCTCGTCTGATCAGACGCCGGCGTCCTTCAGAGTTCCGGTGACGAGTTCGTCGCGGGAGACGACGAAGCACACGACCTGTCGGTCCTCCTTGTCGTTCCAGGTACTCACGCTCGGGTAGAGGTACGTGAAGTAGAAGCGGGATTCGGCGACTTCGATCCCCACGTAGTCGGCGAAGGCGCCGACGCACTGTTGCTCGGCGAACACCTCGAGGGCGGTCGCCCCCGGGTACGGACCATCGGGATGATCGGCCGTGAAGTAGGCCTCGTGGGTGTGCGGTTCGACGCAGGGCACGACCGACAGCGAGGTGGTTTCGTCCTTCAGTTCGGCGTTGGTGCAGTCGCCGACCTGCAGTTCGAACGCCGAGACCGAACCGCCGCTCACCACCGCTCCGGTGTCGTCGCGTTGCAGGCCTCCGCCGCCGCAGGAAACGAGGGCAAGAAGGGAAATGGCGGGAATCAGTGTCTTGTTCATGGTGAGGCGCTCATTGTGACGGTGTAGAGGATGGATGCAGAGATGGAGACCGACGAGTTGGCGTACCCTTCGCCCGAGATCAACCAGTCGCCGAACGGTAATCCCCGGTGGCCGGTGGGGCCGTTGCAGGCAACGTTGGGATTGCTGATGATGCACAGGGTGCCGAATCCGATGACAGCGAAAGTCGCCGACGTCGTCGGCGACGAAGCGACTTCGATACGCACCCAACCGGTTCGGTGAACGGTCACGGTGATGTTCGTGGTCTGGCCGAAGGTCAGGCCGGCGACGACGGTCTTGGAGCGATGATCGGTCGATGGCGTGATCGTGACGGTGGTTGCTCCGGTCGTGATGCCGGTGATCGTGCACGAATTGGACGCAGTACACGACGAACCCGATTCCACGCTGACGGCCACGCCGTTGACCGCAGCACCGATCTCGTCGATCACAGTCACGGCCAGGGACGCGGTGGTGGCGGGATCTGGTTCTTCGGGTTGAAGGGCCAGGACGACCGTGTTGGCGCTGTTGGTGTCGACGGTGATGGTGGCCGACGTCGTCACGTATCCGCTTAGTGATGCTCGAACGTTCAGTAGTCCGACGTCCTGGGTGGAAGGAGTGCAGGCGCCGGTGGAGGCATCGGTGGTGCAGATCGTCGTCGGATTCGCCGGGTCGTCGACGTCCTCCACCAGAACCGATCCGAGAGCTGCGCCGGTCGATCCGTCGATCGTGCGGAAGGTGAGAGCCGATGTGGTCGGATCGGGTGTCACGACGGGTAGTTGCACCGTGGCCGACACCGTGGTGCCGGGAAGAGGAAGAACCGATATGAAGCCGGTTGCGTGACCAGAGGCTGACACGCGGTACGTCTGCACCGTCGAGGGCCGGGCGAGGATCGAACATTCGCCGTTCACGTCGGTCGTGCAGTTGACGCCCGTGTTGCCTGCCAGGACCACCGATGCGCCGGAGATCGCCGTACCCGAGGTGTCCTCGATCGTGAAGTCGATGTCGCCCGTGCTGGCGGAGGCGAAGTTCACGTCGATCGATTGCGGCGTGCCAGCGATCACCGTGATCGACCCGGAGACCGACGGGTGGTTCGGGTGCGAGGCCAACAAGGTCCAGGTGCCGGGGGTGAGGAGCAACGAACAGGTTCCGGTCGAACTGGTGGTACAGGAGATGTTGTCCTCGGTGATGCGGATCGTCGCACCGGGGAGTAGGACCGCATCACTGGTTTTGGCCGTGTAGGTGATCTGGACCGGCGCCACGTCGGTGAGAGTGAACGTGGCCGGGGAGTAGGTGGGGCCTGCACTCCGATCGGGAACCGTGATGGTGGTGTCGACACTCGCCACTCCAGACTTGGTGAGTCGGAGGCTGTAGGTACCGGGCGCGATGCCGTTGAACGACGCGACTCCGGACCCGTCGGTCATCGAGGACGTCGGGCCGAGCAGATAGCCGTTCGAGAGGGTGACGGACACTCCTGAATCGTCAGCGCCCGCCTCGACCGTGATCTGCACGTCGACGGTCGATCGAGGTAGGAGAAGAAGTCCGGCGTCGAAGGTACTTGGCCCACTGGTGGTGATCGAGTTGGCCGTCATCTCGTAGGTGAGGCCGCCGACGACGACCGGACCCGAGGACACGCTGTCGATCGTGAGGGAATACGTGTCGTCGGGAACTTCGGTGAACGTGGCAATGGCCCGATCTGCCCCGGCGAAGCCGATGACAGCGGTCGACGTGATCACTGTTGCGCCACCACCCGGATCGAGTCCGACGGTCACGGCGAGCGGAGTCTGCGGTCCGAAACCCGAAGCGGGGATGCCGGCCACACCGATCACCACGACCGACTTGGTCGAACCCATGTAGACGGGTAGGCGGGTCGTGTACCCGCGTTCGACGTTGACGACGAACGACTGAGAGGCGAAACGGGACGGCGTCTGAGAATCGACGACGGTGACCGTGTAGGCGCCGGCATCGAGATCACCGATGGACACGAGTCCGTTGCCGTCGCTCCTGGCGCTACGAGCCGGAGAGGCCGAGACGGTCACGTCGATACCGGTGATCGGCGTGCCTCCGGACGTCTTGATGGTGAACTCGACCGAACCAGCCAAAGGCGTGAGGGACAGGTCGAGGGTCGAGCTTCCACCGGCAGAGATGTTCGCAGTGGCCGATGACGTTGCGAAGCCGACCGCCGATACGACGACATCCCATGATCCCTCGTCGAGGCCGGCAAGGAAGTAGCGACCGACTCCATTGGTGATTCCCGAGGTGACGACCGAACCTTTGGTCGCTGTGACGTTCGCGCCGACAACGGGTGTGTTGGCGCCGGTGGTCACCAGCCCCGAGAGTCCCGAGCTTGCGATGGTGAGAGTGATGGTGACCGCGCCATCGGCGGCGGCGTCGACGGCCACCACTGAGGAATACGTCTGATAACCGGTGAGTTCGGCGGAGACGATCGCCGGGCCAGGGGCCAATCCCGAAAGTGGACAGACACCGGATCCATCGGTCGAGCAGGAGAACGACCCTCCGAGAGCATCGGTGGCGCTCACGGTCACCCCGGCCTGGGGGACGTTCGATGCGTTGACGACCGTGAAGTTCACGGTCCGTGCGGCCGTCATGGTGAGACTCAGGGCCAACTGCCCGACGGTGATTCCGATCGAACCGCGTGCCGTGCGGAAACCGGCCTTTTCGGCGGAGACCTGGGCGACCGTCCCACTCGGAGGGTCGAGGATGGTGCATTGACCGTTCGCATCCGTGGTTCCGCAATTGCCGATGCTCACGTTGCTCGAGTTGACCGCGCTCACAGTGGCTCCGGCGATCGGGTTGCCCGAGATGTCGAGAACGGTGATCGTCAAGGAGGTGTTGGCTTGTTGGGTGATCGATAATGCGCTCACGGTGGCGTTGGTGCCAGGGAAGACCATCATCGGATCGGAATCGGTGAATCCGGTTCCTTCGGCAGAAGCTCGAATGATCCAGCACGCTCCCGCCGCCACGTCGCAGGGCTTGTGGACGTTCTCGTCGGTGAGGTCGGGGGTCGGATCGGGAACGGGACGAACGGGTGTGAGATCGGTGAACGAGTAGGTCCCGCTCGAATTCGTCTTGGTCGACACGGTCTCGATGATTCTTTCGCTGGCGTCGACACGTCTCGCCTCCACGCGCAGGCCTTCTCCGGCAGGAGAGCCGTTGACGGTGACCGAACCGCTCAACTGGCCAGGCGAGGGAGTGATGAAATACGAGCGTGTCGCCGCCTCCGTGAGTCGGAGATCGATACTGCCGCCGATGCGAGCTTCGAGTCCGGCCACCGGACCGTCACAGGCCGTCGATGTCAGCGCCGTTCCCTCGGTCTCGACCGCGACGAGGCATAAGTCGTAACCGGACGTCGATCCGGTGATCCGGGAGCTGTCCTCGTTCAGGGTGGGTGCCACTCCGAGGCGATAGGAGCCGAGAGACTTGGCGAGCCCGAGGGTTGCAGCGTCGATCCACGTGGAGGCGAGTGTTCCGTTGCGGATGTAGACGTTGAAATCTGAGGCGTTGTACGGTCGGAATTCACCACTCAGCAAGTCGAGGAATTTGGCCTCTCCGGTGATCAACGACAGACCGCGAACCGTGACGTCGACATTCAGTGTTGCCGCCAGGGCTCCGACCAGCGAACGCGGTGTGGCGACGTAGTTGCTGCTCACGACTTCGACGCTGAAGGGATCGGCCGTGAGCTTCTTCACGAAGAGGAACTCGCCGGTGGCCGACGTGGTGGTGGTGGCGACGGGAGTGCCGTCTTTGAGGAGACGAAGAGTGATGCCTTGGACTGGTGTCGAGGTGTCGTCGGCGACTTGCCCCTGCAAACTTCCGAGGGGGATCATCTCGATCTCGCGTTGAGGGGCATCGGTCGACGCGGCGACCTGGGCCGTGATGCGTTGCGAGGCGAAACCCTCGGCCGTGAAGTCGATCACGTAGCCGCCGGCTTCGAGGCCGGTGATCACGAGGTTGCCGTCGGCCAGGTTGACGTCGTACGTGCAGTCGGAGTCGGCGCCCACAGAACCGCAATCTCCGTCGGCTCGGAACCTGACCGTGGCCGACACGGTCGTGGTGGTGTCGTTGCCTCCCTTCACGACTTTGAACGACAACGAGCTCTTCACCGGGCTGGTCCGGGTGGCGGCCAGCGTCACGTTCAATTCGGTCGAAGTTCCGGCCCCGATGTCGACTTCGCGAACTTGCTTCTCGAGACCGAGCGCCTCGAAGATCACCACGTAGGCGCCGGGGATGATTCCGTCGACCAAGAGCGAGCCGTCGCTCGAGATGGCGTCGGTGGTTTTGTAGGTGTTGTCGGGATTGGTGACGGTCACCGCTACGGCAGTCGGTGACAACGACGAGCCGGTGATCGTCACCTTGCCGCGAAGACGACCGGTCGAGCGAACCATCGAGATCTCGCGCTCCGGTGTGGTGATCGTCAGTTCGATCTGCTCGGTGAGGGTCTGGAAGCCGGGCGCCTCGTAGGTGACGGTGTACGTGCGGCCGACCGGAAGCTGTTCGAGTCGGAAGGTCCCGGCCAGAAGGCCTTCGGTCAATGTGGTGGTCGACCGTGTGAGAGTGCCGTCGGTCGCCGTGATGGTGAACGAGGGTCCGAAGTCGCCAGCGGCGTCCTGGGCCACACGGAAGTCGGCGGCCGCAGTGGAACCCGCTTCGAAGGCGGCGGCGGTGATCTTGCCGGCGAGGGTGGCGACGTTCGGCGAGAGCACCAGACGTAGATCGTCGATGGCCTGTCCGGTGGCGAGATCGAGGGTGGTGCTGGCGAGCCCGCGTCCGGCGACACGCGCGTCCAACACATAGGTGGCAGGTGACGACAGATTCCGGAAGACGAATCGCCCGAGATCGTCGCCCGAGGTCGGTGTCGAGAGCGAATACGTGATCGCCCCGTCGGTGAGCGTCACGTCGACGCCGCCGAGGGGCGCACCCGATGCATCGACGGTGAGGCCGCCGATGACACCCGTTCCGGGTTCGAGGACGACCTCGAGGGTGACGGGTTGTCCGTTCGGCTGGACGATTAACGTCTTGGTTTGGTGGCCGGCCTTGGAGAACGAGAACTCGTAGAGGCCGAGAGCGTCGAGGCCGGCCACGACGAAGGCACCGGTTTCATCGGTTTGAGTCTGCTGCAGGGCGACGTCCGGTGAGTCGGTGGCCGTCCCGGCGGCAACCTTGCCTTCGGTGGCGGCGTCACCGAGACTCACGGATCGCCAGGTGACCACCACTCCTGATCCGTCGGGGACGGCGGTGACGGTGCCGTTCACGTCGACGAGGATCGGTTCGGCCCCCGCCGCTCCGGCACCGTCCTGGTCGCCGGCGTCGTCCACGACCGGCACTCCTTCGGCCCCGGCCGTCGATTCGGTGGTGGCCGGCGACACGAGTCGAATCACGGCCAAGGTGGATGCGGCCCACACGATCAGGATGGTGAGAAGAGTGAACAGTCCTTTCACGTTCTTGCCGATCATCGGCATCTGGCGAACGTTGCCACGGCTGTAGACCGGCACGCCGGCACC
>CAZTPF010000007.1:7179-83375 GCA_964614655.1 uncultured Bifidobacterium sp.
GGGAATCGACACCTCGACGTCGACCTCGACGGTCTGATCGGCTTCCACGCGAACTTGTCGGGCCGGCAGGGGACCAGTGAGATTTCCGAGCACTCGCACGATGACGTCCCGCGACGTCCCCGACAGATCGGTGAGGTGCATCCGCACCGTTGTGATCCGTCCGATCTCGGCGAAGATTCGTTCGGGCGGGGTGAGGGCGATGACGCGGCGCTGACTCATGGCACCGTCACCCCGATCGACAATGACTCACTCGCCCCCAACGACACCAGTCGGGAGGTGATGGCCGGATCACCGGCGACGGCGGCCACCTCGATCACGTAGCGGGTCGGGGCGTCGAGTCCGTTGAAGGTCACCGAGCCGTCGGCGGCGGTCAGGAGCGATCCGACCGGGGCGCCGCCCGGATAGGCCGATTCCTTCCAGATTCGAACCTGGTAGCCGGACTTCGCACCCCCGGTGCACGACGTCGGCGAGGTCGCGGTGACGCTCGTGCAGACGAACACCTTGATGCCGGCCCGAGGACGTAGGACGACGTCGGCGGTGACGTCTCCTCCGGGAACGATCACGACCTGACGGGCGGCCGGCTCGGAACCCGTCCGCGTGAACGACAGTGTGTAGGTGCCTGGTGCGATGCCCTCCAGGCGGTACCGGCCCACGCAGTCGGTGACTCCGGGTGGACACGACGACGCCGTGGTCGTGAGTCGAGTCACGAGGCCGTTGCTGATGCGCACGGTCACTCCGCCGACCGGACCACTGGCATCGGTGACACGTCCGCTCACCTGGCCGGTGGACGCCACCAGGTCGAAGTTCAATTGGACGTTGAGTGAACTCGAACTCAACACGACGTTTCGGACGACCGTCGAGAAGTCACCGCCGCCGACGGACAGTGTGTAGATGCCGGGTGCCGGAAGTCCCGACAGCGAGAAGGTGCCGATCTCGTTCAGCGTCGTGGTCGCCGGATCGTCGACGCTCACGGTGGTCGTGGTGAAGGTGTTCTCGCCGTCGGTGGCCGAAACGGCGACTCCACCGATGGCCGAGCCGGCAGTGTTGCGGACGAGACCGGTGATCGATCCGGTGGAGGGATCGAGAACCACGTTCAGCCCGGTGAGCTGCTGCCCGCTCGCCAGCGAGATCGTGAGAGATTTCGTGGCGTACCCGTCGAGCGACACGGTGAGCGCATAACTCGCAGGAGTGAGCAGATCGGGGAGCACGAACGATCCGACGTTGCCGGTGGTCAACGACAGCGTCGCCGTGTCGAGATCGGGGGACTCGACGGTGATGGTGGCCGCGCCGAGAGGGCCGTCGGGTCCGTTCACGATGCCGTCGATGCGTCCGTCGCCGGCCCGCAACTGAACGGTGATGCCCGAACGCGTCTCTCCACCAGCCAGCTGGATCGACAACTGCGTCGTGATCGAACCCACCTTGCGAATGCGGAGCGTGTACGCCCCGGGGGCGGGCACATCGGCGAACTCGAAGGTTCCGGTGTTGTCGACGATCACGTTGCCGATGACCGCATCGTTGATGCCGCCGGTCACCGATGCCGGAACGATGAGATCGACACTCGTCCCTTCCACGACTCCACCGACGACGACGCCTCGCACTGTTGCCGGTTGACCACCGAGAAGCATGTCGATGCCGTCGCGTGTCTGGCCGGAGCCCAGTCCGACGTCGGGCGAATTGTCGAACTCGCTCACGTCGCCGAACCAGCGTGAGTCGTACCCGGCAGCAACGGCACGAAAACGGAACGGTCCGGGACCGAGGTTGTCGACCACGAACGTGCCGTCCTCGGCGGTGGCCACCGAGCGAATCGGTCGTTCGGTCACGGCGGCGAGGTACACCTCGACGGTGGCGCCGGCGATGCCGTCCTTGGATGATCGGGCCACGACCGTGCCGGTGATCGTCCCGGGTGAGAAGCCGGCGCTCGGGTCGGCGGCGCCGAAAGCCTGTTCGAGAAGTTTGTCGTCGGTCGTGGTCGCGTCGACGACGTTCTGGAGATTGCGCGAGAAGACCACGCCGAAGATCGATGCAGCGATGAGCAATCCGATGAACGAGAACATCAGGCGGCTGATACGGGGCGTCTGGACGAACGTGACCATCTGCTCGGAGCCCGGTATGCCGTCGTCGACGCCGATCGACAGATTGCGAACCATGGGTGGTCCGGCCCACGGCCGCTTGGCGGTCACTCGCAACGGAGTCGAGCGTTGCTCCCCGGGCGGGATGTCGATCTCGGGGCGATCGAAAATTCCTCGGACCAGAGCTTCGGGATCGGAGACGTTGAGTCGGGCCACCGATTCGGTGTTGCCGAGGTTCTGGACGGTGACGGCGAATTCACCCTTGCTGCCGCCCACCACTTGGATCGGTTGAACCTGCACGTTCAGGTGAGGGCGAGCGTCGACGTCGAGGGTGAAGGTGAGAAGAGTGGGATTCTCGGGCTTGAGTTCGGACCGGATCTGAACCGTGAGAATCTTCAGTCCGGAGGGGAAGTCGTCGGGCAGATCGATCGTGAGATCGAAGGTTCCGGTCGACTCGGGAAAGAGTTGGAGCCGGTCGGGTGTGACACGGATCCAGTCGCGGTCGATACCGAGAATTCGAATGTCGAAGGCATCGACCAGATGGGCGGTGTTCGAGACCGAGACGGTCGCCGAGACGGGAATGCCGGCGTAGGCAGGGGTACGCGTCGGTTCGATGCTCGCCCGGAGGCTCACGTCGGAACCCTCATGGTGACGGTGCCGAGATCCTGGTCGGCATTGGCGATCTGAACGAGGACGACGGTGTCGGCGTAGCCCTCGAGGGAGAACGTCAAGGTCCACCACCCCGAGGTCACGTTCTCCAGTCGGAAGGCGCCGTTCGGATCGGTCGACAGCGTGCTGAGTGCGAGATCGCCACTGGTCGCCACGATCGTGACACCGGGAAGCGCCGTCGTCGTGGCGTTCTTCACCAGTCCGGTCACCACGCTCAGCGAGCGGTCGAGTGAGATGTTGACGGTGGAGGCTCCCGATGTCGTGGTCAGACGGACGGCGACCGTTTCGGTCTGGTAGCCCTCTTTGCTGAACGTCAGGACGTAGTTGCCGGGCGCCGGCAGACCGGCGAGCGAGTATTCACCTCCGGCGTCCACCGAGATCGTCTGGCCCACGATCGCGCCGTTGCTCGCCGTGATCGACACTCCACCGAGTGCCGCGCCGGACCCGTCGGTCACGGCCCCACGAACCACGCCGGTTCCGCGACTCATCACGATGCTGTTCGGAAGAACGATGGACTCACCGGGCCCGACCTTGACGGTCAGGGTCTGCGTTCCGTATCCCTCGAGGGAGATCTGCACGAGGTAGGTGGCCGGAGAGCGCAACTCACCGAGGACGAACACGCCCACGTCCTCTCCTGTCGTCGGCGTGGTGGACGTGATGGTGTCGGCTCCGGCCGTCGCGGTGATCGAGGCGCCGCCGAGTGGCGTACCGCCCTGATCGACGACGAGACCGGTGATCGAACCCGGTCCGGCCTGCAACTTGACCGTCGGGATGGCGAGTGTTTCGCCGGCCGACACTTCTTGGAAGAGTTGGATCGGTTCGAAGCCGGGCGCCGTGAACGAGAGGCGGAATCGTCCCGGTGACGGCAAGTCGTCGATCTCGAATGTTCCGTCGGCGTTCGACGTCGCCGAGACGATCGTGTCACTGGGCGAATCGTCGATCATGAGTCGGGCTTCGATGGTGGCGATCGGAGCGGGTTCGCCACCCGAGACGGCACCCTTGATGGTGGCCGTCTCACCGACGACTTCGACGTCGGGTAGTTCGATGGACTCGTCGGAGGGGACGACGCGCTGGTCGAAGGGAACCTTCTGGCTCTCGTAGCCGGCTCCCGAGACTTCGAGCTCGTAGCGGCCGGGGGCCAGTCCGGCGAGCAGCACCACGCCGTCGGCGTCGCTCGACCCGGCGATCGGCGGGCGTCCGCTGTCGATCGGAGTGGCGGTGAGGATCAGTCGTGGGAGCGCCCGACCGTCGGACGCCGCGACGATTCGGGCCGTGATGGAGCCGATCGACACCGACGGGTCGGGTTTGGCTCCCTCCAGCCAGCTTTCGGCGACGGCCTTCTTGGCCTGCTGTCCGGCAAGGGCGGCGCGGAATCCGGCCGAGAACACCAGAGCCCAGAGAACGATGATCGACAGCAGAACGACGGCGGTGAGAAGGCCTCGGCTGAGTCGTGGCTTCTGGGTGAAGGTGACGGTCTCGCTCAGACTGGCCGAACGACTGGCCACGTCGATCTGAATCGCACGCGGGATCGCATTCCCCGACAACGGTCGTTTGCCCTTGGCGTTGACTCTGAACGCCAAGGCCTGTCCGCCCTCGAGCTGAGCGCGTCGCGGTTCGATCACGTACTTGAGGGCTCGATCGGTGTCGCCGGCCGTGACGCTCACGCCGGTGGGGCGGTTGCCGCGGTTGGTCGCCGTCACGATGAACGACGTCGAACCCCCGCCGAGGACCACCTTCGGCGCGACCGACACCGAGAGTTCGTCGTGCGGTGCGACCTGAACGTTGGCGGTCAGGGTTCCGACCTGGCCGTTCTCGTCGTTGATCTCGATCGGCAGTTGATACAGGCCGGCGGGAGTTTCCCGAGGCAGTGTGATCTCGAGTTCGATGTCGGCTGTCTCGCCAGGGAACAGCGACACGACGAGCGGTCGTGCCGAGTAGTTCTCGGTGGGGATGAGACCGGGTCGAGCGTGCACTTCTTTGATGGTCTCTTCGTCGTTCTGCACCTGCACGACGATCTCGAAGGGCACTCCGACGAACGCGTTGTACTGCTGGGTGGTGAGCCGAGCTCTCATCCGTCGTCACCGCCGGAGGGAACTTCTTCGACGTACGAACGAACACGCTCGGACTGCCGGGACGGCTGACGAGAGTCGGTCGTCTTGAGACCGATTCCTTCGGTGGGGGGACCGGCCAACGTGCCGAAACCCGGATCGACGGGAAGGATCACCTGCAGGTCGAGACCGGGCCGGAACTTTCCGTCGACGGCACCCCAGAAGTCCTTCGAGGTTCGAGTGTCTCCGGTTCCGATGAGGAGTTCGATGGGTGAGCCGAGCGACGCGAATTCGGGTGGCATCTCGTCCATGTCGAGACGCCGGACGCGAAGCAGTCCTTGCAGGAGGCGTCCGAGCAGCACGTGCTCGTCGCGCTGGTCGCCGGTCCAGGTCGACACGAAGTAGCTCACGCGAACTCGGGGAAGGGACAGGCGGCGCGTCTTGGAGTCGCCGTCGCCGACGAGCTCGACTCCGCTGCCGACGCGCTTGTCCTCGCGCCGGATGTCCCACAAGAAGGCGTTGACCGTCGGACGGGTGATGCCGGTACTCCACTCTCGATCGGGCATGGCGAACGACACCGCGATCTCGCGGCCCAAGGGAACCGTCTTGCGGAGGTGTTGTTCGAGGACGTCGTCGAGAACGTGGAGCATCGTCGGTCACCAGATCCAGGTCACGAGGTAGTAGATCGCAACGGTGAGCGCCGAGCCGATGATCGAGCCGAAGAAAAGGATCGGCCAACGTCGAACCTTCTCGGCTGGAACCAGGACCTCTCGGACGACGGAGCGAACCTCGATCTCGTCGGGAACCTCCTCGACGACGGGAACGACGAGGATCGCTCCGCAACGAAGACAGTTGACGCCGTCTCGGGGATTGAGCTCCCCGCAGTCGGGGCAGGGCAACCACGAACGTTGCGACAGGCCGGCGACTCCGGGATGCCGCTCGCGCGCCATGTCGGAGTCCTCGTCGACGATTCTGGTGACGCCACGCGAGAAGAAGAGCGGGTAGTCGCAGGCGGCGCAGAAGGCCTGAGACGATCTCGCACCTTGCGGATCGTCGTTCTCGGTTCCGCAATTCGGACAAGTGATCCGAGTCATCACGTCTCCGCCTCCACTGTCGTACCGGCGACGCGAAGTTCGACGACGCAATGAGCCGGTGTGATCTCTCTCATCAATTTCACCAGGTCGGACGGGGTGCCGTGCGTGATACCGGGCACTGAAACGGTCACACGTCCGTCACAGTTCGGAGCTTCGCCGAGGCGATGAATTCCACCGTCCTCGTCGATGTCGATGGGTCCTTCGACGAACGGTTCGATGAGCGTCTGCAAGTGCTCTCGAGTTCCCTTTCGCAGAATGAGCGCACCAGTGCGCGACAGCAGGTCGCGACGACGTTCGACCGGAAGAGTTTCGGTGTCGGGAGCATCGACGAATCGACCGAGCCACGACAAGAGATGCTCGGGGGTGACCATCGGATCGGCCAGGAACGGGATCTGGTCGGCGTGCACCTGAACCGATTCGGCGACCTCCTCGAGAATTCCGAGCAGACCGCACATGACACGGTCGTCCTGCATCGAGATCGGAAGACGGCGGATCAGCCAGCCCGGCTCTCGACTCATCGGACGACCACCTGAGGACGGAACGACAGCGGTAGGGAAAGTTCGGCGAGACGTACGGTGTCGACCCCGCCACCGATCCGCTGGCCGTTGCGGAGGTCGGATTCGAACAAGACGATCTCCTCGACCTGCTCGACTCCGGGAACCTCGCCGAGCAGATTGGCGATCGCACCCGACGTGACGTCGAGCCCGAACGGCCAGCCGTCACCTTGTGGGCCGCCGAGGTGTGGTGACAGATAGGTGGCGATCGCGTCGAGACAGCGCTGGCGCACTGCGGCTGGCGCCCGTCCCGGTTGCACGCGGACCATGGCCGCCACCGAGACGCCGAGATAGGTCGGCGTGCCGATCTCGAGCGACGTGCCGATCACGCGGCGAGGTTCGAGGTGGTCGCGCAGTGTCGTGTAGAGATCGTCGTCGAGAGCCAGGTCGTCGATCGTGATCGCGTCGGCGGGCCGGCCGGGATCGGGAACGACCAGAAGACGAGAGGGGCCACCAACTTCGGTTGGCGGGACGCACAGGGAGCGACTGACTCGAGGCGACGCCTCTTTGGCCAGTCGTTCGTGATCGCCGGCGGTCACGGCTCGCCCGCCCGAGACCAGAGTGAGCGGAGCGCGAAGCTTGGCGTTGTCGAGAGTTTCGGGGTCGATGCCGCCGGTGGCCGGCGTGGGGTTCGTCACTCGATCGACGTAAGGGACCGCCGACCGCAAGACGTTGAGAGCTCCGGGTCCGACGTTGCCGCGTGCGCCGCCACCGCGCCGGTACCCCGACACCCAGACGGCCGCACCAGCGGGCGGGATGGCGCCGTGCTGTGTCCAGGAACCGTCGGGCTGTCTGATCCGGGGACCGAACGAGATGCGGCCGCTGACGCTGTCCCATGTGTAGTGGCGATCGTCCGGCCCCGAACGCGAGAAGTCGGTCACCTCCGTCCAGGGTTCGACGACCTCGCCGATACGGAGTTCGACTCGTTCACCATCACGCCGAGGAAGGACGGGTGACGTCTGCACGTCGAACGCTTGTGTCGGCTGACCCGACGAGATCCCGATGTATTCGGCACCGTAGGGCTCGGCGTGTTCGGCCGGTGCCGTGCCGCCGATGGCGTGGACGACCACGTCGCGGATGAGCGGTGACGTCCGGTAGCCGGCGCCGTCGGGGCCGGGGGCGAGCAGACGCAGACGGAGCCAGAAGGCGCGTTCGCTGCCGACGGTGAGCGGAAGGTGTCCCATCGGCACGGCCAACTGGATGCTCCCGTCTCGGTTGAGTCCTCCGGTCGAATCGGACTCGAGTCGACACGCGAGCCACCCGTCCGCGGTCCAGACCTCCCAGACCAGGGGCGGACGCGTGGGATTGACGCCGATTCCCTCCACGTCGGCCGTCACGTCGATACGGATGACGTAGCCGCCGAGAGATTCGCGGAATCCGAGATAGAACGCGTCGCCTGGTGCCACCGGATCGGAGGGGAAGACTCGAACGACTTCGTTGGCGAGCACCAAGTCCTGCTGCACGTCGGACGTACGGCCCTCGTCGGGTTCGCCGCGTCCGTCGCTCGGCGCGGTCCAGGCGAACATTCTCTCGGGCTGAGTGACGAGCAGATCGGAGACCGTGGAGAAGACGATGGGATCGTCGCCGGACGTCGACACCTCGCTGCCGGCCGGAACGAGAACCGTCTCGTCGGGGACCGTCGAGAACGCGAACGTGACGTCGGCGCGCGCGGCGACCGCCGGGTACGGACTGACGCCGACCAGATCGAGAAAGCTCGTGTACACGCGATCGGGGACGCGATTCAGTCGATAGAGCGTGAGCTCGGTCATCCAGGCGAACAGCTCGATGAGCGCCACGCCCGGATCGGAGACGTTGTGGTTGGTCCACTCGGGAAGGAAGCGCGGAATCATGCGCTTCGCTTCGTCGACCAGATCCTGGAAGCGGCGATCGTCGAGATCGGGGCGCGGGAAACTCACGATTCATCCTCCGGTGGAATGGTGTAGAAGGGATACACCAGGTTTCGACGGTCGTTGGTGGAACGCACCGTGTAGTCGATCGAGATCCGCACGGCGCCGTCCATCGAGTCGGGTTCGACGAGAATCTGGTCGACGTCGACGCGCGGCTCCCACATGCGGATCGCCTCCTCGACGTACATCTCCATGAGACCCATGGTCGCTTCGTTGATCGGTTCAAACATGAGCTCCCAGATCCGGCAACCGAATCGCGGGCGGAACGGCCGCTCTCCGGGCGCGGTCGAGATGACCACGGCCATGGAGCGCTCGAGTTCCTCGGTGCCGCCGACCAAGGTCATCGACCCGCGCTCGTCGATTCGTAGGGGGAACGGGAAGCCGCGACCGACGAAATCATCGGACATCTCGGTTCCCCTTTCTGATGTGTGCTGTATTCGTCGTCATGTCATCGGTCCTAGTTGAGCTTCACCATCGAGCCCTTGATCTCGGTGATTCCGCCGGACGAGACCTTGGCGGCCGCCGGACTGAGATCGACTTTGGAGCCACCGCCGTCGACGACGGCTCCCGTCGCTCCCTTGATCGTCACCTTCTGACCTTGCAGGGTGAGGTTCTTGTCGGCCTTGATCGTGATCGCTCCGCCTTTGACGGTGATGGTTCCGTCGCCGGCCAGTTCCAGTTGAGCGTCGCCGACCACGATCTTGATCTTGGTTCCCTTCTTGGCGTTGAGCTTCACGCCGTCCTTGTCGAACTGAAGGTTCGTTTCGGCCTCGGCGTGTTGCAAGGCGACCACGGCTTTCGACTTGTCGGTGTCCTCGGTGAACACCAACTTGGCTCCCGAGGCGAGGGTCAGTGAACGCTCGGTGACCTTGTCGCCCTTGGCCGGTTCGGGAGTGGGGGGAGCGTTCTTCTTGCTCCAGATCCCACCGAGTACGACCGGACTGCGGAAGTCGCCGCCGATGAAGGCCACCAGCACTTCGTCGCCGACGTCGGGCATCAGGTGGAGGCCTCGTTTGTTGCCGGCTCCCGGCGACACCACCCGGGCCCACGCCGATTCGTCGGCATCGGAGACCGTCGGAAGTTTGACCTTGACGCGACCGGCCTTCTCCGGATCCTTCACGTTCGTGACCGTTCCGATGGCGAACTGCCGTCGATTGCGGATCGAGCCGCGCTGAGCCGACACGAGATGGTCGGCGAGTGAGCCGCCGGCGTGACGACCGCCTTCGAATCGCGAGATCAGCGGTCGGCCGACGCCGAAGACGTGTTCGACGCGCGACACAACAAAGGTGCCAGCGAGTTGTTTGCCCGCCCCTTCGATCTCGACGGTCGACCCGGCGTTGATCTTGGGCTGGCCGATGGCTTCGCCGCGGATCGTCAGTTCACCGGCCGCGAGATCGGCTTGCATCGCCTCGGCGATGGCCTTGGCTTCGTCGGCCGCGGTGACGGGTATGTCGGTGATCGTGGTCGACGCCTTGAGCGCCTTGGCCTCACCGGCGCGGGTGTCGTTCAACTTGATCTTGAGACCCACCTTGCTGCTCGACACATCGGAGCGTTTGGCGGTCCCCTTGACCGCCTTCTGGGTCGCCGGATCCCAACCGCGTACGGTGACGTCGTCGACTCGTCCGGCGCCGCTGAAACGGGCCGAGAAGCGTTGCAACGTGGTGCCCCACTTCAGTTTGATCGGGCCCTTCAGCGTTCGCTTCGTGAAATGCAAAGTGGTGTCGTCGACCCACCACTCGGCACCCGTTCGCATGGCGAGATCGTCCAGAACGGCGTGGTCGGAGTCGAGTTGAAGGAAGTAGTCCATCTTCGTGCCGGTGACGGAGCACTTGGCCGAGAGTCCATTGCGTTTGGCGATCTTCCCCACGATGTCGCCGGCCGTCATCTCCTGGTAGGTGAACGGCGTGAGGCCGTGCGACAGGTTCTGCGAGGCGTCGTAGGCGGTGATCACGAGTTCATGACGATCACCGGCCCCTTGTTCGGCGCCGATTGCGGCGACCTTGCCCTTGAAGACCACCACGTCGGATCCCTTGTCGTCCGGGAAGGCGATCTCGACCTTGCCCCCGATCTTGGCGAACGAGCCTTCGAGGAGATCGAAGAAGGGATCGTGATATCTCAGGGTCGCCTGGGCCGGCGCTGCGGTCTCGAGCACGATTCGCGCGTCGACGAGCGCGTCGGCCTTGGCGCCGGACACGGGCGATCCGTCGATCGACACCTTCGGAATGGACAGGTCGATGTCGGACATCAGGTGTCACCTTCGGGAATCATGATGATCTGGCCCGGACGAAGAGCCAAAGGGTCGTCGATTCCGTTGGCATCGGCGATGGAGCGCCAGCGACCGGCGTCCCCGTAGATGTCGTCGGCGACGGTGTCGAGGTACTGGCCCGACTCGAGTCGGCGGATCTGACCGGGGTTCGGTGTACCCGACGTCGGATTCTGGGGTGGGAGATTGCCCTCGTCCTCGAACTGCTGGAACGACATCGAGACCTCGGCACGCAACGGTTCGCCGGCCGCCGAGAAATACGTGAAATTGAGATCGAAGCTCGTGATCACCGCTTTGTAGGAGCGCATTTTCCCCCAGTGGAACTGCACCCACGGAGGACGCGTCATGTTGCGATCCTCCTTGGTCCCCTTGATCTTCTTGTCGGTCATCGTGAGTTTGAAGAGTTCGTCGGTGATCTTGGTGACCGGCTTGCCGCTCGCCGACGAGTCGAACATCGCCGTCAAGGAGAACTCGATGGATCCACCGCTGTTGAACTGGAGTTGAGGCGCGTTGGAACCGGGCGTGTCGTTGGCACTCCAGGAATTGCGCTTGGAGAACTTGAGTTCGTTCGGGTTGAACATGAACTCGATCTTCTTCTTGGTCTCGGTCATGAGATAGGCCTTCTGGATCGCCATCGGCTACCACCTTCCTCCCGCGATACCGCGACGTTCGAGTTCGTTGCGCAGCCGCTCGTCGACGATTCGATTGATCCAGTCCATGAGGTCGAGCAGTTGGCTCGTGGTGACTCCGGAAGCAGGACTCTCGCCCGACACCTGGCCGACGATCTGAACCGGACCGGGGGCGACGGGGAGACCAGTCGTCGAGCGTCGGATGGTCGACGAAGACGTGGGCGAAGAGTTCGACGCGCCGTTCCGCCCCAACGTGGCCGCCAGAACCGGTGACACGGTCCGACGGATGGACGGGGTGGGTTCGAACCCGTTCTCCAGCATGCGCGCCATGTCGTCGGCGCTCATCGAACCATCCGATGCATCGGATGCCGAACCCATCGGCGAGCCAGACGAACGCGACGACCGTCGCACGACCACGGGAGAGCGCCGTCGTCGAAGGTCGGAGAGGTTCGATGCCCGGTCGACCGCAGTCGACTCGTCTGACTTCGAGACGCTTCGCGCACCTCCGGCTGGTGAGATAACGACGGGTGCGACGGGCAACACCGCATCGCGTGTTGCGGTGCGCCGAGCAGTGCGAGTCGGGCTGCTGAGCGATCGACGCAGTCGGCCGCGCGACGCGACCGCCGAGGCCTGGCCCGGATCGAATCGACGAGAGGGGAGAGCGAACCCCGACGCGGTGGAATCAGTTCGTGCAATCGTCGAGGTCGACCCGATAGGCGAACGTCGGCCGGTCGATCGGGAGACAGGCGAGTCGGCGGTTCCCGTCGGGCCCGATGTCGAGGCCCACGACGAGTCGCTTCCGGCGGACGGACGTGAGACGAATGCCGCGGCGATCGAACTTCCCGCCGCCGAGTCGTTCATCGAGCGCGAGACCCGTGCGGCGATCTCCGACGGTGACGGAGGGGCCGGAATTTCCGATCCACTCTGGGATTCGGGTCGCCGTACTCCCGTCGTCCAGTTCGAATCGGCGACCGAGCGGCGGATCGTCGGACGCGAGGCGATGTCGGTTGTCGGATCGGTGGACGCGTCAGCGTCTCGCTCGGCGAGGCGTCGACTGAACTCGGCCGCCGCCTCGGGTCCGGCTCCGGTGGCGCGCGGACCGGATCGACGAGTCGTGGACGTCAGAACGGACGACGAGGCGCTCGAAGCCGACGTGCCCGATGGGGAGGCTGATCCTGTCGAGGTGTTCCGGCGAACGTCGGCGCGTTGGGAGAACATCCGCGAACTCGTCCAAGAGTCGGCTGCCGAACCTCCGCTCTGTCGGTTGCCGATCGAACGGGCCAACAGGCCGACGAAGGGAGACGGGCCGCTACCACCCGGCAGAGCCGTGACGGCCGACGGTATTCGAGACTCCGTGGTCCGAGAGCCGGTCGATCGGCGAACGGTGTCGAGAGCGAACTGTCGTCGGACGGCAACCGAAGACGGGCCGGTGGTGGGTGAGCGTCGTTCCGATGTGGTGCGTGACGATCGAACGTCTCTCGAGCCGTCGGAGACGACCCGTGGCGCGTCTGTCGTCGAGTCGAGGGTGGAACGAATGGCCTCGACCCGCGAAGAAGTCGTTGCCGTCGAGCTTCGCGGGCGACGATCGGCGGTCGGCGACGACGTCGGGCGCCGGCCGGTGTCGACTCGCTGTTCGGCGGGCGTGGAGGTCGGGGACGCGGCCAAAGCCGAGAGAACGACGCTGCTGGACGGGGATCGCCGAACCAGATCGCCGGCCCGGGGCATGGTGCGACGCCGAAGCTCGGAAGGCCGGTCGCTCGACGTCGGTTGCTCGGCCAAACGGGCGACACGTTCGGCGAGACTCGATGGCGGCTCGTGGCTCGTCGGTTGGTCGCTGGGGATCTCGTCGGGTTCGGGGAGGCCGACACTTCGTCGCCAACTCGGAGCCGTCCAGGACCTCCCCAGGTTGGCGGTGTCGGTCGAGGAATCTGGGAGCCGATTGTTCGGCCGTGTCGTCGTTCCGAGGGTGGAAGCCGTCGGCGAGGATGATGTGGTCGGCGTGCCCGATGTCGTCCGTGAAGTTGGTCGTGTCGGAGAGGGCGCCGACATCGGTGCCGTGGTCGGGGACGCCGGTGAACTCGAAGTCGACGGTGTCGTCGTCGACGGTTGTGGCCTTGGGGAGTCCGACGACGGCGTCGAGTCGATCATCGAGCGTCGACGAGACGCCGGGTCGATCAGTGTCGGGGCATCGTCGTTCGACGATGGTGTCGGAACGAAGGTCGTCCAGTCGGGTGACCGGGAAGTCGACGTCTTCGGTTGCGAGACACTCGACGCTGTCGATGGAGATGGGGATGTCGATGTCGATGTCGCTGGGGACGGGGATGTCGACATCGACGACGGTGTCGCCTGACGCGTCGTCGGTTCGGGTCGACTCGACGCCCGACGCTGAACGTCGGACGACGAGGAGGGCCCCGAAGTCGAAGGGGTTCGGTTCGGTGGCGTGCGGGTCGACCTGTTGTCGTCGGACGAGGCGCGTGACGACGACCGAGTGTTGACCGAAGTGCGCGACGTCGATCCGTTCGTCGAGGTGGTTCCTCGTGCCGAAGATGTACTCGCCGGTCGTGGCGTTGGTTCGGCTGGAGGGCCGTCGCGGTCGGACGACGAGCCCGATGGAAGGGCCAAAGGACGTGCCCGCGGCGGTCGTGGTGTGGCCGGTCGGACCGGCGCGAGACGAGTGGGAGCGATGTGAGCGTCGTTCTGGTTGGGTGGACGGCGGGAGGGCTGCAGTCGGCGGGCGATCGACGACGGTGCAGTCGAGTCACCGAGCAGACTCCGGCCGCGAGCGTGCGAGGCCATGGGTAGGCCTCGCGGTGGGGCCTGGCGGACGACTCGATTTCGTGAACGGGCCCGTCGAATGGCGATGAGGTCGCGGTCTCGCCACGGGTCGAGATCGTCCTGTCGGCCGGCGACCGCCGGCAGGAGCCACTGCGGGAACTTGACGTCGGCGTGTGACGCCGTGCTCGTCAGATTGCGTCGCACGGTGGCGGGGCGAGCGAGTCCGTTGGCCAACATCTGAGAGTTCGACACGACTCGACCGATACGGGGGCGCGTGGCGAGAGCACGTGAGGTGATGATCGGTTGCGAACGCGTGATGCGCCGGAGAGGAAGAGCACTCACATCAGCCATGGGCGATCACCGCTTGGCCTTCTTCGGGGCCGGCTTCTTCTTGGGTGACGACTTCTTGGCCTTCTTGGCCGGTTTGGCCTTGTGATCGGTCACGGTGAATCCGTGGTGCGCGATCTCCAGTTCTTCGATCGGGAAATCGTCGTTGGAGATCGAGAAATCCGGACCACTCCACGACACCGGAAAGGCTTCCTGAAGTGTCCAGGTTCGCAACCTTTGGCCATCGGCGCTGACGAGTGTGATGGCAACGGTCGTGCGCTTCAGTTTGTTGCCGTTCTTCTCGAAGGCGCCGGCCGACGAACCGTCGATCCAGACGAGAAACCCGTTGTCTTCCGTGATTCCGCGTTTCAGGCGGACGTTGTCGAACGTGAAGCGCCCGGGCAGTTTGTGGGTGTGGAAGTTCTGTCCGCCCTCCACGACTTCTTCGACTTCGACGGTGACCGACAGCCCTGATGCCTCGCTGAACTGTCCGAGGGGACGTCCGTCGACCTCGACCATGAAGGTGGCCGAGGTGGGGCTGAAGTCTCGGTAGGCGTCGAACTTGGCCATGGCGAACTCAGGCAGTCAGCAATTTCTTGGCCTCGTCGAGGGCCCGCCGGTTGAGCGCAGCCACCCGCTCCACGAGGTTCACGCGGTCGGCGTGCTGAAGGTCGAGTAGCCGATCGAGATCCCAATGGATGTGATAGGCGAGATAGGCGATCTCGTCCCACAGTGCGTCCTCGGGATACAGCTCCATCAGTTGTCTCGGTGGACCTCTTCGATCACCGATCCTCCGCGCCGACGGCCAGTGGCGATTTGAACGTCGTCGTCATCGTCGTCCTCGTCGAACGCTTCCTCGAGCTCGACGATGTCGTCCACCTCGTCGAGCTCGGCGGCCGAGCTTCCGGCGATCGCCTGGTTCGCCTCGTCGAGGAAAGCCTGGACATCGGCGGGGCTCCCGAAGTTGATCACTCCGTAGAGGTCCTGTAGGAACGCCAGGTCGGCGGCGAACAGATTCTCGATCTCGCGGGGAGTGACCGCCGACAGAGTTCCGAGTTCGGTCACCACTCGAGCCAGGACGATGATCGTCAAGTACGGATCGTCCGCACTCTGCACGCGCGGATCCCGCAACGGCTCGATCTCGTCGCGAGCCGTTGCGAGTCGCATGACGCCACGGCGATGCACGGTCCCGTCGGGACCGAGGTAGCCGCGCGGCAGAGTGAAGGCGAACTCCGTCTTGAGTGCCATCAGGCCTTGAAGAGTCCTTCGTGGGTGATGGTCAGTTCTTCGATCATGACGTCGTCGGTACCGGCATCGAGGTCGGAGGCACTCCACTTGGAAGGCCAGCCGCTCTCGAAGTTCCAGCGACCGACCTCGGTTCCGGCCGCGTCGTAGATGACGATCGAGCCGTTGGTGCGCTCGACGGTTCCTTCGAGCACGTTCTTGTGCCAGTCGATGATCGCCGTGTCGGCCGAGAGGCCACGCTTCAGGACGATGTCGTCGTACTTGGTGCGACCTGGACGCTTGCGGATGATGATCTTTCCACCCACGGTGTCCTGGTACTCGACCACTTCGGTCGAGTAGCTGAGTCCGGAACATCCGGTGAAGCGTGCGAGTTCGACGCCCTCCAGCTCCAGAGCGAATTGAGATCCGAGAAATTCGAGATCGTGATCATTGGCCATGATTCATGTTCCTTTCGAGAGATCAGGAGGCCTGACGGAGCTGGCTGATACGGAAGATGACGAATTCGGCGGGCTTCACCGGAGCGATGCCGACTTCGACGATGACTTTGCCCTGATCGATGGAATCAGGCGGGTTGGTCTCGGCATCGCACTTCACGAAGAAGGCTTGCTCGGCTGTGGCGCCGAACAGGGCACCGTCTCGCCACAGTCCACGGAGGAAGGCCGAGATGGTTCGCTTGAGTCCTTCCCAGAGCTTCTGGTCGTTCGGCTCGAACACTGCGAACTGCGTGCCCTCCATGATCGCGGTTTCGATCATGTTGAACAGGCGGCGAACGTTGATGTACGTCCAGTCGGTGTTCGACGACAGCGTGCGAGCGCCCCAGACACGGATGCCGCGGGTGCCGAAGGGGCGGATGCAGTTGATGCCGATCGGGTTGAGCAGAGCCTGCTCACCCTTCGTGATGTCGAGCTCGGTCGACAGCACGCCGCGCACGACTTCGTTGGCCGGTGCCTTCCACACACCGCGTGTGTCGTCGACTCGGCTCCAGATGCCGGCCACATGGCCCGACGGCGGTACGAGAATCGTCTCGTCGGCCGGGCTGGTGCTCGCCGGATTGTCGACGCGGATCCACGGGTAGTAGAAGGCGGCGAAAGCCGAGTCGTACATGGCGACGTCGGAGCGCCACTCCTTCACCTGCTGGGGTGACATTCCCGGGGGAGCGTCGAGGACGGCCATGCGGTTGGCCTGACCTTCGCAGTGGGTGATGAGGGCGGTCTGAACGGCCTTCCACATGCCGAGATCGACCGATCCGTCGTCCTTGGTGGCGGCGGTGATCAGGTCGGGGACCATCACCATCGTGACCTCGTCGGCGATGACGAGACCGTTGATTCCGGTGCGATCGCTCTCGCTGCCGGCGAAGTGCTTGGTCTTGACTTCCACCGGGACGGCGGGGGCCGGAGTGATCGCAAAGACGCCGGTCTTGAGTCCGGCGAGCGACAAATCGGTGAGGCTCTTCAGGTCGACCTTCGTCTCGACCTTCACCTTCTTCGACTGGCCGTTCACGGCCTTCACGACATCGGCGAGCGACACGTCGTCGAAGCGCTCGACCTCTTCGCCACCCTCGTTCACGACGAGGTTGAACTTCGGTGCTTCTTTCTCCTCGACGGGGGAACCCGGCTCGATGGTGACCGACAGCCCGTCGGCAGCTCCGATCGACTGGATCTCGAGCGGTTGTCCGAGCGCACGGTCGACGGCAGGCAGAGCCAGCTGACCAGGCTGATCGGACGGAGCCTGGTGGGCGACTCGCACGATGTAGGCGAGGCCACCACCGTTGTTGAAGAAGCCGTAAACCGAGTGAGGGAGCATTGCACCGGGCACGAAACCGCCGTAGAGCGACTCGTACTGGGTCCAGCTCGTGACCAGACGCGGCTTCAAGCCCTGGGGATCACTCGGATCGTCCTTCGGATAATCGGCGGTGAAACCGACGAAGGCCGCAACGGCGGTGAGACCTGCCGACAGTGTGGCTTGGCCCGAAGGCACTTCTTCGACGTAGACACCTGGAGTCAAGTACGAGGGCATCTGTTTCCTTTCCCGTGCTCTATGAGGTCGTGAGTTGAGTTCTGACGCTGATGGATGATCTGTTCAACACGAGCCTGCTGCCCGTCCGGGCAAGCGGGTTCGTGTCATCGACTGTGACGGCACAAACCGACGTCGATCTCAGTCTCGATCCGCCGAGCCACAGTCGGTGAATCGCCCCCGTTCTCACGTCTTTCCCTCCGTCGTCCTCATGAACGTACTCGTCGATCCGAGAGCGACGAGTACGGATGTCAGGAGGACAAACATGACAGTAGACGACCTCCTGCACAGACGCAAGATGTCTCGTTCAATTCGCGTGTCGGAGCGCTCGGGGTACGGGTTGGGTGGGTCGGCTCGAGCCTCGGCTAACCTCACCGCATGGGCCGCCGCCCCCGACGCACGCATGACGCCTCCAAGTAGTCCTTCCACCGTGGTCGTCCCCGGCCCGCATCTGATGCCGGCGCTCCTGGGGTCTCGAGACGCTCATCTACGGGCCATCGAGGGGGCTTTTCCCGACACCGACATCTCGGTTCGCGGGAACGAAGTTCGCATCACGGGGCCCGAGTCGGGGCGGGTCGCTCGCCTGTTCGAGGAGCTGGTCCTGGTCCTTCAGCGAGGTGAACCTCTCGACACCACTGTCGTCGGTCGAAGCATCTCGATGGTGAACGCCGACGAGCGTCCGAGCGCAGTGCTGACCGACGACATTCTCCGTGGCGCCAAGGGGAGATCGATCAGGCCGAAGACCGCCGGCCAGAAGAAGTACATCGACGCCATCCGCGACAACGTGATCACCTTCGGAATCGGACCGGCGGGAACGGGAAAGAGTTGGCTCGCCGTGGCGATGGCGGTTCATGCGTTGCAGAGCCGCTCGGTCCAGCGGATCATCCTCACACGCCCGGCGGTCGAAGCCGGAGAGCGTCTCGGGTTCCTTCCGGGTGACCTGATGGCCAAGATCGATCCGTACCTCCGCCCTCTCTACGACGCCCTGTACGACATGCTCGACGTCGAAGCGGTGCAGAAGCTTCTCGAAAAGCAGACCGTCGAAGTGGCTCCACTCGCCTTCATGCGCGGTCGCACGCTCAACAACAGTTTCATCATTCTCGACGAGGCGCAGAACACGACTCCCGAGCAGATGAAGATGTTCTTGACCCGAATCGGATTTGGATCGCGCGTGGTCGTCACCGGCGACACCACGCAGATCGACGTGCCCGGTGGTCGCAGCGGATTGGTCGGGCTCGAGACGATGCTCGCCGGTATCGACGGTCTCGCGTTCGTCCGACTCGGTTCCGGCGACGTCGTTCGGCACCGCATCGTCGCCGAGATCGTCGAGGCGTACGAGAGAAGTTCGTCGACGAAGGGAAATGCGTGACCGCTGGTCCTCCACGGTTGCGTCGTCGCCCCCGCGTGGGTGGTGACGGTGCGCCCGAAGTGTTCTGTGCCGACGAACAGACGCTCGTCGCCGTCGATCTCGAACGCTGGCAGACGTTGGCCCGGCACGTCCTCGAAGCAGAAGGGGTCCGTGGTGCCTGCGAACTCAGCGTGTTCTTCGTGTCGGTCGACGACATGACCGACCTCAACGTCACGCACATGTCGGGCTCAGGCCCCACCGACGTTCTGTCGTTCCCGATCGACGGAGGAGCGGTCGTCGACGTCGACGCCGGTGCGAGCCGCGGCCCGGATCGTCCCGAATCCGACCCGTCCGACCTGCCGCTTCTTCTGGGCGACGTCGTGATCTGTCCCGAAGTGGCCGAGACACAAGCTCCCACGCACGCCGGATCGCTCGACGACGAGATGGCACTGCTCGTCGTTCACGGTGTGCTGCACGTGCTCGGATGGGATCACTCCGACGATGACGAGCGCGAGGCGATGTGGCGTCGCCAGCGGGAGTTGCTCGAGGCTCACCATTGGCAGGGCCCAGCTCCCGACTCGTTTCGAGCCGACATGAACGACGGGGCGGAGGAAGACGGTCGATGAGTTCGGTCACCATTCTCGGAGCGTTCACCGGCCTCGACTGGGGGCTGCTCGCCGTCATTTTGATCCTTCTCGTCTTCCTGATCTTTCTCGCCGTCGCCGAGATGGGGTTGTCGCGAATGACCAAGCCCAAGGCGGCGGCGCTGGCCGAGCGTCGGCCGAAGCAAGGCAAGGCGCTCGTCGAACTGATCGACGAGCCCGAGAAGTGGATCAATCCTCTTCTCCTCACGGTCAACGTCAGCCAGACGGTGCAGGCGACCCTCACCGGTGTGGTGACGGCCCGAGCGTTCGGTCCCGTGGGCATCGCGGTCGGTGTCACGTTGAACGTGCTGGTTTTCTTCGTTCTCGCCGAAGCGGTTCCGAAGACCTACGCCGTCATCCACTCCGAGAGGGCTGCCCTTCTGTCGGCCCGAGGCATCCGCGGTCTCGTCGCCTTTCCTCCGCTGAAGCTGGTCTCACGCGCTCTCATCAAGCTCACCAATGTGATCGTGAAAGGCAAAGGCCTCGAGGACGGCCCGTTCGTGAAGGAGCAGGAGTTCCTCGGTGTGGTCGAAGTCGCAGCTCAAGAGGAAGTCATCGAGAAGCACGAGCGTGAGCTCATCGAGTCCGTGATCGAGTTCGGAGACACCGTCGCTCGAGAGATCATGGTCCCACAGCCCGACATGATCACCGTTGCGGTGTCGTCCACCGTCGACGAGGTGATCGGTGTCAGCATCGCCCACGGTTTCTCCCGGATGCCGGTGATCAACGACGACGACGACGTCGTCGGAGTCGCCTTCATGAAGGATCTCGTCCGTCTCGAACGCCTCGGACGCGGCGCCGAACTCGTGACGGCGCACATGCGCGACGTCGTCGTGGTACCCGAGAACAAGCCGGTCGCAAAGTTGATGCGCGAGATGCAGACGAACAAGTTCCATCTGGCGGTTGTCGCCGACGAGTACGGATCGATCACCGGCATGATCACCCTCGAGGACTGTCTCGAAGAACTCGTCGGCGAGATCGTCGACGAGTACGACCGTGAGGAAACCGAGATCAGCCAGCTGCCCAACGGCGACTTGTTGGTTCTCGGCTCGACGAGCGTGTCGGACGTGAACGAGAAGTTGTCGACCCACATCCCCGACGAGGAGTGGGACTCCATCGGAGGATTCGTGTTCGGCACCCTCGAACACGTGCCCTCGGTCGGTGAGTTCGTCGATTTCGAGGGCTGGAGATTCCGAGTGGCCGAGTTGAAGGGTCGCCGGATCCAGAAGGTCCGCGTCACCCTCATCGAAGTCCCGTCCGACCAGCCGACGGAGGATGAGTCGACAGCGACCAACTAGGTTCGCCCCATGGACATTCGACTCGACGGCAAAGTCGCCCTGGTGACCGGGGCATCGCGGGGAATCGGCCGAGCCATGGCCAAGACGATGGCCGAATCGGGAGCGAGCGTGATGATGGTCTCACGCAAGATCGACGAATCGTCGCTCGAGGGCATCGACGGCGAAGTCTCGATCCATCCTGCCAACACCGGTGACGTCGAGGCCGGTCGCCGTTGTGTCGAGGTGACGCTCGAGAAGTACGGGCGGATCGACGTTCTGGTGAACAACGCCGCCACGAACCCTTATTTCGGAGACACCCTCGGCGTCGACGAGGCTCGCTACGACAAGACCTTCCAAGTGAATCTTCGCGGACCGATCTTTTGGACGGCCGCCGTGTGGGACGCGTGGATGAAGGACAATCCCGGAGTCGTTCTGAACGTGGCGTCGGTCGGAGGTATTCGCTCCGAGACCGGTCTCGGTGTCTACAACCTCACCAAAGCCGCCCTCATCCATCTGACCCGTCAGCTGGGCGGGGAACTCGGTCCGACTCGAGTGGTCGGAATCGCGCCGGGCTTGGTCACCACCGACTTCGCCGCCTTCCTCGTCGACAATTTCGGTGATCGGCTGGCGGCGGCGCTTCCGACGAAGAGGTTGGGCGATCCACAGGACATCGCGAATCTGGCCACTTTCCTCGTGTCGGACGCCGCCAGCTGGATCACTGGCGAGACCTACGTGATCGACGGCGGTGCCGGAACCCGTTCCAGTTGACGGAGTTCGTCGGCGAGTCGACGTCCGGCGATGCCGAGGGCGACCGCCGTTGCGGCGAATCGTTCACTCGGAGAAGTTCTGGAAGATACGAGGAAGGTCGGGATACCGGCCGGTGTTGCCGCCGCCGTCGATCGAGAGGAACGACGCGCTCATGAACGTCGAGTCGTCGGACGCGAGGAAGAGGGCGAGTTCGGCGATCTCGGCCGGTTCGGCGAATCGATGGAGGGGAGCGTTCTCCACGAACTCGTCGACGACACCTGGAACGCCGAAGAAGCCTGCTGTGGCGTTGGTGCGGACGAGTCCGGGAGCGATGGTGTTGGCGCGGATGTTCCTTTCGCCGAGCTCCATGGCCGCCACACGAGTGAGCATGGCCACCCCGGCTTTGGCCGCACAGTAGGCGGCCATTCCCTTGGAGGGCTGAATGGCGTTGAGAGACGCAATGGTCAGAAGTGATCCGCCGTCGCGCATCGTTCTCGACGCATGCTTGACGGTGACGAAGACCCCGGTGAGGCACAGGTCGATGATGCGTTGCCATTCGTCGAGAGGATGATCGGCGAGGAGTCCGTACGTCCCGGCGCCGGCATTGGCGACGACCACGTCGACTCCGCCAAAGTGCGACGCGGCGACGGCGAAGAGGTTCTCGACGTCGGTCTCTCGGGTGACGTCACAGCGGGCAGTGACGAGGAAGCGATCGGATGCCAGCTGTTCCATGGCCGCCAAGCCGCCTTCGTCGACGTCGCCGGCCACCACGCAAGCTCCCTCGGACAGGAATTTCTCGGTGATGGCGAGGCCGATACCCGACGCCGCGCCGGTGACGACTGCGACTTTTCCGGACAGGCGGTCGAAGGTTCGTGTTGTCACGGGCCGACAGTAGCCCTTCGTCAGAGGTCGCGCAGTCGCTGCTCGACGAGTTCGCGAACCGCGCCTCGTCGGATCTTGCCGAGCGAAGTCGTCGGCATCTGCGACAGGTGAACGACGCGCTTCGGTGCGCAGAACGCCGGCAACTGGGATCCGACTGCGTCCCGAAGGGCCGCGACGTCGAGATCGTGATCGGTGGTGGCGGCCACGACCATCTGCCCCCATTCTTCGTCGGTCACTCCCACGATGCAGACGATCGACTCGGGAAAGAATGTGGAGACGGCACGTTCGACGGCATCGGGCCAGACCTTCTCGCCGCCGGTCTTGATCATGTCGTCGAGTCGCCCGTCGACGGACAGAACGCCGTCGACGAACGAGCCCACGTCGCCGGTGTGCAGCCATCCGTCGTCGTCGATCACAGTCGTTCCGTCGCGGTAAGTGCGCATGTTGGTGGGCGACTTGATCAGAATCTCGCCGTCGTCTCCGATTCGGATCTCGACGCCGTCGAGCGGAGATCCGTCGTAGACGACGCCGCTCCCGGTCTCGGTGAGCCCGTAGGTGGCGACGACGTGCGGCGGTCGATCGGCGGGCGGACGGGATCCTCCCAGAAGTACACAGCGAAAGATGTCGGGATCGATTCGTCGGAGCGCAGTCGGGACGAGAGACACGTGGGTGCATCCGGAGGCGGCGGCATCACGGACGACATCGGCGTCGAACTTCTCGACGACGGTCAGGTCGGCACCGGTGTCGAGGGCCTTGAAGATCACCGACAGCCCACCGACGTGAGAAAGAGGAAGGCAGGCGAGCCAGTGCGTGTCGGGTCCGGAGGGGAGTCGGCGACTCCCGAGGCGAGCCGAGGCACGAACGGCGTCGCGAGTGAGGACGACTCCTTTGGGTGTTCCTGTGCTCCCGCTGGTCGCCACGACGAGGGCGTCACCGTCCTCCACGTCGAGTCCGCCGTCGAGTGCGATCTCGCCATCAGTCGTACGGACGAACGAAGCGCCGAGCGTGAAGGCGACCCGCCGTCGCTCGTCGATTCCGAGTCGCTGATCGAGGGGCAAGATCGCGTCGCCGCGGTCCAGGACGTTCGTCAGGTGATCGACGAACGACGGACCGGCGGGCAGATCGAGCGCGACGAGTCGAGGCACCCGATCAGGCTAGGTCGCGTCACTTCGTCACCAGGTCGGATCGATGGGAGTCGCGAGGCCGAGCGCCTGGTCGACGGCCGACGCCACGTCGAGGCAGATCAGATCGTCGTATCGCCAACCTGACACCTGGACCCCGACGGGCAGGCCGTCGGCGATTCCGGCGGGGACGACGGCGGCCGGCGATCCGAAGAGATTGGCCGCCATGACGGGGCGGAAGGTCTCGAACACGACCTCGGCCGAGGCGGCGTCGAGGAGGTCGAATCCGTGAGGGAAGGCCGGCAAGGCCCAGGTTGGCGAGAGAAGAACGTCGAAGTCGGCGAACCACTCGGACCACTCGCGTGCGAGCTCGTGTCGCTGGGCGTGGAGAAACGTGATGGCGGTCTGATCGAGTCGAGGAAACTTCTCGCGTCCGAATTCGAGGAAGCGCCGGGCGTCGTCACCGAGGACGCCGTCGAGGAGCGGCTGCATCACGGAGAGTTCCGCATTGAGGGTGGCCGACCACATCTCGATGGCCGACTCGAAACGCGGAGGAAGCGCTTCCACCACGTCGTGTCCGAGCGACGACAGCACGTCGGCAGCCGATCGCACGACGGACGCGATTCCCGGGTCGGTCCGGCCACCGGGAACGTCGGCCATCACTGCTACACGCCAGGGGCGGTCCTCGGGTGCTCGGCTCAGGTGGGCGGGTGTCGAATAGGGATCGCGGGAGTGCGCGCCCCGGATGGCATCGAATCCGATGCGGACGTCGTCGATACGTCGAGCCATGACCCCGTCGACAAGCATGAGTTGCGAGGCCAAGCCGAGCGACGTGGGCGGAATCTCGGTGGCCCATGGAACGATGCCTTGCGTCGGCTTGATCGACGCGACTCCGCAGCAGTGCGCAGGGTTGCGCAAGGACCCCCCGATGTCGTTACCGAGTCCGATCGGAGACATTCCGGATGCGAGGGCGGCCGCCTCACCCCCGCTCGAACCACCGGCGGTTCGGTCGTGGTGCCACGGATTGCGAGTGAGCCCGTGCAACGACGAATCGGTGTGGACGCGCAATCCCATGTCGGGGAGGTTGGTGCGTCCGATCGGAATCGCGCCGGCCCGTCTCATGCGCTCGACGATCGGGGCATCGGATGAACTGATCGCTTGAGCGAGAGCTGGCACCGCGTTCGTCGTCGGAGTGCCGGCCAGATCGATGTTCTCCTTGACGGTGCAGGGAACGCCGTGCAACGGACCGATAGGTTCGCCCGCTCGTCGCATTGCGTCGGCGCGATCGGCATCGGCTCGCGCTCGGTCGTCGAAACGATGAACGATCGCGTTCAATCGCGGATTGACGTCGTCGACACGCGAAAGGTGCGCGTCGACGACCTCGCGACTCGACACCTCGCCACTTGCGATCAAACGGGCGAGTTCTCGCGCCGACTGGCGCCACAATTCGTCGGACACGATGGCGACAGTATCCCGTCCTCATCGGTACTCTGGCCGGGTGGTTCGGGGTCTTGAGTGAATCGCTGGATCGTCGGGTCCCGGCCCCGCACTCTTCCGGCAGCCATCGTGCCGGTCGCCTTGGGTGCAGTCGTCGCCGTTGGCGAGGGTGGTGCCGTCTGGACGTCCGTGCCGTTGGCGGCGGTCGTCGCTTTGGCCCTGCAAGTGGGCGTCAACTACGCCAACGACTACAGCGACGGGGTTCGCGGTACCGACGACGAGCGGGTCGGGCCGGTTCGTCTCGTGGCATCAGGTCTGGCGACAGCTCGTGCGGTGAAGGTGGCCGCCATCGGGTCGTTCGGCGTGGCGGCGGCGGTCGGTCTGGTGCTCGCCGCCATGACGACGTGGTGGCTGCTCGTCATCGGCGCGGCCTGCATTCTGGCCGGTTGGTTCTACACGGGCGGCCCGCGCCCTTACGGCTACGCCGGGTTCGGTGAGGTCTTCGTTTTCGTCTTCTTCGGATTGGTGGCCACCGCCGGTACCACGTACGTCGTGCTCGAGCGCCTGCCGGCTGCATCGTGGTGGCTCGGAACGTCGACCGGCGCTCTGTCGTGCGCGTTGCTCGTCACGAACAACCTTCGCGACGTGCCGACTGATCGTCTCGTCGGCAAGAACACGTTGGCCGTTCGTCTGGGCGTCGAGCGAACACGCATTCTCTACGTCGCTTTGATCGCGGTGTCGTTCGTCACCTTGATCGTGGCGGGCGTCGATCGTCCCGAGTTCCTCGTCGGTCTGCTGGCTGTCCCGCTCGCCGTGCGTCCGGTGCGCGACGTTCTCGCTGGCGCGAGCGACCGGGAACTCGTCCCGATCCTCGGCGGAACGGGCCGAATCCAGTTGGTCGTCGGAGTGCTCGTGGTGGCATCGACGATCGTGTTGGGTTAGTTTCGACCGATGGCGTCCTTACCCCCTCCGCCTCCCGCCGGTGACCGCTCCGGAACTCCCCGCACCGATGCTCGTGCGGTCGCCGCTCTCGTCTGCGGCATTCTCGGTCTTTTGATTCTCGGTCTGGTGTTCGGCGCCGTGGCCGTGATCCTCGGTCGCCGTTCTCGTCGCGAGATCATGGAGCAGCCGGCCGTCCTGAAGGGTCTCGGTCTCGCCACGGCGGGCATGGTGCTCGGCGTGATCGACATGGCGGCTTACATCTTCATCGTCTTCGCCTGAGCGCGATCACCTAGCTTGCCGTTCGACTGCTCTCGACGATCGTGGCCATGGTGATCGGATCCTCGAGGTGCACGGCGTGCCCGCGACCCGGTACGTCGACTCGTCGAACCTGACCGCCGAACAGTTCGGCCATGCGGTCGGCGATCGTCGAGAACTTAAGGTCGTCGCGACCGGTCACCAATGTCGTCGGGCAGTCGATGTCTCCGAGTCGCGACCAGAGAGAATCCTGAACGCCGGTTCCGGCCGATCGCAGAGAGTGGGCCAGACCCGAGGGCGTGTTCCGACGACGATCGTCGAGATTTTGCCGGTCGGTCGGAAGCGAGGCGAAGAGCGGTTGGCTCAACCACTCGCTCAGGAAGGCGTCGAGATCCATGGTTTCGAGCCGTTCGGCGAGCTCGTCGTCCCGTCGTCGACGCTCAGCGCGCTCGGACGCATCGTCGAGACCAGGTGACGCCCCGACGAGGACGAGAGCGAGTGCTGCGTCGGGGTGGTGGACGGCGATGTGCAGAGCCGTGCGCCCTCCCATGGAGTAGCCGACGTAGACGGCGGGTGGCAGGTGGGTGGCGAGGGCGTCGGCATAGTCGGCGATTCCGATACGACACCCCGACGATGCGCCGTGGCCCGGCGCGTCCGGCAGGTAGATCTCGGCGTCGGGGTCGAGGTGGGTGACGACCGGATCCCAGGAGCGACCGGTCTGGGTGAACCCGTGCAACAGGACGATCGGTGGACGTCGACCCGCCCGTCGGTGGACGTGCAATTCGCCGTCCTCGTCGATGGCGAGTTCCGACCAGACGGGATCCACGGAACCTCGATCGTCACTCGGCCGCACGAGAGGCAGCGCGTCGAAGAACCCTTTCGAAGGTGTCGCTGTCCTGCGCGCCCGGGATGGCCCACTGCCCTTCGATCACATAGGTGGGCACTCCGGTGATCCCGTGACTCGCGGCCTGGGCGAGTTCTTCGTTCACTTCGCCCACACCCGAATCAGAGGCGAGGAAATCGAGGACTTCCTCGGCGGTCGAATCGAGGATCGGTGCCGCGATCTCGGCGAGAGTGTCACGATCTCCGATGTGTCGACCTTGGACGAAGTAGGCCTCGAGAAGAGCTTCCTTCAGTCGTTCCTGCGATCCGTCCGCCCGCTCGCCGGCGAGCCACAGCAGTCGATGGGCGAGGAGCGTGTTGGACCGTTGGGCGATGTCCATACGGAAGGCGAGTCCGTCCTCGGCCGCCGTCCGGGTCAGGTGGTCGAGAATGGCGTCGGCTCGTTCGGCGCCCCCGAACTTCTTCGCGTAGCCCTCGCGAGCCGGGACGGAGCGATCCTTGGGTGCCGTCGGGTCGAGTTGGTAGGCCCGATAGATCACGTCGACCTCGACGGGGTCGTCGCCGGTCGACAAAGCGTCGAGGGCACGCTCGAAACGCCGCTTTCCGATGTAGCACCACGGACAGATCACGTCCGACCAGATCTCGACCCGCAGAACCCTCGCCACGACGTCACCCTAATTGGCCAACTGACACGTCCGACATCGTCGTAGTCCAACCAGATCCTCGTAGCGTTCTCGGTGATGGCGATCGGTGACCAAGACGCAACGGGCGGCCGATCGGCCGACGTGCAGGCGACCTTCTGTCGTGCACTGGTCGACGAGTGGGTGCGACTCGGAGTCGACTCGGCTTTCGTCGCCCCTGGGTCGCGGTCGACACCGATGGTGTTGGCCTTGGCCGCCGATTCCCGTGTCGCCGTTCACGTGTTCCACGACGAGAGATCGGCAGCGTTCGCCGCTCTCGGCGCCGGATTGCGATCCGGTCGTCCGAGTCTCGTCGTCTGCACGAGCGGAACGGCCGCCACCCATTTCCACGCGGCGGTCGTCGAGGCCGATCTGGCGGGTGTTCCGATGATCGTCGTGACCGCCGACCGTCCTCCCGAATTGCACGGTGTCGGAGCTCCCCAGACGATTCGACAGGACGATCTCTACGGATCGGCCGCCCATTGGTTCCACGATCCCGGGGTACCGATGGCGGACTCGCGATCGTCGTGGCGTGGAGTGGCTCGACGATGCGTGAACGAAGCGGTGCGTCGACCGATGGGAGCGGTGCACCTCAATCTTCCGTTCCGTGAACCGTTGGTGGGCGTGGCCGACGATCTTCCCGACGTCGATTCTGACGAGCCTCACACCGACACGTCGTCCAGCAACGTGTTCGCACACCAGACGATCGATCGTCTCGTGTCGGAGTGGTCGGTCGCCCGACCTCTTCTCGTCGCCGGGCGAGGGGCGACCGGGCGTCTGATGGAGGTGGCGATCGGTCGTGGCTGGCCAGTTCTCGCCGAAGCTCGGGCACGCGATTGCGCCGACGTGATCACTCATTTCGACTCAATCGTTCGACACGCCCCCTTCGCCGATGCCGAAATTCCCGATCTGGTGGTTCGAGTCGGTGATCCTCCGGCCTCGAAGGTTCTCGGCCAGTGGCTGCTCCGCCACGAGGTTCGACAGATCCACGTGTCACCGGACGGTCGCGTGTACGACCCTGATCGAGTGATGGCCGAACGAATCGTGTGCAACGCCGATGATCTGGTGGCCGTCTTCGACGCCGTTCGCCCGTGTGATCCGACGTGGACCGAACGTTGGAGCGATGCCGAACGAAAGGCGCGAGTCGCCGTCGACGTCGGATTGCGAAGCGAAGACGCGACAGGCGTGGCGTCGGTCGTGGCATTCGCGCACGGATTGCCCGAGACGGCGGCGCTGGTCGTGTCCTCGTCCATGCCGATCCGCGACCTCGAGTGGTTCGGTGGCCGACTCGGTGATCGACTCGTGTTCAGCAACCGGGGAGCCAACGGCATCGATGGCGTGATCGCGACGGCCATTGGCGTGGCGACCGCGCACGAGGGTCCGGTCGGTGTTCTGATCGGCGACGTGGCGACCTTGCACGACTCGTCGTCGTTGGCTGCTCTGGCCCGACGAGGCCTCGACGTGCGCATCCTGGTCGTCGACAACGACGGTGGAGGAATCTTTCATCATCTGCCGCAGAGAACGTCGGTCGAACCGGCGGTGTTCGAAGCCTTGTACGGGACGCCTCACGGCACCGACTTCGCGGCGCTGGCGTCGGCGCACGGCCTCCGTGCTCGAGTCGTGGTCGACACCGGATCGCTCGTCGCCGCGGCCGCCGAACCGGGACCGAGTCTCACGATCGTGCGGACCGATCGTGATCGCGACGTCGAAGCACATCGACGCCTTCACGCGGCGGTGGCCCGAACACTCGACGAGTGACGGAGCCCGGCGGTCGTTCGCGCCCTGATCAGGCGCGAACGATGGCCGAGAGCATCGCCTGGAACTTGGCCTGCGTCTCGGCCAGCTCGGCGTCGGGGTCGGAGTCGGCCACGATGCCACCTCCGGCGACGAGTCGAGCGCGACGTCGATCCTCGGAGAACTCGGCGCAACGAATCGTGACTGCCCAGACCCCGTCTCCCGTCGCGTCGACCCATCCGACAGCTCCCCCGTAGCGACCACGGTCGAAGCCCTCGACGTCGGCGATGAGGCGTAGCGCATCGGTTCGTGGATGACCTCCGAGGGCGGGAGTCGGACACAGTCGTCGGGCGAGAGAAAGGGCGTCGGGTCGCGGATCGCTGAGGCGCCCTTCGACGAGAGTGCCGAGATGTTGAACGTTGGCGACCGGCACGATCGACGGTTCGGGTTCCCAGTCGAGATAACTGCAGTCGGGGAGGAGCATGTCGTGGACGACGTCGATGACGACCCGATGTTCGACCTGATCCTTCACACTCGCCACGAGGGCCCGGGCGAGTTCGGCATCGGTGACAGGATCTCCGGTTCGGGGTGTCGTGCCGGCGAGCGGGTGCGACCGGACCACGTCACCTTCGACCGACACGAGCAGCTCGGGTGACGCTCCGATCAAACCTTCACACGAGTAGCGATAGCTCGAACCGAAAGAAGCTCGTAGGCGAAGGAGAACGGAGTGGACGTCGATGGGGTCGTCGGATTCGACCGTGAGTTCACGGGCGATCACAGCCTTGACGAGGTCGCCTCGTCGAACGGCGTCACGAGCCGATTCGACGGCCGAGCGGTGTCGTGAGACCGGGGTGCGGGGTGAGACGACGAAGCGCGAGGAGCGGGGAGTCGGCCGAACCGGAGGTGCCAGACTCGCCAGGCGATCACCGTCGGATGAAGGGTCGCCGACGCAGGTCACCCAGACGTTTCCGGTCGCGGTCTTGCGGACCACGATCTCGGGAATCGTGAGTCGGCACGAGTCCGAGGCGAGGAACGGAAGAGCGCCGAAAGCGAGCGGACCGGCCTCGCCGTTCGATCGATCGTCGTGTTCGATGGCTCGCAGGACGGCGAGAGCCTCGGACTCGTCGACGTGGGCGGCGACGCCGCGCCCAGCGAAACCGACCCCGTCGCGAACGAAGAGTGCGCCGTCCCCGCGAGCGACGTCGTTCAGATCGAGGTCGACGTCGAGGAGCGTCGTCCGGGCCTGCACGTTCAATCCCGAGTTGCGGTGAGGAGTTGAGTGATCCCGCCCGAGAAGACTCGATGGCGGGCGTCGGAGAAACCGGCCTCTCGGAGGTGAGCGAGCATGACGTCGGGCTCGGGGAGGTAGGCCACACTCTTCGGCAGGTAGCGATAGGCGGCGCCGTCGGAGAGAAGACCTCCGATCTTCGGAACGACCTTGCCGAAGTAGAAGCCGTGGCCGACACGGATGAGGCGACTCTTCGGAACTCCGACGTCGAGCAGAGCGATTCGCCCACCGGGGCGAACGACCCGAGCGAGCTCGCGGAAAAAGACCGGAAGGTCGACGAGATTGCGCAGGGCGAACCCGCACGTCGCGCCATCGACCGATCCATCGGCGAGAGGAAGTCGAAGGACATCGGCCTGCGACCGCGGCGCACGAGAACGATCGGCGGCCAGCATGCCGAAACTGAGGTCGAACGACAAGGGCTGGAGACCGGCCCGACGGAGATCGATGCAGAGGTCACCGGTTCCGCTCGCCAGATCGATGACCCGACTTCCGCTCGGCAGTCCGAGTTCGGCCACCGCCTTCTTGCGCCAACGAACGTCGAGACGGAACGTCATGATGCGGTTGACCATGTCGTAGCGAGGGGCGATGGCATCGAACATGCTGCGTACCGCCGTGACCTTCTCGTCGCCGGTCGGCAGCTCTCGGGTGTCCCAGGCACGATCCTTCGTCACGGCGTCAGGCTATGGGGCCATGTCTCCCGGTGTCCTCTCGGGTCGCCGACAGGGGTCACGGCTGGTCAGAATGGAGGCGGGTCGGCACCGGTCGGCCTGTGGGGGGACAGTGCAATGATCGATTTCACCTTGGCACCGGAGCACGAGGAGATTCGCCGTCGTGTCCGAGACTTCGTGGACGGACACATCCGCCCGGCGATCGAACCCTTCGGTCATCGGGAGGAGATGGATGCCGACGCCCACCGGGCGTACGTGGGCGAACTGATCCGTTTGCGCAAACTTGCGGTGAGCGAAGGTTTGTGGCTTCCGCACATGCCCAAGGAGTGGGGCGGAATGGGGCTCGGTCACGTGGCTCTGGCGATGGTTCAGGCCGAAGCGGCACGAACTCGAGTCGGACCGTGGGTGCTCAATTGCCAGGCTCCCGACGAAGGAAACATGCACACGCTCGTGCACTGGGGGACCGACGAGCAGAAGCAGAAGTACCTGAAGCCTCTGTGCGACGGCGTGAGCTCGTCGTGTTTCGCGATGACCGAGCCGGAGGTCGCCGGTTCCGATCCCACGCTGATTCGCACCCACGCCATCAAGGACGGAGACGAGTGGATCATCAACGGCCACAAGTGGTTCATCTCGGGGGCCAACCGCGCCAAGTTCGCCATTCTCATCGCCCGTACCGAGATGGACGTTCCCGAGGGTTCACGCGGCGCGAATACCGCCTTCATCATCGACTTGCCGGCCGAGGGCTGGAACAACGTTCGTGAAGTCGAGACGATGCATGGTCCCGGCGGGCACAGCGAAATCGTGATCGAGGATCTTCGAGTCCACGATTCGCAGATCCTCGGCGGTCGCGGCAACGGTCATCGACTGGGCCAATACCGTCTCGGGCCGGCTCGACTGGCGCACTGCATGCGATGGATCGCCCAGGCCGAGACCGCTCTCGACATGATGGTCGACCGCTCCTTGAAGCGTTACTCGCACGGGTCGTATCTCGCCGAGAAACAAGGGGTCCAGTGGATGATCGCCGACTCGGCGATGGAGCTGTACCAGTGCAAGCTCATGGTTCTGCACGCCGCCTACAAGATCGACCGGGGCGACGACTTCCGGACCGAGGTGTCGATGGCCAAGCACTTCGTGGCCAACAGTCTCAACCGAATCATCGATCGGGCGATCCAGGTTCACGGTGCTCTCGGCTACTCGACCGACACGCCGCTCGCCAACATGCTGCAACACGCCCGTTGGGCTCGTTTCGCCGACGGCGCCGACGAGATCCATCAGATGCGGATCGCCGAGAACACGATCAAGTCCTTCACCGACACTGGGAGCACTCGACTCGCGACCGGAGATCTGCCGGTCTGACCCTAGGACGGGTCGACGATGCTCTTGGCCCATCGGTAGTCGGCCTTGCCGGACGGTGATCGCACGATGCGATCGACGAACACGTAGTCCTTGGGCAGTTTGTACCGGGCCACGTGGCGGGCCGCCTCGGCGTTCAGTTCCTCGTTGGTTGCCGTGGTTCCCGAGCGAAGTTGCACGACGGCCACCACCTCGCTGCCCCACCGTTCGCTCCTTCGTCCGGCAACGACGCAATCGAACACAGCCGGATGGGGCTTGATCGCCGCTTCGACTTCTTCGGCGAAGATCTTCTCGCCACCGGAGTTGATGGTGACCGAATCCCGGCCTCGGAGTTCGACGGTGTTGTCGGCGAGCAGGACGGCCCGGTCTCCGGGGACGACGTATCGAACGCCGTCGATCACCGGATACGTCCGCGCCGTCTTGGCCGGATCACCGAGGTAGCCGAGAGCGAGGCGTCCGCTCTTGGCGAGCCAGCCGACGTGATCTTCGCCAGGCTGCACCACCCGTGCCAGGTCTTCGTCGAGGACGTGGTTGTTGGGGGCGAGCGGAAACGTGCCGGTCGACGCGTTGCCACCGGTCGAGAAGTGCTGGAGTTGTCCGCCGGCCTCCGACGAGCCGAGTCCGTCGAGAATCGTGAGAGTCGGATGGTGGGCGAGGAACTCGTCCTTCATGTGCGCCGAGAGAGCCGCTCCTCCCGAAATGAGAACGACGAGACTCGAGATGTCGTACGAACCGCGATCGAGCTCGTCGAGGAGGGGTCGGCCGAAGGCGTCACCCACGATGAGTAGGAAGTCGATGCGCTCCCGCTCGACGATCGTCCAGATGTCGACCGGGTCGAGGCGCTCGGGCACCGAGGGGACGAACACCGTTCCACCGGCGTTCCAGGTGCCGAAACTCAGCCAGTGTCCGGCTCCGTGCATGAACGGTGGAGGAATCAAGGCTCGACGTCCGGTGGTCGCCGCCACGAAGTCGGCAACCGTGGTCGCCTCGCGGGATCCGGCGAAGCATTCGGTGAGGGCGTCGGCCTGTCGCCACATCACACCTTTGGGCATTCCGGTCGTCCCTCCGGTGTACAGGATGTACAAGTCGTCAGGAGACGAGGGCGGCAACCGATCGGGACTCGACGCGGCGAGTGCGTCCTCGTACCACACCGCTCCGTCGAGCAATGGTGCTCCGCTCTCGTCCGGCACCTGGATCAGAACGGAGAGGCGGGGTGTGCGATCTCGTACCGCGGCCAAGGTTTCGGCGAAGGCCGAGTGGTAGACGATCGCCGTGGCGCGTGAATCGTCGAGCAGGTACGAGAGTTCTTCGGCGACGTACCTGTAGTTGACGTTGAACGGAACGACTCGCGCCTTGAAAGCAGCCAGCATGCTCTCGAGGTATTCATTGCCGTTGTGGAGATAGATCGCCAGATGATCCTGTCCGCTCTCGTGGGCGGCGAGGTTCGGGCGTTCGGTGTGGCAGCCGAGTCCTCGAGACGTGAAGTAGTTGCCGAGTCGACGCGTCCGCTCGGTCACCTCGTCCCAGGTATAGCGGCGGTCGCGGAACACGAGGCACTCCTCGTCGGGACGCGTCGCCGCGATGGCTTCATGGATCTCGCCGACCGTGAATTCGTGCACGAACGGACGTTAGGAAACTTCGGCGGGCGCCGACGTATCAGGAGCCCGTCTCGGGTCCGTCACGGGAGGCTGGTTAGGGTGGCGACGTGTTCGACACCGCACCGGTCGCCGGCAGTTCTCCGGACGGGATCGTCTTTGGAATCTTCGCCCCGCAGGGCTGGAAGATGGAACTCGCCTCGATCGACGGTGCTTCGGCGAAGTGGCAGCGGACGGTCGAGGTGGCCACTCTGGCCGACGAACTCGGTTACGACTCTCTGTGGTTGTACGACCATTTCCACAACGTTCCTCGGCCGTCGCACGAGACAGTCTTCGAATGTTGGACGACCCTCTCGGCTCTCAGCCAGTTGACCCGCCGGATACGACTCGGCCAGATGGTCGGTTGCAACAGCTATCGGAACCCGGCTCTCATCGCCAAGATCACGTCGACTCTCGACGTCGTGTCGGGCGGCCGCCTCGAATGGGGAATCGGCGCCGGTTGGTACGAGAACGAATACCGGGCCTACGGATACGAATTTCCGAAACCGAAGGACCGGATCGGAATGCTTCGCGAGAGCGTCGAGATCGTTCGTTCCATGTGGACCGAACGCGAGACCACTTTCAAGGGCAAGTACTACGAGGTCGTTCGCGCCAACTGCGATCCGAAGCCCGTTCAATCTCCGCGACCGCCGATCCTGATCGGAGGCGGCGGGGAGCAGCTCACTCTTCGAGTCGTCGCCGAGCACGCCGATTGCTCCAACTTCGGCGGCCGTCTCGACGAGTGGATCCGCAAGCGCGACACGCTGTGGCGTCACTGCGAGCGAATCGGCCGCGATCCCGGCGAGATCCGAATGACGTGGTCGCCCGAGGTGTTCATCCGACGGACCGAGCGCGAGGTGTCAACTGCCGGCAGCCGAAGTCTGTGGAGTGAGGACGTGGAGAGCTGGACGACCGGAAACTTGGTCGGCACTCCTGATCAGGTGGCCGACAAGATCGGCTCGTACATGGCCGCCGGCTGTCGTGGTTTCATTCCGTGGTGTGCCGACTATCCCGACACCGAGACCCTCGAGTTGTTGGCGACCGAGGTCATGCCTCGGTTTCGCTGACGACGTTCGATGCTCGGTCGCGCTTCAGAAGAAGCTTCGGAAGATGATCTCGGCGACGCACGACGGCTTGCTGGCTCCTTCGCATTCGAAGGTGAACTCCATCGTCATCTGAACGCCCCCGGACACGTCCTCGACCTCGAGCAGCTTCACACCGAGACGAAGGCGCGACCCCACAGGGACGGGAGACGGGAAGCGAACCTTGTTGGCCCCGTAGTTCACACCCATGGAGAAACCGTCCACGCGCACGACGGTCGGGTAGAGCATCGGTCCGAGGGACAACGTGAGGTAGCCGTGAGCGATCGGTCCACCGAAGGGGCCCGACTTGGCTCGTTCGACGTCGACGTGGATCCACTGGTGGTCGCCGGTGGCGTCGGCGAACTGGTTGACCCGCTCCTGAGTGATGTCGATGTAGTCGCTGTAGCCGAGATGTTCGCCGACGGCTCCCTTGAGCTCGTCGACGCCGGAAAGAATTCGAGGTGCCATGGCCCGATCGTAGTGTGCCCTCGCGTCCGGGCCGCCTCTCGGGACTCAGCGATACCAGAGGCGTTGGTGTTCTCGACTGTGCGGATGGAGCAAAAGGGCACAGAGAGCCACCTCGAAGAGAAACGAGATGGTGTTGCGGCCGGTCAGTTTGTCCCAGAGGCCGACGAAAGGGAGATCGGCGAGCACCCAGAAGCGGAGGGCGAACGGTGAGAAGGCGGCGATCAGTCCGAATCGATATCCGAGGCGACGATCGTTCGCCATGAGGAATCCCGACAGCACGTGGGCGGCGACGATGAGGAGTCCGACGAGGAGGCCGAGTGATCCTTTCGACACTCGGGCGTAGCCGATCCAGTCCGAGCGATCGAGCAGGCCGACAAGAGCGAAAAGTCCGTTGAGATACAGGAGCCACGTGGCGATCTGCAGGGTCTGCGGCTGCATACGGTCGAACCAGCGGCGAGGATCGAGACGGGCACGGGACATCACTCCAGGATCGCGCACGGGGCTCCGAGAAGAAGACTCGGCGCTCACGAGATGTGATACGAACGTCGTCGTGGAACCGTGGTCGGTGTCGAGTACGACGGGTGCAAGGTGACTCGTTCGGGTTTCGTGACCCTCGTCGGACGACCGAACGTCGGCAAATCATCGCTCGTGAACGCCATGTGCGGGCGCAAGGTGTCGATCGTGTCCGACAAGCCTCAGACGACCCGTCGGCAGGTGAGGGGGATCGTCACCCGACCCGAGGGCCAGCTCGTCTTCGTCGACACCCCGGGCCTTCACAAGCCGGTGACCGCACTCGGTGAGCGGGTCAACACGGCGGCCCTCGACAGCATCGTCGACGTCGACGTCGTTTGCCTGGTGATCGACGCCACTCAGACCGTCGGATCGGGTGACTCGTGGGTGGCCTCGCGTCTCGACGTGGCGCGATCGGTCGTCGTTCTCAACAAGATCGACGCCGTACCACGCGAGACCGTGGTGGAGCAGTTGGCGAAGCTCTCGTCACTCGATGCCGAGAGCTATTTCCCGGTTTCGGCGCGTACCGGAGAGGGAGTCGACGCCCTCGTCGACCATCTGTTCGGGCGACTTCCCGAAGGGCCGCTCTACTATCCCGACGACGCCATCAGCGACGTGTCCGAGTCCGACTGGGTCGCCGAACTTGTCCGCGAAGAACTGCTCGGCATGATGCACGACGAGTTGCCGTATTCGATCGCAACGCGGGTCGTCGACGTCGAAGACGGCCGCATCGTCTGCGAGATCCTCGTCGAACGGGAGAGCCAGAAGGGCATGGTGATCGGGCGCGGCGGTGCGGTATTGAAGCGAGTCGGTCGGCGTGTCCGCAAACAACTGCCGCCCGGCACTGCTCTCGACTTGAAGGTCAAGGTCGACAAGGACTGGCAGCGTCGACCCGAACGCATCGAGCGCCTCGGCTACTGACCGCCTCGGCGTACGAACGTCAGCAGGCGAATCCTCCGGGCAGGAGGTTGCCGTAGTCGTCGCAGGCCACGAGTTCTCCCGGTTCGGTGAGATCTCCACGCCCGCGCGGCACGGCGATCGGTTCCGAATCGCTCGAGAAGACGATCTGGCCGATTCCGGCCCGACGCGTGAGGGTCAGAACGATCTGAGCGACTGCGAGTCGCTGTTCGGGTCCGGTGACGATGAGGGTGAAGGCGGGATCGAGGTCGACGGTGGCCACACCTCGTTCCACGGTCACGTCGATCACGAGTCCGGGCGGCAGCGCGCTCCGCAGTCCGGCCGCCTCGTCGATGTCGGGAATTCCCTCGCTCAAAGCGGCCAGCACTTGCGGGGCCGACGCCGGGCTGAGAAGCAATCGGGCGATGGGGACGATCCGCGAACCGGACACGAAGAAGAGTTGAACTTCCTCCACCGGGAGGGTCGTGGTCGTCGTCGAAGGGGGTGGTTCGACGACGGTCGTAGTGGTCGACGTCGACGTCGTGGGCGGCAGGGTCGTGGCCGTGAACTGTTCGGGAATCGCGCCCGGGTCGATCGGGCGACTCGACGACGTGGTGGGTACACCGCACCCGACGACGAGCAACAAGGACAGCGCGAGGAGGATCGACGGACGGTGACGGTGACTCATCGGCTCGCTCCTGGAATCTCGACGACGAAGCGTGCTCCGCCCGACGGGACGTCCTCCACCCAGACTTCGCCGCCGTGGGCACGTGCGTGCTCGGCGACCAACGCCAGGCCGAGGCCGGTCCCACCGACTCTTGTTCGTCCGGCCGAACCTCGCGCGAAGCGCTCGAAGATGCGCGCTCGCTCGCTCGGAGCGACCCCGGGCCCGGCGTCTTCGACGGCGAGTCGCGTCGAGGCTCCGCCTCCGCCCTCGACGACGACCCGAGTCGGACCGCCGCCGTGAAGTCGGGCGTTTTCGAGAAGATTGGCGACGATTCGCTCGAATCGGCGCTTGTCGATCGATGCGATCGGACTCGAGCCGGGAGTCACGTCGATGTTCAGACCGGACAAGTCGTAGCGCTGGGCCACCCGTCGTACGAATTCGACGAGATCGACGTCCTCGCGGTGGACGTCGACGATTCCGACGTCCATACGTGACAACTCGAGGAGATCGAGAACCATCTGGTCGAATCGCCGCACCTGCGAGACGACGACGTCCAGTGCTTGTTGGGTTCTGTCGCCGAGATCGGCGCGACGTGCGTCGAGGACTTCGACAGCCGCGGCGAGCGCAGTGACCGGGCTGCGCAATTCGTGCGACACGTCGGAAGCGAATCTGGCCTCCCGTTCGATCCGGGTCTGAACGGCGTCGGCCATGTCGTTGAACGTCGTGACGAGACGCGAAAGATCGGGATCGGATTCCGGTTCGAGTCGGGTGTCGAGGCCACCGACTGCGATGTCGCCGGCTGCTCGCGTCACTCGCTGCAACGGGCGCATGAGACGCCGACTGACGATCCAGCCTGACGCTCCGGCCACGGCTCCGATGACCAACGTGCTGACCACCAGCGCCGACCCGATGATCGTGAGAGCGCGCTGGTCGTCGTCGATGGGGAAGGCTTCGAAATAGTGCGCTTCGGCGGCGGGGATGGCCACGCCAAGACCGATGTACGAGGCGTCGGCGAGAGTGAAGCGCTGATACGAGGTCGTGCCCTCGAGGGTCTCGCTGATCAGTTCGGACGGGAAGGCGTTCTGGGTGAAGCGAAGGTCCTGTGAGTAGAAGAGCCGTTCGCGGTCGAGGTGGAGGACGGCGAACCCGCCCTGCTCGGTTCGGACGCTGTTGATCAGTTCGAATGCTTCGCCCCGTCGGGTCTCGAGTTGCGATCGGACGAATTCGGCGTTGGTGAAGGCCTGTCGCTCGACCGAGTCGTCGCGCCGATCGAGCAGATAGCTCCGCGCCACGAAATAACTGACGAGAGACAGCGACAGTGACGTGAGCAGGCCGACCAGGACGAAAAGGAGCGTCACTCGGGTCCGAAGCCGCAACGGACGGCGGCGCGTCGTGTCGGCCATGACTCCATCCTGCCCCATCTGAACGGATCGACCAGTCGCTGGGAATCGAGGGAGACGGATCCGGACATGACGCCGCCCGACTCGGGAAGACCGGCGAGTCGGGCGGCGGATCTCGTTCGGTTCCGCCGGCCGACGAGGATCAGGGGGAGGACGACCCCCGTCGGACCAGCGTGAACGGGGACAGTGTCCCGAGGTCGTGTGAAAGGACGGTGCGGGATCTGTGCGTTTTCTGTAACAAAACCGCGAAGGTCGAGACACCCCAGGTCATGGGTCAGAATGGGCCGATGAACACGATCCTGTTCATCGAAGACGACGATCAGATCCGCCTGGCGTTACGGCTGGTTCTGGAGGACGAAGGTTTCTCGGTCACCGAGGCGCCAGACGGTCGATCGGGTCTGGCAGCCTTCCATGCCGCCGAACCCGACCTGGTTCTCCTCGATCTTCGGCTGCCGGATCTGTCGGGGTTCGAGGTCTGCCGAGCCCTGCGGGCCATGTCGATCGTTCCGATCGTGATGGTGACCGCCCAGACGGACACCAACGACATGGTGGCCGGTCTCGAAGCAGGCGCCGACGACTACGTGACGAAACCGGTGGTTCCAAAAGAACTGGCGGCCCGCATCCGCGCTCACTTGCGCCGTGTACAACTCCAGGGCGACGTCCCGCCGCCCGTCGACGTCGAGACCTTCGGCGACATCGAACTCCGACGCGAGCAAGGCGTCGTCCTCAAGTCTGGTCGCGAGATCGCGCTCACCAAGACCGAGTTCAATCTGCTCTGCGAGTTCGCCGACCACCCGAACATCGTTCTGTCGCGCGATCAACTGCTCGAACGAGTCTGGGGTTACGACTACCTCGGCGACAGTCGGCTCGTCGACGCTCACGTGCGCCGTCTTCGGGTGAAGATCGAGGACCACCCTGACGAACCACGGCTCGTGATCACGGTTCGCGGTATCGGTTATCGAATGGTTCGCTGACGCTCACCCGTCGATCGAGTTGAGGAAGTCGACGACCTCTTGCCGGTCGATCGTGCGCTTCATGGGTGGCATGGCGGCCAGGAGATGTCGTCGATAGCCGGCGGTGGCGAGGCGCGGATCGAAGACGGCAACGACACCGCGATCTGTTGTCGACCTGATGAGGCGACCGGCCGCCTGGGCGAGCAGCGTCGCCGCTCGTGGAAGATCGATGTCTCGAAACGCCCGATCACCGACTCGTTCCCGACGAGCCGAGAGAAGTGGGTCGTCGGGCCGAGGAAACGGAATGCGGTCGATCGTGACGAGAGACAGCGTGCGACCGGGGATGTCGATTCCCTGGAAGAAGCCGGCGGTGGCGAAGAGGCACGAGTTCTCGTCGGCGACGAAGGCTTCGACGAGCCGGGACTTCTGCGACTGGTCCCGTTGCGACATGACCGTCACGTCGAGGATCGGGCGCAGGGCGTCGACGGCGGCGTCCATGGCCCGGTAGCTCGTGAAGAGGGCCAACGTTCGTCCTCGTGCGGCGGTGATCAGTCGAAAGAGCTCGTCGTTGACCGCACTCTGGAAGGCGGCACCGTTCGGATTCGGAAAGTTCGACGGGCAATACAGGAGAGAGTTGGCCGGGTAGTCGAAGGGGCTTCCGACGTCGAGCGCATCGTACGTGTCGGTCTCGAGACCGATTCGTTCGGGGAGATTCTGGGGGATCGTCGCACTGGTGAGAACGGCGGTGCGTCGCGACCAGGCGGCGTTCGACAGGACCGGTCCGACGTCGAGCGGTGCGATGTCGAGTCGGAGGGAACCCTCGGCTCCTTGCACGAAGGGGACACGAGTGGAGTCGATGGCCAGTGCGAGATCGAGATCGTCGGCGAGTCGAGTGGAGAGTTGCTGGGCGCGCAGTCGCCTCTGGTTGGCGTCCTCGTCGGACGTCTCGACTTTGCGTAAGGCGTCGAGGACGTCCCCGACGACCCGGCGCGCGTCGAGAAGTAGGTCGACGAGGTCGTCGGGTAGCGGAACGGGAAGGCGCCGATCGGAGTGCGAACCGAGGCGTCGCTCGAGTTCGTCACCGAGCGCGTCGACGGCGGTATGGAGGGCCGAATCGTCGACGATTCGCGAGACGGCGGAACCGAGGCGATGAAGACGAGAGCGCGAGAAAGACACGGCGACCGAATCGCTGATGATGTCTTCGAGTCCGTGGGCTTCGTCGACGACGACGATGTCGTGCTCGGCGAGGATCGCCCCGTCGGCCGCCACGTCGAGTCCGTACAGATGAGTGTTCACCACGACGATGTCGGCTTCCGACGCCCGCAGTCGAGCCAGTTCGGCGAAACACGTTCCTCCGAGCGGGCAGCGGCGGGCGCCAGGACACTCGTCGGACCCGACCGTGACGGCACTCTCGGTGTCGCGTCCGATGCCGAACGGAAGATCGGCCAAGTCGCCGGTCTCGTGACGGTCGGACCACTCCTTGACCTTGGCGACTTCGCGTCGGAGACGATCGGTCGTTCCCTCGAGCTGCATCTGCTCGGGGCCCTGGCGTGACAGTGTCTCTTCGAGGCGCTGTCGACACACGTAGTTGCTGCGTCCTTTCAGGACGGCCCATTCGAGTTCTCGGCCGAGGGCGCGAGCGACCGTGTCGGCCACCAGAGGAAGGTCCTTGTGCGCCAATTGATCCTGCAGCGCTTTCGTCGCCGTCGTGACGACGGCCTTGCGCCCCGAGGCGACGACCGGAACCAGATATCCGAGAGTCTTGCCGGTGCCGGTTCCGGCCTGAACGACGAGATGGCGGCCGGTTGCGACCGCCGAATCGACGGCTTCGGCCATCGCTCGCTGTCCGGGGCGATCCTCGGTCGATCCGAGAGCCTCGGTCGCGATGTCGAGCAGATCGCGTGTCGAGAGGGGGCGGGGCGGCACGTCTCGACCGTACCGTCAGGCGGTGCGAGCCAAGGCGATGGCGGCGTCGAGGTCGTCGGCGTCGAATTCGGGCCACGTGCGGTCGGTGTAGTACGTCGGCGCGCCGTTGGCCTGCCAGAGCAAGAAGTTGGAGACTCGGTGTTCTCCCGAGGTTCTCACCATCACGTCGACCATCGGCATGTCGGGGAGATACATGCCAGCCGAGAGCGTGTCGACGGTCGTGGGTCGAGCCGAGCGAAGAGCTCGTCGACCGGCCTCGACGATTTCGGCCCGGCTTCCGTAGTCGAACGCGACGGTCAGAGTCATCTTGCGATTGTGTCTGGTGTCGGAGATCGCCTTCTCGATCGCCCGTTGCACGAAGACCGGAGTCCGCGCCGACGGATCATCGAAGGGGCGACCGATCCACTGGACTCTGACGCCGAGTTCGTTCAATTCGGCGACCCGTCCGAAGAGTCGACGATGCAGTCCGAGGATGTGGCGCACCTCGCGGCGTGGTCGGATCCAGTTCTCGGTCGAGAACCCGAAGACCGTGAGCCAGTCGACGTCGCGGGCGACGGCGGCTCGCACGACATCGGCGAGGTTCTCCTCGCCGGCCGTGTGGCCGGCAGTGCGGGGCAGGTGCTGACGCTGCGCCCAGCGGCCGTTTCCGTCCATGATGCAGGCCACGTGCACGTGAGCGAGGGTAGCGGGCGCGTTTCGGTCACAATGGCTCCGTGGTGCTCGAGTCCTCTTTGCCGGCGGCGCTTCGACGCGGGATGCGTCGTCTCGCTCGCCGAGCCAAGGGTGAGGGCAGTTCTCGCTCGCTTCACGTCGTGGTGTGCGGGGGGACTTGCGAGGAGTGGTCGCGCCGAAGTGACGAACACTGGAACCAGTGGGCGGCCGAGATCGCCGCGGCGGCCGCGGGCGAAGGAGTGGGGTCGGTGACGGTGTATCCCCTCACAGGATCGACCGCGAGCTCAGGCGCGATTCGCCGGTGGAGCATCGCCGGCGTCGCCGTGACCGCGTGCGAGGAGGCCGACGGACGTCGGCGAATGGCCGAGGTGATCGATTCGTGGCCCTCGGGCCTGGCCATGACCGAAGAGACGTTGGGCCGCGCCCTCGTCGGCCCGGGCGGCGACCCCGACGTCGTCGCGGTGGTCGGTGCAACCGGTCGCCTTCCCACCGCGCTCGTGTGGGAGCTCGCCTACGCCGAGTTGGTCGACGTCACCACCGACTGGGAGTCCTTCTCGGGACGAGAACTGAGCGCGGTCATCGACGAATTCCGTACGAGGAATCGGCGCTTCGGCGGCGTCGACGAAGCACCGTGACGTCTCGGCTCTATCGCGACACGGGGATCGTGCTCCGTACCTATCGACTGGGTGAAGCCGATCGGATCGTGGTGTTCCTCACCGAGAACAACGGCAAAGTGCGGGCGGTTGCGAAGGGAATTCGCAAGACGCGGTCGAAGTTCGGCGGTCGGCTCGAACCGCTGTCTCTCGTGAACGTCCAGTTCCACCGCGGCTCGTCGCTGGACGTGGTGAGCCAAGTGGAGACGGTCGATGCTTCGACGTCGGCCTACGGCGATCTCGACGTGATGACCGAGGCCAGTGCGGTGCTGGAAGTCGTCGACCAGCTGATTCCCGATCGCGAACCGGTTCCTCAGATCTTTCGCATGTTGTCCGGCGTACGGCGAACCTTGCTGGAGAGGCCGTCGCCGCTCGTCGTCCCGGCTTTCATCTGGAAGCTCCTCGCCGCCGAGGGAGTTCGTCCCGAGCTCGACCGCTGTGTGGGTTGCGGTGGAGGCGAGGACGAGGTCGGGGGCTTCGTGGCCTTCGATTCGACGATGGGAGGAGTGCAGTGTCGACGCTGTCGAACCGGAGTCGCCGTCAGCGATCGGGCGGTCGCCCTTCTGCGTGACATGTTGGGAGGCCGCTTGTCGATGGTTCTCGACGCCGCTCACGATCCGGCTGGACAGAGGCTCGACGATCCGACGGCGTCGGAAGTCTCCGATCTCGCCACCCGCGCCTTCGAATCCCATGTCGAGCGCCGCCTGCGATCGGTCGGGATCTTCGAGCGTCACGACGACCGCGGCTCCTGACGGCGTCGTCGACCGGGAGCGCGCGGAGCCCGGGCGATCTCGGCGTGATCCCGTAGCCTGGGCGACCATGCCTGCCAACGACCTCGACCAGATCGTCAATCTCGCCAAGCGACGTGGCTTCGTCTATCCGTCGGCCGAGATCTACGGCGGTTTCCGTTCGAGCTACGACTACGGCCCGCTCGGATCGCTGATGTTGCGCAACGTGCGCGAGGCATGGGTTCGCGACATGGTTCAAAAGCGCGACGACGTCGTCTTGATCGACGCCGCGATCCTCGGCCCACCGCAGGTGTTCGAGGCCAGTGGTCACCTCGCCAACTTCAGCGATCCACTCGTCGACTGCCGCCAGTGCAAACAGCGTTTTCGAGAGGATCATCTGGAGAACAAGGAGGTGTGCCCCGGTTGTGGGGCGTCGGGCACTCTCACCGAGGCCCGAGCCTTCAACCTCATGTTCAAGACCTACGCCGGACCGGTGGAAGGCGCCGGAGCCGAGGTGTACCTGCGTCCCGAGACGGCCCAGGGAATGTTCGTGAACTTCGCCAACGTGCTGCAGACGAGTCGCAAGAAGCCGCCCTTCGGTATCGCACAGGTGGGGAAGAGCTTCCGCAACGAGATCACTCCGGGCAACTTCATCTTCCGGACCCGCGAATTCGAGCAGATGGAGCTCGAATTCTTCGTGCCGCCGAGCGAAGGACCGTCGTGGTACGAGTACTGGTGTCGGACCCGACTTCAGTGGTACGTCGACCTCGGAATCCCGAGCGACATGCTGCGACTCCGAGCCCACGACGCCGATGAGCTCAGCCACTATTCGGCGGGTACGGCCGACGTGGAGTTCATGTACCCGTGGGGATGGGGTGAGCTCGAGGGAATCGCCCAGCGAACCGATTTCGATCTCGGACAGCACGCCAAGCATTCCGGTCAGAAGCTCGACTTCTTCGATCAAGCAACCAACGAGCGATACGTGCCCTACGTGATCGAACCGGCGGCCGGCGTCAACCGCGCCATGGCCGCCTTCTTGCTCGCCGCTTACAGCGAGGACGAGATCGACGGCGAGGTGAGGACGGTTCTGCGGCTGCATCCACGCCTGTCGCCGTACAAGGTTGCTGTTCTCCCCTTGAGCAAGAAGGACACGTTGACTCCGCTCGCGCGCCAGGTCTTCGCGTCCTTGTCCGATCGCTACATGGTCGATTACGACGACACGCAGTCGATCGGGCGGCGCTATCGCCGTCAGGACGAGATCGGTACCCCACTCTGTGTCACCGTCGATTTCGACAGTCTCGAGGACGGCGCGGTCACGGTCCGCGACCGCGACACGACCGAACAGGAGCGCGTCCCCATTTCCGATCTCGACGTGCACCTTCGGCGTCGACTCGGGTTCTGACGGTCAGGAGTTCGGCCGACCGTGCCGGGCGGTCTACCGTGATGCTGAGTCGACATCGTGTCGATCGAACGTTCGTGGAACGTCGAGGGAAGGGGAAGTGATGGCACGAATTGCAGTGTGGGCGAAGATTCCGGCGGCCCCCGGAAAGCGTGACGAGCTGGCCAAGGCTCTGGAGACCGCTCTCGAGACCGCCAAGAGCGAGTCGGGGACGATCTACTACATCCTGCACGCTGACGCGAAGGACGAGAACGCCCTCTTCATGTACGAGATGTACGAGGATCAGAGCGCGCTCGACGCGCACATGGGTTCCGAGGCCTTCAAGGCACTCGGTCCGAGCATCGGACCGTTCCTCGGTGGTGCCCCCGAACTCAACTTCCTCGCGCCTCTCGGCGGCAAAGGCGCCTGATCCGTGGGCGGCCGCACCTATCTCGACGGCATCCTCGCGGTGCATCGAGGTCGGGCGGCGGCCGACACGAGGGACGTCGACGAGCTCATCGTGGCCTGCCGGCCTTTGGACGACTGCCGCGGATTTCGTCGTCGACTCTCCACCGATTCGAAGGACGGGCTGGCGGTCATCAGCGAGATCAAACGCCGGTCTCCGTCGAAAGGCGATCTGAACGCGTCCCTCGATCCGGTGACGATGGCCCGCAGCTACGAGGCCGGGGGAGCGTCGTGTCTGTCGGTCCTCACCGATGTCGAGCACTTCGGCGGCTCACCCGACGATCTGCGTGAGGCGAGGTCGGCGGTGTCGCTCCCGGTCCTCCGCAAGGATTTCACCGTCGACGCCCGTGACGTCGTGGACGCCCGTCTGATGGGTGCCGATTGCGTCCTGTTGATCGCCGCCGCACTCGAACCCGCCGAACTCCACGAGTTCCATCGTCTGGCCGAAGCGATCGGTCTCGACGTTCTCGTCGAGATTCACGACGAGAACGAACTCGAGGTCGCTCTCGGAACCGGGGCATCGCTCATCGGTGTGAATCAGCGTGATCTCGTGACCTTCGACGTCGACCACGAGCGAGCCGTGAGAATGGCGAGGTCGATCCCCGATCACGTGGTGAAGGTCGCCGAAAGCGGCGTGCGCGGCGTCGACGATGCTCGTGCCCTTCGCGATGCGGGATATGACGCCGTGCTCGTCGGCGAGAGTCTGGTCACGTCGGGCGATCCGAGCCGAGCCGTCCGCCTCTTGCGCGCCGTGCGCTGACACCGGAGGGCCAATTCGAAGACGCTCGCCGGACCGTTTGGGTACCGTGTCTCCGTGTTCGTCAAGATCTGCGGCATCACGTCGGAGGAAGACGCTCTGCTCGCTGTGGCCATGGGCGCCGATGCCGTCGGATTCGTGTTCGCCCCGTCGCCCCGACAGGTCTCGGCCCAGACCGTGTACGACATCACTCGTCGCCTTCCCCCCGAGATCCTGACCGTCGGCGTGTTCCGAGACGAGTTGCCGGACCGCGTGTTCGAGGTGGCATCTCGTTCGGGAGTGAAAGCGGTCCAACTCCACGGACGTGAGACGGCTCGTCACGTCGCCCAACTGAGTGAGAACGTCCGTTGGATCATCAAAGCGGTGTCGGCCGGCTCGCCCGAAGCGGCTCGAGCCGACGAATACGGAACCGACTTGATCCTCGTCGATGCTCCGGAGCCCGGATCGGGAAAGGTCTTCGACTGGTCGCTCGTGGATGCGATTCCCGGTGGCCTGCGGCTGATCCTCGCCGGAGGCCTGACCCCCGACAACGTGGCGGACGCCATCGACGCCGTCGGTCCGTGGGGTGTCGACGTCAGTTCGGGGGTCGAGAGCTCGCCGGGACGCAAGGACCCGGTCAAGGTCCGCCAGTTCATCGCCCGGGCTCGATCCGCTGCACCCGAGGAGTACTCGACGACCGACGATCCTCCGTACGACTGGTTGGACGAGTAACTGAGTTCACGTCTGTTGCCGGCAATCGACTGAGGGACGGGGCGCCCCGGGTGCGATCATGTCGGGTAGGACGAAGGAGAATCATGGCTACCTCGGCGAAATCGATCATGGGCGAACCCACTGATGCCGGTCGTTTCGGCGATTTCGGTGGTCGGTTCGTCCCGGAGACCCTCGTGCCGGCGTGCCAGGAGCTCGAATCCTCTTTCCGTGAGGCGTGGGCCGATCCGATCTTTCGTGGTGACCTAGATGCCGTCCTTCGGGAGTACGCCGGCCGGCCGTCGATCCTGACCGAGTGTCGGCAACTCGGCGCGCAGCTCGGGATACGGCTCGTTCTGAAGCGCGAAGACTTGAACCACACCGGCTCGCACAAGATCAACAACGTTCTCGGTCAGGCCTTGCTCGCCAAGCGCATGGGCAAGAAGCGACTGGTCGCCGAGACCGGCGCCGGTCAACACGGGGTGGCGTCGGCGACGGCCGCTGCCCTTCTCGGTCTCGAATGCAAGGTCTACATGGGCGCGGTCGACGTCGAACGTCAGGCCCTGAACGTGTTCCGGATGAAACTGCTCGGCGCGGAGGTCGAAGCCGTGCACAGCGGAAGTCGAACTCTGAAGGACGCCGTGAACGAAGCCATGCGCGACTGGGTTGCCACTGTCGAGTCGACTCACTACTGCCTCGGATCCGTCATGGGTCCGCATCCCTACCCGTGGATGGTGCGCGAGTTTCATCGAGTGATCGGCAACGAGGCTCGAGAGCAGTGTCGTGACACCTATGGCGCCGACCCCGACGTGGTCGTCGCGTGTGTCGGAGGCGGTTCGAACGCCATCGGTATCTTCTCGGGCTTCGTCGACACCGCCGCCCGTCTCGTGGGTGTCGAACCGGCCGGAGGCGCAGCGGTCGGGCGCGGTCAGCCAGGTGTCGTGCACGGTATGCGGAGCTATCTCATGCAGGACGAGTACGGACAGGTGCAGGAGGCTCATTCGATCTCGGCCGGGCTCGACTATCCGGGAGTCGGACCCGAGCATTCGTACCTGGCGTCGATCGGACGCGCCGAATACCCAACGGTGACCGATGCCGAGGTGATCGAAGCCTTCCAGCTGCTGGCTCGTACGGAGGGGATCATTCCGGCTCTCGAATGCGCTCATGCTCTGGCCTGGATCGCTCGTGAAGCTCCGAACATGCAGGGACAGACGGTCCTCATGAATCTCTCCGGGCGAGGCGACAAGGACGTCGGTCAGATGATGGAAGTGCTGGGATCGTGACGAGCCTCGACCTCGAAGGTCGTCTGCGTCGTCACCGAGACTCGGGTCGCAAACTTCTCGTTCCTTACATCACCGGTGGTCTCACCGGCTGGGTCGACGCGGTCCGTGCCGCCGCTGCTTCGGGCGCCGACGCCATCGAGATCGGCATCCCGTTCTCCGATCCGGTCATGGACGGGCCGGTGATCCAGCAGGCGAGCCAAGCGGCTCTCGGTGCGGGTGCGACACCGGTGTCGATCCTGCAAGAAGTTCGTAGCGTCGACGTGGACGTGCCGCTGGTCGTGATGTGCTACTACAACACAGTGCACCATGCCGGGCACGAGCGGTTCGCGGCTCAGTTGAGCGAGGCCGGAATTTCCGGTGCCATCGTTCCCGATCTACCTCTCGAGGAGTCGGACCCCTGGTGTCGAGCGGCCGACGAGGCGTCGATCGCCACCGTGATGTTGGCGGCGCCGACCGCTCCCGACGATCGCTTGCCCCGCGTGTGTGCTCGAGCGCGCGGCTTCGTGTACTCGGTCGGACTGCTCGGAGTCACTGGCGAGCGGGATGCTCTGGCCAGCACGGCGACCGAGTTGGCCGGACGACTGAAGGCCGTGACCGATCGCCCCGTGGTGGTCGGAGTGGGGGTGTCCAACGCCGCTCAGGCCGTCGAAGCCTGCCGAGTGGCCGACGGAGTGGTCCAGGGGGCGTCGGTCGTGCGTCGGCTGATGGACGGCGGACCGGATGCGGTCGCCGACTACGTGGCCGAGGTCCGCCAGGCGCTCGACGAAAATTTCGTGACATCAATTTCTTGACACGAATGGACGACTGAGTGCTGGTCGGGGGAGGGTGACGTCGCCCGAATGGGCATCCCCCCACAGGAAGGAAGACCCCTCATGAAGAAAGTGTCCGTGACAATCGTCGCTGGCTTGTTGGCCGTCTTGGCCGCTTGCGGTGACGACGAATCCACCGCGACGACCACCGCAGCCGCCACCGTTGAAGCCGGAGACATCGTCGCCGTGGCCAGCGGTGCCGGATCGTTCTCGACTCTCGTCGCCGCCGTTCAAGCGGCCGATCTGGTCGGAACTCTCCAGAGTGACGGCCCGTTCACGGTGTTCGCGCCGACCGACGACGCGTTCGCTGCTCTGCCGGCCGGTGTTCTCGACGCCTTGCTTCTGCCCGAGAACAAGGACGTCCTGGTGAAGATCCTCACGTACCACGTGGTCGCCGGCAAGGTGATGGCTGCCGACGTGACCGCTGGTGACGTGGCGACGGTCGAAGGACAGACGATCGCCCTCGGAACCGACGGCGGTGTGACGGTCAACGGTGCCAACGTGGTCACCGCCGACGTCGAAGCGTCGAATGGCGTGATCCACGTGATCGACGCCGTGATCCTTCCCCCGGACGTCGATCCCTCGGCCCTCTGACAACCCGAATGGTGACGGGGCTCTGCGACACTGGTCGGCGTGAGCGACTGCGAATTGTGTCAGGCGTCCCGTTTCACCGAATGGTTCCACGAGGACGATGAATGTTGGATCGCCGAGTGCGAATCGTGTCTGGTGCCGATGGTCGTGTGGAAGACACACGGCCATCGGCCCGATGACGACACGAGAAACCGCCTACAGGCGACGTTGATCGATGTCGTGGCAAGGTACTTCGTCGACGAGATCTACGTCGACGACGTGATGCGAGCGATTCCCGATCACTACCACGCCCACGCGCGTGGACGAGGCAAGTGGGGCCGGCAGCCGCTCGAACGTCGGCCGGGTGTCTGAAGAATTCGGGTCAGCAGGGTCGGCGGATCGGGCGTCCGTACATGTTGCCTCTTTCGGTCGTGTCCGCAGTGGACGTGCTCACGTCGTCTACGTAAGCCCACTCTCCGCGTCGATCCAATGGGCCGTTCGTCCCAGATTTCATGGTTTCACCACGCTGAGTGGCCAACGGGACGCCGATCGTCGATCTGGGTCGGGCTCGGCTCGACAACTACGGTGACGGGTATGGCGTCCACCGGATCTTTGGCAGCGGGCCGGAAGGCCCCGGCTTTCACCCTCGTCGACCAGGACGGAAACAAGGTGCGGCTCTCGTCGTTCGCCGGTCGTCGCGTCCTGGTCTACTTCTACCCGAAGGCCGACACCCCCGGGTGCACCCAGCAGTCGTGCTTGCTTCGGGACGTCGTGCCCAAGATCGGCGACACCGCTGTCGTCGGAATCAGCCCGGACGCTCCGGCCAAGCAGAAGAAGTTCGCCGAAAAATACGATCTGCCGTTTCCGCTTCTCGCCGACGTCGAGCACGTGGTCGCCCAGAAGTACGGAGTGTGGAAACAGAAGTCGATGTACGGCCGCACGTACATGGGTGTCGAACGTTCGGCCTTCCTCATCGGAGCGGACGGCAAGATCGAAGAGGCTTGGTACAAGGTGTCGCCCAAGGACACACCGGTCAACCTCTTGAAGGCCCTCGGACGATGACGACACTTCCCTTGCCGATCGACGTGCTGCCGCATCGGCCGCCGTTTCTCTTCGTCGATCGCGTGATCGAACTCGAACCGGGTCGATCGGCGACTGGAGAGTGGGCGCTCACGGGTGACGAGTGGTTCTTCAAGGGACACTTCCCGGGCCGTCCCACATTGCCCGGAGTTCTGATGTGCGAGGCCATCGCCCAGTTGGGCGCGATCGCGGTGCTCACGGTGGATGATCATCGCTCTCGCCTTCCCCTCTTCGGAGGCCTCGATTCGGCTCGCTTCCGCCGCCAGGTCGGACCGGGCGACGTGTTGCGCCTCGACGTCGAGCTCGGACGCATGTCGTCACGGGCGGGGAAAGGATCGGGGCGCGCTCTCCTCGGCGATCAGGTGGCCTGCGAATGCGACCTCATGTTCGTGCTCGTCGACCCGTGACGAGCCGTCGATTCCGGCATCGTCGCCGAGTGTGATCGGTTCAGCGCGGCGGGGTGAGAATCAGCGAACCGTTGTGTCCGCCGAAACCGAAATTGTTCGAGATGGTCGGTCCGGGCGTCCACGGTCGTGGAGAGCCCGTCACGAGATCGATCGTCATGTCGTCGTCGAGTGTCGTCGTGTTGGCCGTCGGTGGGATGAGCGCATTCTGGAACGCGAGAACGACCGAGGCGGCTTCCAGAGCACCGGCTGCGCCGAGCGCGTGCCCGGTCACACCCTTGATGCTCGTCACCGGGACTCGACCGATGCCGAAGACTTCACTCACTGCTGCCGCTTCGGCGGCGTCGTTCAACGGAGTGGAGGTCCCGTGGGCATTCACGTGCACGATGTCACCAGCAGTGAGGCCGGCGTCGTCGAGAGCCAGTCGCATGCAGGCGATCGCTCCACGGCCTCCGGGTGACGGTGCAGTGATGTGATGCGCATCGGCGTTGCTCGCCGAGCCCAGGATCTCGGCGAGAACCGTCGCCCCGCGACCGACCGCGTGTTCCCATTCCTCGAGGACGAAGATCGCCGCCCCCTCACCCATGACGAACCCGTCACGCCCGGCGTCGAAGGGACGGCTGATCCCGGACGACGAAAGAGCAGTCATGTTGCCGAATCCGGCCAAGGAGACTGCAGTCGCAGCCGCTTCGCTTCCACCGCTGATCATGGCGTCGCATCGTCCGGAGGCGATCAGACGTGCCGCGTAGCCGAGAGCGTGTGTCGATGCCGCGCAGGCGGTGCAGATCGTCTCGTTCGGACCTTGGAGACCGTGGCGCATCGAGATGGCGGCGCCGGTGGCGTTGGCCATCATCATGGGAACGAGGAACGGCGACACTCGACGATCGCCTTTGGCGAGGCGCACCTCGACCTGTTCTTCGAGTGTGGTCAAACCGCCGATTCCGGTTCCGACCACGACTCCGAACCGCGCCGGATCGACACCGACGTCACCTGCTTGGGCGAAGGCTTCCGATGCCGCGGCCAGGCCGAACTGCTCGACGCGGTCGGCGCGTCGAGCATCCTTGGGGGAGTCGAAGAAGGGCGAGGGGTCCCAGTCGTCGATCCGAACCGCCCGCCCTCCGGTGGCACCAGGGCCGAGAAGACCCGACCAGAAGGCGTCGCGCCCGACACCACACGTGGCGACGACCCCAAGGCCGGTGATCGCGACTCGCCGGCCTGTCATCAGAGTTTGCCGACGATGAGATCGTAGGCCTGACCGACGGTCTTCACTCCTTCGATCTCCTCTTCGGGAACTTCGATCCCGAACTCCTCTTCGAGAGCCATGACGAGCTCGACCAAGTCGAGGCTGTCGGCTTCGAGGTCGTCACCGAAACTGGCCTCGGGGACGACCTTGTCGGCATCGACACTCAACACGTCGACGGCGCACTTGCGGAAGCGTGCGAAGAGTTCCTGATCCATTGTTCCTCCCGTGTCGAGAGCCGCGGATCGGCTCTGTCGAACGACGTTGCTGACCCGATCCACTGTAAACGCTCGGGACGATCCAGAGCCGAATACCCGAGCTAGTGCCCCATTCCGAGACCACCATCGACCGGTACCACGGCACCGGTGATGTACGCCGCGTCGTCGGATGCCAGAAAGGCCACGACTCCGGCGATTTCGTCGGGAGATGCGATTCGTCCGAGGGGAACCGAAGCGGTCAGGGCGGCGAGACGCTCCTCGCCCAGTACGGCGGTCATGTCGGTCTCGACGGGGCCGGGAGCGACGACGTTCACGGTGATGGAACGGGATCCGAGTTCTCGGGCCAGACTCCGAGCCAGACCGACGAGTCCAGCTTTCGACGCCGCGTAATTGGCCTGGCCGGCCGAGCCGAGTAGCCCGACGACACTCGAGAGCAGGACGATGCGGCCACGACGCGCCCGCAGCATGGTCTGGGCGGCGCGTTTGCACACGCGATACGCACCCGTCAGGTTGGCGTCGACCACCGACGCGAAGTCCGACTCCGACATCCTGAGGAGCAAGGTGTCCTTGGTGACGCCGGCATTGGCGACCAGGATTTCGACCGGACCGAATTCGGATTCGACTGCGGTGAAGGCGGCGTCCACATCGGACGACGACGTGATGTCGCACTTGACAGCGAAGAAGCCGTCGGGCGGTGGTGTCGAGTTGTAGGTGATGGCGACCTTGTCGCCGAGGGCGGCGAACCGACGAGCGGTCGCGAGTCCGATGCCGCGGGAACCGCCGGTGACGAGGACGACCCGTCCGCTCACGTGCGCGGTCCCCAGCGAAGAAGAGCCGATGCAGCCGTCATGCCTCCGCCGAATCCGACGAGCAGGACGAGGTCGCCCGGTGCGATTCGTCCCTTCGTCAGGGCGTCGTCGAGGGCGAGCGGGATGGACGCCGCCGACGTGTTGCCGGTGCGGTCGAGAACCACCGCGGTGCGCTCCATGTCGACACCGAGCCGCTCGCAGGCGGCTTGGATGATGCGGATGTTCGCTTGATGGGGGACGAGCAGAGCGACGTCGTCACCGGTGACTCCGGCGTGGTCGAGCACCTTCGTGGCCGAGTCGACCATGATGCGCACGGCGCGACGGAAGACTTCCTTGCCCTCCATCTGGATGAACCCTCCGACGTCGGCCCACAGGATCGGACCGGCCGAACCGTCGGCGTCGAGATCCCAGGCGACGAGTTCGCCGGGGCCATCGCACGACTGCACGACGACCGCGCCTGCTCCGTCTCCGAAGAGAACCGCCGTGTTGCGATCGCTCCAGTCGGTGATCTTCGACAGGGAGTCGGCTCCGATCACGAGAACGTTCCGGGATCCCATGGCGATGAGCCCGTGGGCGGCCACCAGCGAGTAGACGAAGCCGCTGCACGCCGCATTGATCTCGAAGACTCCGCAACGCATCCCGAGCGCGTCCTGAACGGTCGCCGCATTTCCCCACTGCTTGTCGGGAGTCGTGGTCGCGATGATCAGAGCATCGATGTCGGACGGAGAGAGACCAGCCGAAGTGATCGCCGCTCGTCCGGCTTCGATCGACATGCCGATCGTGGTGCCGTCGACGTGACGTTCGCGTATTCCGCTTCGCTCGACGATCCATTCGTCGCTGGTCTCGACCATGCGCTCGAGATCGTGATTGGTGAGCACCTTGGGCGGAAGATACGAGCCCCAACCGACGATGGTCGCACCACGAGCCGAAGGATCGGTGGCCGGCATCAGATGGTCCTCAACCAGGCGATGGGTTGCCGGGGAGTGACGCGTTCGCCGTCGACGGCGATGAACGCTTGGAGTATCCCGTCGAACGCCGAACGCACTTCGACCGTGCCGATGTGCCCGAGGACGGTTCCGATCGACACGTGCGATCCCGGCTCGACGTCACCTCTCGGGGTGAAGACTCCAGCGCCCGGACTGACCACCAGGCGTTCGACGGCGAACAAGTGCTCACCCTCGTGCTGCGCCTTGGCGGCCGAACGTCCGTCGTTCACCCACTCGAGCAACTTGTCGAGGTCGTCGGGAGTGGAGACCGAGATGGTTCGCGATCCGTCGAGGGTCCGCTTCGTCATGCCGGTCAACACCCCTCCGGGCCCGAGTTCGGCGAAGGAGACGACGCCGAGACGAGACAACTCGAGGAGACATTGCTTCCAACGAACCGGACTCGAGAGTTGGGCCGACAGAAGGCTCGACCACTCCGATCCGGAGGCATGGGCGAGGGCGTCGACGTTGCTCACGACCGGCATGTCGGTGTCGCGGGGCGAGGCGGCGGCGATGGCCGAGCGGAGTCGATCACGCGCCGGCGCCATGAACGGCGTGTGGAACGCCCCGGAGACCTGGAGGGGCATCGACTTCTTGGCTCCGAGTTCTTTCGCGATCTCACTTGCTCGCGCCACACCGTCGGGTGATCCGGCGATGACAACTTGACCGGGAGCGTTGAAGTTGGCGACCCACACGTCGCTGTCGGCCCGCCGACAGGCCACTTCGACGTCCTCGTCATCGAGGCCGAGGACGGCAGCCATGGTTCCCGGATGCTGTTGGCCGGCATCGTGCATCGCCGCGGCCCGTTCGACGACGAGTGCCACACCCTCGTCGAACGACAGAGCGCCGGACGCGCAGAGCGCGGTGTACTCGCCGAGCGAGTGCCCGGCGCAGAAGCCGGCGTCGATTCCGAGTCGCTCGACGGCATCGAGCACCACGAGGCTCGAGACGAAGGTGGTGAGCTGAGCGTTGCGCGTGTCCTTCAATTCGTCGGCGTCGGCGTCGAGCAAGAGACGGGCGACGTCTCGTCCGGCGAACTCCGAGGCTTCGCCGACGAGTTCCCAGCTCTCGTGGTCGACCCACGGACGACCCATGCCGGGGCGTTGGGAGCCCTGGCCGGGAAAGGTGAACGCGAGCACGTTCGAACGATAATCGGCGTCGGACGACCGATCGGGTTACTGCGCAGTAGTCGGATCGAATGGAGCCCGCGGGACATCGTCGTGAGGCTGGTGGTCGGCCGGATCGTCGGGGGAGAGATATCGAGAGCGAAATCGAGAGGGATAGGGTGTCGCCTGCGCCCCGGTAGCCCAACGGCAGAGGCAGCGGCTTCAAACTCCGTACGGTGTGGGTTCGAATCCCACCCGGGGCACCATTCTCCCCGCTTCGACCCACCTCGGGGGTTCCGATCCCCGATGCGGAGGCTTTTCCGTACACTTTCCCCCGTGGGACAGCGGATGATCGAGCGTCGTCTCCGGGAAGCCGGAGATCGCCTGCGTCGCCTTCGCGGCGAGCTGAGCATCGTCGATGAGCAGTTGCGTCACCTCTCCGACGAAGCCGACGACATGGGCCTGCGGGCCCTGGTGTCGGAAACTCCGGGCGCGGACAGCGAGTATCGGGAGGCCAGACGGCACGCCGATGCGATGCGGGCTCACCGCGAACAGGTGGTGGCGTCGATCGCCGAGCTCGAGGCTCGGCAGGACGCGTTGCTCGATCGCTTGGCCCGTCAGTCCGGCTGAACGTATCGCTCCCGTCGGGTCCGTCTCTGGTTGAATGTCCGGGTGAGCATTCGCGTCGTGATCGCCGAAGACGAGGCCATCATTCGCCTCGACTTGAAAGAGACCCTGCTCGAAGAGGGTTACGACGTGGTCGGTGAGGCCGGTCGAGGCGACGTCGCTCTCGATCTCATCCGTTCGACCCGACCCGATCTGGCGATCCTCGACGTCAAGATGCCCGGAATGGACGGCCTCGAAGTCGCGCGTCACGTGGCCGACGAGCGCATCTGCGGTGTGTTGGTCCTCACCGCGTTCAGCCAGCGCGAGGTCATCGAGCAGGCCCGCGACGCCGGAGCGCTCGCCTATCTGGTCAAGCCGTATCAAAAGAGCGATCTCGTGCCGGCGATCGAGGTCGCGATCGGCCGTTTTCGTGAGCTTCAGTCGTTGAGCGGAAGTGTCGACGCCCTCGGTGAACAACTCGAAATTCGTAAGTCGATCGACCGAGCGAAGGGACGGCTCATCGACGAGCATGGGATGAAAGAGCAGGACGCCTTCTCGTTCATCCAGAGAACGGCGATGAAGGAACGGTCTCGTATGAAGGACGTCGCCGATCGAATCCTGGCCGGTGAACTGACTCCGTGAGCGGCTCTCGTCCGACCGTTCTGGTTCTCGACGGGAACTCGCTCACCTATCGAGCGTTCTTCGGTCTGCCGACCGACATGGTGACCGCCAGCGGACAGGTCACGAACGCGGTGTACGGGTTCACGTCGATGCTGGTGACGATGTTGAAGGAACATCGTCCGGCCGGGCTGGTGGTCGCCTTCGATCGATCCGAGCCGACTTTCCGTCACGAGGCCGAACCCACCTACAAAGCGCAGCGCGAATCGGCCCCCGACATCTTGCGTCAGCAACTCGGGATCGTGAGAGAGCTGCTCGCCGCGCTCGGAGTCACGGTTCTCGAGTTGTCCGGTTTCGAAGCCGACGATCTGATCGCCACCGCCGTCGATCGATCGGTCGACGCGGGATTCGACGCGATCGTCGTGACCGGAGATCGCGACAGCTATCAACTCGTCCGTGATCCGCACGTGAAGGTCTTGTACAACCGGCGAGGTGTGACCGACTACGTCTTGTACGACGAAGCAGGAATCGTCGAACGCACCGGTGTCACGCCGGCCCAGTATCCGGCCTACGCCGCTCTGCGCGGTGATCCGAGCGACAACCTCCCGGGCGTTCCGGGAGTGGGGGAGAAGACGGCCGCCAAACTCATCGTGAAGTACGGAGGACTCGACGGAATCTTCGCCCATGTCGACGAGCAGACGCCCAAACTGCGGGCAGCACTGGCCGAGAACGAACAGTTGGCCCGCAAGAACGAGAGTCTGATGACTCTGCGCCACGACGCACCCGTCGAGTTCGATCCGCAGCGATGCGGAATCGAACCCCAGACGGAGGAGCTCCGTCGACTTCTGGAGTTCCTCGAATTCCGCGCCCTCGGCGATCGACTCGCCGATGCGCTCTCTTCGCTCGGGGTCGTCGGCGCAGCGGTCCCCGAACCTCGGGACGAGATCGAGATCGAGGTTCTCGACGGATTGTCGGTCGAGGAGATCAGGTCTCACCTGACGGCGGCTCCGTCGGTCGATCTGGCCGGCGCATGGGACGGAGAGCCCGGTCGATCGCGACTCGCCGGAGTGGCGGCGGCGGTGGCACCGGGTCGAGCTATCTGGATCGAAGCGTCCAGTCTCGCCACTTCGTCGGTGGCCGGAGTCCTCTCGTCTCTCACCGCGCGTGGCCACGACGTGAAGCCATTGTGGCGGTCCCTTCTCGATCTCGGGGTCGAGCCCCCGACGCTGACCTTCGACAGTGCCATCGCGTCGTATCTTCTCGATCCGAGTCGGGCCGTGTCGCTCGCCGGTCTCGTCGCCGAACATTCCGACCGTTCGGTACCCGAGGTGTCGGCTCCCGACGGAGAACTCGATCTCGGCGGAGCCGATGTCGCTGCGGTCGCCGCCCACGTCGCGGTGTCGGTCGGCCTCGTGTCCGAGTCGCTGACCGCGTCGCTCTCGTCGCTCGGAATGATGTCGCTCTTCGACGAGATCGAGATTCCATTGGTCTCCGTCCTGGCTCGAATGGAATCGGTCGGAATCGGGGTCGACGCCGAACGGCTCGGACAGATCGCCCGTCGTCTGACCGCAGAGACTGAGACGCTGGCCGGCACCTTGCAGGATCTCGCCGGTGGCCCTTTCAATCCGAACTCTCCGGCCCAGCTCGCCCGAATTCTTTTCGAGGACAAGGGACTGAAGCCGCCCAAGAAGACCAAGACCGGCTACTCGACCGACGCCGCCACTCTCGAGAAATTGCGCGACGAATGGCCGGAGTTCATCGACACCTTGCTCGAATACCGCGAGCTCGAGAAGCTCCGCGGCACGTACGGCGAGGGACTGCAATCCGAGATCGGCGACGACGGGCGTATCCATGCCACGTTCCAGCAGACGGTGGCGAGAACCGGCCGTTTGTCGAGCGAACATCCGAATCTCCACAACATTCCGGTCCGAACCGAGCGGGGTCGAGAGTTCCGGGATGCGTTCGTTCCGGCTCCCGGATTCGTCTTCCTCGTCGCCGACTACAACCAGATCGAGCTCCGCTGCATCGCGCACCTCGCTCAGGACCCGGGACTGATCGACGCATTCACGAGTGGTCGTGACGTCCACCGCGCCACGGCGTCTCAGGTCTTCGACGTCCCGGAGTCCGACGTGACCGGCGATCAGCGTTCGTACGCGAAGATGGTGTCGTACGGGCTTGCCTACGGAATGGAAGCCTTCGGGCTGGCTCAGCGACTCTCGGTCCCGGTGAGCGAAGCGCAGTCGATTCTCGATGCCTACTTCGCCGCGTTCCCCAACGTTCACGACTACATGGAGCGAACCGTCGCCGAAGCACGCGAACGCGGGTACACCGAAACCCTCTTCGGTCGACGTCGCCCGATCCCCGAACTCCAGAACGCGAACTTCCGTGTTCGACAGGCCGGTGAACGACAGGCCATGAACGCCGGAATCCAGGGGCTGGCGGCCGACATCTTCAAGGTCGCGCTCGTGCGAGTCGACCGAGCGCTTCGGGACTCGGGCGGTGCGAGTCGTCTCGTTCTTCAGGTTCACGACGAGGTCGTCGTCGAAGTTGCCGAGGACGAGCGCGTGGAGGTCGGCGACGCAGTGATCGACATCATGAGGAAGGCCGCCGACCTCGACGTCCCGCTCGACGTGAACTTTGCTTGGGGCCCCTCGTGGGGTGCGGCCAAGTCGTGAGCCAGCCGCCGGACCGCGACCACTGGTTCGAGCCGATTGCCGAACATCTCGGGGCGGCTTATCTCCGCTACTCGTTCACCAAGGGCACTCGGCAAGAGGTCGACTTCCTCTGCGAAGTACTCGAGTTGTCCCCGGGGAGCCGAGTTCTCGACGTCGGCTGCGGACCCGGACGTCACGCTCTGGAACTGGCGCGGCGAGGAATGCGCGTTCACGGAATCGACATCAGCCAGACCTTCGTCGATCTGGCCCGGAAGTCGGCGGCCGACGAAGGCCTCGACGAGGTGGTGTTCGAACGTGTCGACGCCCGAACCCTGGGCGATTCGGTCACCGTTCCCGGTGAATTCGACGCCGCCGTGTGCCTGTGCCAGGGCGGGTTCGGGCTCATGCGCGATCCGGACGACGACCGGCGAATCCTGGCCGGCACGGCCGATCGCGTCCGGATCGGAGGTCGACTCGCGTTGTCGGCGTTCAGTTCCTACTTCTCGGTTCGATATCACGACGACGCCACCTTCGACGCCGATCTCGGGGTGTCGCACGAGCGTACGGTCGTGAAATCCGAGGCCGGGGTCGATCGGGAGGTCGATTTGTGGACCGGATGCTTCACGCCGAGAGAGCTACGACTTCTCGCCGAGGGCTCGGGTTGGAGGGTCGACGAGATCTGGTCGGTCGATCCGGGCTCGTACCGGCGCGAAGCGCCCACGACCGAGTCGAGTGAATTCCTGGTCGTCGCCACCCGGGAACCCGGTCGCCCGTAGGGTCCGGCTGCTTCCAGGGGTAGCCTGACCAAGCCCTCTCCAAGGGTGTTTCCATCCGTCCGATCGACGTTCCACGTCCTCTCGAAAGTGCATTCCCTTGTCCGACCTCTTGACCTCCACCAGCCCCATGGGCAACTACGACGCCGACGGCAACTACCAGCCGCGCAAAGTGACCGAGAACGACCTCGACAAACCCTTCTCGGAGGCGATCGAGGGGACGCTCGTCGAGGTGGAGGACGGTCAGGTCGTTCATGGAACCGTGGTCAAGATCGATCGTGACGAAGTTCTGCTCGACATCGGCTACAAGAGCGAGGGAGTCATCCCGTCCCGTGAGCTGAGCATCCGCAACGACGTCGATCCGAACGAGATCGTGAAGTTGGGGGAGAGCGTCGAGGCACTGGTCCTTCAGAAAGAAGACAAGGAAGGTCGACTGATCCTCTCGAAGAAGCGCGCCCAGTACGAGCGTGCGTGGGGCGACATCGAGAAGAAGAAGGAAGCCGACGAGATCGTCGAAGGTCTGGTCATCGAGGTCGTCAAGGGCGGCCTCATCGTCGACATCGGTCTTCGAGGCTTTCTCCCGGCGTCCTTGGTCGAGCTTCGTCGCGTCCGCGACCTTCAGCCCTACGTCGGCAAGGTCCTGCAGGCCAAGATCATCGAACTCGACAAGAATCGCAACAACGTCGTTCTGTCCCGTCGTGCGTTCCTCGAGGAGACGCAGAAGGAAGCCCGTGACGGTTTCCTCTCGAATCTGAAGGTCGGCGACGTCCGCGACGGCGTGGTGTCGAGCGTGGTGGCCTTCGGCGCCTTCGTCGATCTGGGTGGTATGGACGGTTTGATCCACGTGTCCGAGCTCTCGTGGAACCACGTCGATCATCCGAACGACGAGGTGAAGGTCGGCGACAAGGTCACCGTCAAGGTTCTCGACATCGATTACGACCGCGAGCGCATCAGCCTGTCTCGCAAGCAGACGCAGAAGGATCCGTGGGAGGTGTTCGCCTCGTCGCACGAGGTCGGCCAGCTCGTCTACGGCCGCGTGACCAAGCTCGTACCGTTCGGTGGATTCGTCCAAGTGGGCGAAGGAATCGAAGGTCTCGTCCACATCTCCGAGATGAGCACCCAGCACGTCGACGCGCCCGAGCAGGTCGTGACTCCCGGCGAAGAGCTCTGGGTCAAGATCATCGACCTCGACGTGCCGCGTCGTCGGATCAGCCTCAGCATCAAGCAGGCCGCCGAAGGTGGCGAGCTCGCCGAGGAGTATCGCAAGCATTTCGAAGTCGACGAGCACGGCAACTGGACGACCGGAGCCGACGACGCGTCGCGTGAGTCGACCTGGGCCGAGTACTACGGCGACTCCGCCGAAGCTCCGGCCGCCGACGCCCCCGAAGCCTGATCACGTTCTTTCGATCCGCACCAGCCCGAGTCGCGCCGCTCTGACGACGGCCTGGGTCCGGTCGTCGACGTCCAATTTGTCGTAGACCGAGGCCAGATGGTTCTTCACGGTCTTCTGGCTGATGAAGAGTTTGTCGGCGATCTCGACCGTGGTGGCGCCCTCGGCCACGAGGACGAGAACCTCGTGCTCACGCTCGGTGAGGAGTGAGTCGCCCGTCGGACTCCCGGGAGTGTCGGCCAGAACGCTTCGTACGTCGGCCGACAGCACGACGTCACCGGCCATCGCGTCGCTGATGGCGGCTTCGAGTTCCTCGACGTCGCAATCCTTGCTGAGGTAGCCGCGCGCTCCGGCGGCCAGAGCGTGACGCACCGTGACGGCGTCGACGTGCATCGACAGCATCACCACCCGTCGACGACGATCGACGGCCAGTATCTCCTTCAGGGCAGTGATTCCGTCGCCGTTCGGCATGGCGACGTCGAGGAGTACGAGATCGGGTTCGTGCTGTCGGGTGAGACGGGCGGCCTGCTTTCCGTCGGCGGCTTCTCCGACGACGTCGTGTCCGCCTTTTCGCAGGCGATCGGCGAGAAGACGTCGAAAGAGGCCGTGATCGTCCGCCACGACGATTCGCGCCGAGATGTTCGCCGAGTCGCTCATGCGGGGAGGGTACCGACAACGGCTCCCGGGTTCCGGTCGCCCTCGGCATCTCGGGCTCGAAGCACCTAACGTGACGTCATGATTCTCGTGGGTCTGACCGGCGGCATCGGGTCCGGGAAGTCGACCGTCTCCGAACTGCTGTCGCGTCGCGGCGCGGTGATCGTCGACGCCGACGCCATCACGCGTGAGGTGCAGCTTCCGGGCTCACCGGTCCTCACTGCGTTGGCCGAGGCCTTCGGATCCGAGGTGATCGCAGCCGACGGGAGTCTGGATCGGGCGGCGGTGGCCAACGTCGTCTTCTCGGACCCTGAAGCGCTCAAGAAATTGAACGCCATCGTCCATCCGGCGGTGGGTCGGCTGATGAACGATCGAATTCTCGAACAGCGTGCCACCCACAACGTGGTGATTCTCGACATTCCTTTGCTGACCGAGAATCCGCGCGAGGGCCTGCAGGGTCGAATCGTCGTCGACGTTCCCGTGGAGACCCAAGTCGACCGTCTCGTGCGGCATCGTGGTTTCTCCGAGGACGATGCCCGAGCACGGATCGCCCGTCAGGCGTCGCGTGAAGAACGATTGGCGGCCGCCGATTTCGTCATCGACAACAGCGGTGTTCCGGCCGATCTCGAGCCCCAGTTGGATCGGCTCTGGGATTGGCTGACGTCTCTACCGCAGTTGCCGCATGACTACGAACCGATTCTTCCGACCTCGCGTCCATCTCAGGCATGACTGACGAACGTCGCCTGCGAGTCGTCTCGGAGTTCGAGCCGGCCGGTGACCAGCCGGCGGCCATTCGGGCCCTGTCGGAGGGGATCGAAGAGGGAATGCGCTTCCAGACACTGCTCGGCATCACCGGCTCCGGGAAGAGCGCAACGATCGCCTGGACGATCGAGCAGGTGCAACGACCCACTCTGATCCTGGCTCCCAACAAGAGTCTCGCCGCTCAATTGGCACAGGAGATGAGGGAATTCTTTCCCGACAATCGCGTCGAGTACTTCGTGAGCTACTACGACTACTACCAACCCGAGGCCTACATCGCCTCGAGCGACACCTACATCGAGAAGGACTCGTCGATCAACGACGAGATCGACCGACTTCGGCATTCGGCGACTGCTGCTCTCCTGACTCGGCGAGACACGATCGTCGTCGCTTCCGTTTCGTGCATCTACGGCATGGGTGATCCCGACGAGTACAGGGGGCAACTTCTCGAGTTGCACTGCGGGGTCGACTACGACATGCGCAGCGTTCTTCGACGCCTCGTCGACCTCCAGTACGACCGGAACGACATGGCTCTCGGGCGCGGCAACTTCCGTGTGAGGGGTGACACGATCGAGATCCATCCGGCGTACGAAGAATCCGTTCTTCGAGTCGAGATGTTCGGTGACACCGTCGACCGCCTCACGATGATCGATCCTCTCACCGGCGAAACCCTTCGCGAGTTGAGCGAAGTATTGGTCTTTCCGGCGACTCACTACGTGGCGGGAGACGAGCGGATGCGACGGGCGATCCTCGGTATCGAGGCCGAGTTGCAAGAGCGTCTGCAGGTGTTCGAGAAGGAAGGAAAGCTGCTCGAGGCGCAACGTCTCCGCATGCGAACCCAGCACGACCTGGAGATGATTCAGGAGGTCGGATACTGCAACGGCATCGAGAACTACTCGATGCACATCGACGGTCGCAGTCCGGGTGAACCGCCCTTCACCCTTCTCGACTACTTCCCGAAGGATTACCTTCTCGTGATCGACGAAAGTCATGTGGCGGTCCCGCAGTTGCACGGCCAGTTCGCCGGTGACCGGAGCCGCAAAGACGTTCTTGTCGAACACGGCTTTCGCCTGCCGAGCGCTCGTGACAACCGCCCTCTTCAGTTCGACGAGGTGATGGAGCGCCTGAATCAGGTGGTCTTCCTGTCGGCGACCCCGGGTCCGTTCGAGCTCGAGCGCTCGGAGAAGGTGGTGGAACAGATCGTCCGGCCGACCGGACTGGTCGATCCCGAAGTCGTGGTCAAGCCCACCAAGGGGCAGATCGACGACTTGATCACCCAGATCGAAGATCGAGTCGGACGTGGTGACCGAGTCCTCGTGACGACTCTGACCAAGAAGATGGCCGAGGATCTGACCGACTACCTCCTCGAACACGGACTACGGGTTCGCTACCTGCACAGCAACGTCGACACGATCCAGCGAATCGAAATTTTACGTGCTCTGCGTCTCGGCGAGTTCGACGTTCTGGTCGGAATCAATCTCCTTCGTGAAGGTCTCGACCTGCCCGAAGTCAGCCTGGTGGCGATCCTGGACGCCGACAAAGAGGGCTTCTTGCGCAGTGAGACCTCGCTGATCCAGATGATCGGGCGCGCCGCTCGAAACGTCGACGGTCAGGTCGTGATGTACGCCGACCAGATGACTCCGTCGATGGAACGGGCCATAGGCGAGACCAATCGACGGCGCGGACTGCAGGTCGCCTACAACACCGAACACGGGATCAACCCGCAGACGATCCGCAAGGCGGTGGGCGACATCTTGTCGATGTTGCGCCCCGAAGGCGAGTCCGCTCCCGTTCCCGGCAAGGATCGGCGGCGTCAGCGTGAACGCGACCGGGTCCAGAGGGAACTGCGAACGCTGCCTCAGCAGGAGATGGCCCGACTCGTGCAGACGCTCGAGGAGGAGATGCACGAAGCAGCGGCCGATCTCCGTTTCGAGTACGCCGCTCGCCTGCGTGACGAAATCAACGAACTACGGCGAGAAATGAAGGATGCGGGTTAGGGGGCGCTCGGGTCGGCATCGGTAATGTCGGCCGGGTGTCCGACCAGCTGATCGTCCGAGGGGCCCGCGAGCACAACCTCAAGAATCTGAGCGTCGACATTCCGCGCGACAAGATCGTCGTTTTCACGGGTTTGTCGGGCAGTGGCAAGTCGTCGTTGGCTTTCGACACGATCTACGCCGAGGGGCAACGGCGTTACGTCGAGTCGCTCAGTGCCTACGCGCGGCAGTTCCTCGGCCAGATGGACAAGCCGGACGTCGACGTGATCGAGGGTCTGTCACCGGCGATCTCGATCGATCAGAAGTCGGCCAGTCGGAATCCGCGTTCGACGGTCGGCACCATCACCGAGGTGTACGACTACCTTCGGCTCCTCTACGCCCGGATCGGAGTGCAGCACTGCCCCAAGGACGGCAGTCGTCTGGCCCGACAGACTCCGCAGCAGATCGTCGACCGTGTCCTCGCGCTCGACGAGGGGACTCGCTTCCAGGTCCTGGCCCCGGTCGTCCGAGGCCGCAAGGGTGAATACGAAACCCTGTTGAACGACGTCGCGGGACAGGGATTCGTGAGAGCTCGTGTCGACGGCGAGACCGTCGACATCGCCGAGTTCCTGAATCGTCCGACCAAGCTGGCGCGCTACGAACAGCACACGATCGAAGTCGTCGTCGATCGACTCGTCAACAAGAAGGGGATCGAGCGGCGGCTCACCGACAGTCTGGAGACGGCCCTCCGGCTGGCCGACGGTGTGGCCGAAGTCGAGATCGTCTCGGACTCCGAACCCGAACTTCTCACGTTCAGTCAGCATCTGGCCTGCCCGAAGTGCGGGTCGTCGTACGAGGAGCCCGCTCCTCGTAGCTTCTCGTTCAATTCGCCGTACGGAGCCTGTGAGACATGCGACGGACTCGGTACGACATTCGAGGTCGACCCCGAGCTGGTGGTTCCCGATCCCGATCTGGCGCTGAGCGAAGGGGCGATCGCGCCCTGGAGGAGTGCGCACACCGGGTTCTTCCAGCGGATCCTCGAGTCGGTGGCCGAGGATCACGACATCGACCTCGATCGCCCGTGGTCGAAACTCTCGGCCAAGTCCAGGAAGATCGTCCTGCAGGGGTTGCCCGGCACGATGACGGTTCGCTTCAAGAATCGCTACGGACGAGTCCGACAGTTCAACACGACGTTCGAAGGTGTGATCCCGTGGATCAAACGACGTCACGAATCGGCCGAGAGCGACTGGTCCCGTGAACAGTACGAGGGCTACATGCGCCAGGTGCCGTGTTCGGCATGTGGCGGAGCCCGACTCAAACCGGCCACGTTGGCGGTCACGGTGAACGACCGCAACATCTCGGAGGTCTGCGATCTGCCCATCTCCGAGTCGGCGGCTTTCCTGCGGGGACTCCAGCTGTCCGATCGAGATCGCATGATCGCCGAGCGGGTCGTCAAGGAGATCGACGCTCGCCTCGGTTTCCTTCTCGACGTCGGTCTCGATTACTTGACCCTGTCGAGGTCGGCCGGAACCTTGGCCGGTGGCGAGGCACAGCGCATTCGCCTGGCCAGTCAGATCGGATCCGGGCTCGTCGGAACGCTATACGTCCTCGACGAACCCTCGATCGGACTCCATCAACGCGACAACCGCCGCCTCATCGACACCCTGCTACGTCTGCGTGATCTCGGGAACACGGTGCTCGTCGTCGAACACGACGAGGAGACGATCCGGGAGAGCGACTGGATCGTCGACATCGGACCCGGAGCCGGCGAGCACGGTGGGGAGGTCGTCTACAGCGGCCCGGTCAAAGGCATCCTGAAATGCAAGGAATCGGTGACGGGCCAGTACCTGTCGGGGAAGAAGTCGATACCGGTCCCCGAGGTCCGGCGTCAGCCAGGTGATCAATGGCTCGAGATCGTCGAAGCTCGAGAACACAACCTGAAGAACTTGAACGTCCGTATTCCACTCGGATGCTTCGTGGCCGTCACCGGCGTCTCGGGCAGCGGAAAGAGCACCCTCGTACGGGACATCCTCCTGCCCGTTCTGATGCAGAAGATCTACAAGTCCAAAGAGGCGCCGGGAAAGCACAAGCGGGTGAACGGAGTCCAATTCCTCGACAAGGTGATCGACATGGATCAGTCGCCCATCGGACGAACTCCCCGTTCGAATCCGGCCACCTACACCGGAGTGTTCGACGGAATTCGAAAATTGTTCGCCTCCACCGCCGAGGCCAAGGTCAGGGGCTACCAGCCGGGTCGCTTCTCCTTCAACGTGCAAGGTGGACGCTGCGACGCCTGTTCGGGAGACGGAACCATCCGTATCGAGATGCACTTCCTGCCCGACGTCTACGTGCCCTGTGAGGTCTGCAAGGGCGCGCGCTACAACCGGGACACCCTCGAGATCGCCTTCAAGGGCAAGAACATCTCCGACGTCCTCGACATGCCGATCGAAGAGGCACTGGGGTTCTTCGCCAATCAGCCGTCGATCGCCCGTCACATGCAAACTCTCGTCGACGTCGGTCTCGGGTACGTGAGACTCGGCCAATCGGCACCCACTCTGTCGGGTGGTGAGGCGCAAAGAGTGAAGTTGGCGACCGAACTCGCCAAGCGGAGTACCGGTCACACCATCTATCTCCTCGACGAACCGACGACCGGCCTGCACTTCGAGGACGTCCGGCGTCTGCTCACGGTGTTGTCCCGGCTCGTCGATCAGGGCAACACGGTGCTCGTCATCGAGCACAACCTCGATGTCATCAAGACGGCCGACTGGATCGTCGACCTCGGTCCGGAGGGTGGCCACGGTGGCGGAACCGTCGTCGCCGAGGGTTCACCGGAGGTCGTCGCGCGAACGAAAGGAAGCCACACCGGGCGTTTTCTGGCCGATCTGCTGTCGGCATCCGCATGATGGTGCGCTCCTAGGCTGAAGTCATGCGCGAGCGCCCGACCGGCATTCCCGATTCCCCGGGCTCGTACCAGTTCAAGGACTCCCACGGGCGCGTGATCTATGTGGGCAAGGCGACCAGCCTTCGTTCACGTTTGTCGAGCTACTTCCAGGATCCGGCCCTCCTCCACCCGCGAACTGCGCAGATGGTGTCGGAGGCCGACAACGTCGAGTGGATCACGGTTCGCAACGAACTCGAGGCCCTGATGCTGGAGTACAACCTCATCAAGGAGCATCGTCCCCGTTTCAACATTCGACTGCGAGACGACAAGAGTTATCCGTTCCTCGCCGTGACGGTCGATGAAGAATGGCCTCGCGCCTTCGTCATGCGCGGAACGCGTCGAAAAGGGACGCGCTACTTCGGGCCGTTCGCCCACGCCTACGCGATCCGGGACACTCTCGATCTGCTTTTGCGGACCTTTCCGATTCGCACCTGTAGCGACGGGAAGTTCGAACAGCATCGGAGACTCGGCCGACCCTGTCTGCTGTACCACATCGAGAAGTGCAGCGGCCCGTGTGTCGGTGCAGTCGAGTCGACCGCTTATTCGTCGTTGGTACGAGATCTGTGCAAGTTCCTCGACGGCGACACCGACGACGTCGTCCGTGATCTACGTGCACGGATGGAAGAGGCGTCGAAGGATCTCGAGTTCGAACGGGCGGCGAGACTTCGGGATCGCCTCCAGTCCGTCGAACGGGCCGTCGAGAAGCAGCAGATGGTGGCCGAGCGCGACGAGGACTTCGACGCCATTGCGGTCGTCGACGACGAACTCGAGGCAGCTGTCCAAGTGTTCTACGTTCGCAAGGGCCGGGTCGTCGGACGCAAGGGTCTGGTGGTCGACAAGGTCGAGGATCTGACCTCTGCTGGTCTCGGACACCGCATCGTCGAACTCCTCTACGGAGAAGAACCGGTTCTCGGTACGCCGCCGGCTCTGCTCGTGGAGACCGAACCCGATCGGGTCGAAGTCCTCGAGGAATGGTTGTCGACTCGGCGCGGATCGAAGGTGAGCGTTCGGGTTCCGAAGCGAGGTGACAAACGCGCCCTTCTCGACACGGCGCGCCTCAACGCCAAGGAGGAGTTCACACGTCATCGAATCAAGCGGGCGAGCGACCACAACAGTCGCAGTCGTGCCCTGACCGAGATCCAGGACGCTCTCGGCCTCCCGGAAGCACCGCTCCGTATCGAGTGCTACGACATGGCCCACCTCCACGGAACCGATTACGTGGGCTCGATGGTGGTCCTGGAGGACGGGCTGCCGGCCAAGCGGGAATACCGACGATTCAAGATCAAGACGGTCGACGGAAACGACGACTACGCGGCGATGCGAGAAGTCCTGACGCGCCGTCTGTCGGCCTATCTTCGTGAACGTGACGAGATGATCGGAGAGGAGGGTTCGGCGCCTCGACGTTTCGCCTATCCACCGCAATTGCTCCTCGTCGACGGCGGTCGGGGTCAACTGGCGGTGGCGGTGGACGTGGTGAGAGAGCTCGGTCTCGACGCCGAGATTCCGGTCGCCGCTCTGGCCAAGAAGTTCGAGGAGGTGTTCGTTCCCGGTCGTGACACTCCGGTCGTCTTGGCGCGCGGGAGCGAGGGGCTCTTCATGCTGCAGAGGATTCGTGACGAGGCGCACCGCTTCGCCAACACGTTCCATAGGGAATTGCGCAGCAAGCGGATGACGAGTGGCTCGCTGGCCGGAATTCCCGGGCTCGGAGAAGCGAGGCAGAAGAAGCTGGTCAAGACGTTCGGCGGGGTGAACGCCGTCAAGGCGGCTTCACTCGACGATCTTCTGGCGGTGTCATGGTTGCCGAGTGCGGTCGCCCGTGCAGTCCACGAGAAGTTCCACGGACCCGCGGCCGATCACGAGAAGTGAGGAAGGACCTCGCTGCGGAACATTTCGTAATTCTCTCGTCGAGCTTCGGCGTCGGCACCGAGGGTGAAGTCGGGGACGATGATCTCGTCGAATCCGGTGTCGACGAACGCTCCGATGGCATCGACGATCGACTGGACCGAACCGGCGATGGAGCGATCTGGTGGGGCGACGGCGAGGACGGCTGCCGCCGCCGAGTCGTCGACGGTGGGGAAGAAGAGGGCCTGGACGGAACGGTGCAATGAGTCGGGGTCGCGGTCGTGACGCTCGCATGCTCGGTCGACCACAGCGGCCTTGGTCGCTGCGACTTCCGGTGTGCCCCACGTGTTCCACTCGTCGGCCGACGTGACGGTGATGCGCGACATGCGCGGCCCGCCGGTGCCGACCATGATGGGTAGGCGGCTCTGGACCGGCCGCGGCCGACACGGCGCGTCGGTGATCGTGAAGTGCCGTCCGGCGAACGTCGTCCGGTCCTCGGTCAAAAGCTGGCGGACGATCGTGAGCGCCTCCTCGAAACGGTCGACACGATCCCTGTTGTCGAGAAGGGGTATCCCGTACGCCCGATGTTCGTTGACCTGCCAGCCGGCACCGATCCCGAGGGTCAGGCGTCCACTGCTGATGCGGTCGAGTGTGGCGGCGGTGTTGGCGAGCAGCGCGGGATGGCGGACGGTCGTCGGGGACACGAGTGAGCCGATCCGGATGCTCTCGGTGACTGCTGCGGTCGCCGAGAGCATCGACCAGATCTCGTGGACGTCACCGTCGGCCACCGAGCCGTCCTCGGTGTTGGGCATGAAGTGGTCCGCGTACCACAGACAATGCCAGCTTCCGTCGTCGACGAACTCGGCGAGTGAACGAAGTTCCTCCCACGAACGTTCGGGTGACGGCCAGACGGAGAAGAGGGTCATGGTCGGACCCTAGTGAGGATCGAGAGCGAACGTCGCCCCTGCGCACCTAGGGTGTCGACGTGGGAGATCGTCTCTGGGAGGACAACGCGACGTGGTGGATCGAGGGTTTCACCGATGGCGCCGACCCCGAGTACGAAGAACAGATCGTCCCGATGGCGATCGCCGACCTCGACGGATATCGGACGATTCTCGACGTGGGTTGCGGCGACGGGCAGATCGGTCGAGCCGTGACGAAGGCTCATGGTTGTCACGTCGTCGGCATCGATCCGACCTGGAATCAGATCAAGGTCGCCAAGGAGCGGAGTCTGAGGGACGCCGATTCTTCGATGTCGGTCGCCCGGGCCGGAGCAGACCGCCTTCCCTTCGTCGACGAGTCCTTCGACGCGGTGGTCGCCTGCCTGGTGTTCGAGCACATCAGAGAGGTCGACTCGGCGATCGGTGAGGTGGCGCGAGTCCTTCGACGGGGCGGGCGGTTCTCCTTCTTCTTGAATCATCCGCTCCTTCAGACTCCCGGCAGCGGATGGATCGACGATCAGGTCCTCGATCCTCCCGAACAGTATTGGAGAATCGGTCCGTACCTGATCGAAGAAGAGAGCGTCGAGGAAGTCGAGAAGGACGTGTTCATTCCCTTCATCCATCGTCCGTTGTCTCGCTACGTCGGAGCGATGGTTCGAAACGGTCTCGTCGTCACCGGAATGACCGAACCGGCACCCCCAGCTGGATTCCTGGCTCGGGCCTCTGAGTACGAAGCGGCATCGACGATCCCACGCCTTCTTCATCTGCAAGCCGAAAAGCTCTGACGGCGCGGTGTCGACGCCCATGCAACGTCGGCCTTGCTAGCGTCGTCGTCAGTGGCCGACATCTTGGTGATCACGGGTATGTCCGGCGCCGGTCGCAGTGCGACGGCGGCCGTCCTCGAAGATCTCGGCTGGTACGTGGTCGACAACCTTCCGACCACCTTGGTCGACACGATCGTCGAGTTGGCCAGTCAGCCCTCGTCGTCGATCGAGAGATTGGCCTTGGTGGCCGGTCGCCAACATCTGGAGCTCATGCCGAAGGTGGCCGGTCTTCGGTCGGCGGGGCACCGGGTGAGGGTCGTGTACCTCGACGCCTCCGATCACGAGTTGGTGAACCGCTACGAAGCGACCCGTCGTCGGCACCCGCTCGCCGACGAGGCCGAGGGCCTCTTGGAATCCATTCAGAAAGAACGGACCCTTCTCGAGTCGATCCGAGCCGACTGCGACCTGTCGATCGACACGACCGATCTGAACGTCCACCAGTTGAAATCCCGTCTGCTCGACGTTTTCGAGACGAGTGGCGCCGAGCGTCTCGAAGTGACGGTCGAGTCGTTCGGATTCAAGTACGGCATTCCTCTCGACGCCGATGTCGTCATGGATGTTCGATTCCTACCCAATCCGCACTGGGAGGAGAGCCTCCGCCCCCTGACCGGACTCGACGAACCAGTTCGGCGTTTCGTTTTCGATCAGACGTCGGCCGGGCGGTTCGTCGACGATTTCGTGACCCTCATCAGCGGCGTTCTGCCCGAGTTCGTGAAGGAGGGGAAGAGTTATCTCACGGTGGCTGTCGGATGCACCGGTGGGCGTCACCGCTCGGTTGCCATCGCCGAAGAGGTCGCCAATCGGCTTCGGCGGAGCGGTCAGCCGGTTCGGACCGGCCATCGTGACGTCGGTCGCTGAACGGCGGGGAATACGGAGGCAGGGGCAGCCTCGGAACTAGTTTCGGCGACGACGAGTCGGGGTTTTCCGACGGGAAAGGGGCAGTCATGGTGGTCCGAGTGGGAATCAACGGTTTCGGTCGCATCGGTCGGAACTTCTTCCGGGCGGTTCGGAGCCGGGGTGCCGACGTGGAGATCGTGGCCGTCAACGACCTCGGGTCTCTCGAGACGATGGCTCATCTCCTGAAGTACGACTCGGTTCTCGGTGTCCTCCCGAACGAGATCAAGGCGACTGCCGACGGCGTGTCGGTGGATGGCTCGACGATCAAGGTTCTGAGCGAGCGTGATCCCAAGAATCTCCCGTGGAGCGATCTCGGCGTCGATCTCGTGATCGAGAGCACCGGAATCTTCACCAAACGTGATTCGGCTGCCGCCCACCTGGAAGGTGGAGCGCCACTGGTGATCGTGTCGGCCCCGTGCGACAACGCCGACGCGACCTTCGTGTTCGGAGTGAATCACGACGATTTCGACCACGGACGCCACAAGGTCGTCTCGAACGCCAGTTGCACCACGAACTGCTTCGTCCCGCTCGTGAAAGTCCTCGACGACGCCTTCGGTGTCAGCGAGGGCCTCATGCAGACCGTCCACGCCTACACCGGCGACCAGATGCTCGTCGACGGTCCGCACAAGGATCTTCGACGAGCTCGAGGTGCGGCGATCAACATCGTTCCGACGAGCACCGGAGCGGCGCGAGCGACGAGCCTCGTCCTCGAGAGCATGAAGGGCAAGCTCGACGGAACCTCCCTTCGAGTTCCGGTCCCGACCGGTTCGATCGTCGACTTCACAGTCAACTTGAACACATCGGCATCGGTCGATGACATCAATGCGGCGTTCAAGAAGGCCGCCGAGTCGTCGCCGTTGAAGGGTGTTCTTCGTTACACGGAGGATCCGATCGTCTCGAGCGACATCGTGACCGATCCGCACAGCAGCATCTTCGATGCCGGACTCACGGCGTCCATGGGCAAGATGGCCAAGGTTCTCGCTTGGTACGACAACGAGTGGGGCTACAGCAATCGCCTGGTCGACCTGACGCTTCACGCCGGTACGCGTATCGAGCGTTCCTGATCGATGATCGGCGATCTTCCGACACTCGAAGATCTGGGGCCCGTCGACGGTCGACGAGTTCTGGTTCGCACCGACTTCAACGTTCCGCTCGAGACTCTCCCGGACGGCTCGAGGCGGATCACCGACGATTTTCGTATCCGCGCCGCTCTGCCGACCATCGAATGGCTGACCGAAAGGGGAGCTCGAGTCGTGTGCGCGAGCCATCTCGGTCGGCCGAAGGGTGCGCCGGATCCGAAGTACTCGATGGAACCGGTGGCGGCCCGGCTCGAGGAACTTGCACCCGGTGTCGAACTTCTCGAGAACTTGCGCTTCGACGCCGGGGAAGAGGCGAATTCCGACGACTTCGTCGCCCGATTGGTGTCCGGTGTCGACATGTACGTCGACGACGCCTTCGGTGCCGCCCACCGGGCCCATGCGTCGATTGTCGGCCCGCCTCGTACTCTGCCGTCGGCGATGGGCCGGCTGCTCGCTCGTGAGGTCGAAGTTCTCCTCGAGTTGCGTCGCCGCCCCAAGCACCCTTTCGTGGCCGTTCTCGGCGGCTCGAAGATCTCCGACAAACTGGGGGTGGTCGAGGCGTTGCTCGAAGTCGTCGACGGTCTGGTGATCGGCGGGGCGATGTGTTTCACCTTTCTGGCCGCCCAGGGTCATCCCATCGGCGATTCGCTGTTCGAACCCGATCAGGTCGAGACGTGTCGACGCCTTCTCGCCTCCGGTAAGACGATCCATCTCCCCGAAGACATCACCGGCCTGGATGCCGACGGTGCGTACGCCACGTTCGGGCGCCGACTGCCTCCGGGGGCCAAGGGCTTCGACATCGGTCCCGGCTCGGCGGCGGCGTTCAGCGACATCATCATGGAGGCTCGGACCGTCTTCTGGAACGGTCCGATGGGAATGTTCGAAGACGAACGATTCGCCAAGGGAACTCGCACGGTCGCCGAGGCGATGGCCGAGACGAAGGCATTCACTGTGGTCGGCGGAGGAGACTCGGCGGCCGCGCTCGCCCAGTTCGGGCTCGACGACCGCATCGATCACGTGTCGACGGGCGGTGGGGCGTCTCTCGAACTACTGGAACTGGGCGATCTTCCGGGACTCGCCGCTCTCAGAAAGGCACCCAATGTCGGGTAAACCGCAACGCCGCCCACTCGTGAGTGGCAACTGGAAGATGAACCTGAACCATTACGAAGCGATTCAGGTCCTCCAGAAACTCAACTATCTCGTGAGCAAGGAGGACTTCGAGCAGGTCGACGTGTCGATCCACCCCCCTTTCACCGACCTTCGAAGCGTCCAGACTCTGATCGAAGCCGACGAACTGAGGTTCGTGCTCGGCGCTCAGAACTGCCATCACGAGAACTCCGGGGCCTACACCGGAGAAGTCGCCGCCCCCTTCCTCGCCAAGCTCGGGGTGCGTTACGTCATCTGCGGCCACAGTGAACGTCGGCAGATGTTCGGGGAGACCGACGAGATCGTCGCCGCCAAGGTCGGCGCAGTGCTCGCTCATGGGATGACGCCCATTGTCTGCGTCGGGGAGACGCAGGACGAGCGGGAAGCCGATCAGACTCTCGAACGGGTCACCGGTCAGGTGCGTGAGTCACTGAAGGGGCGTAGCTCGGCTCAGGTGGCTGGGCTCGTCGTGGCGTATGAGCCCATCTGGGCCATCGGGACGGGTCTGACCGCCACCGCCGACGACGCTCAGACTGTTTGCCGGGCGATCCGACGGACCATTGCCGAATCCTGGGACGACGAGGCGGCCGGCTCCGTCCGTGTTCAGTACGGCGGGTCGGTGAAGGCCGGAAACATCGCCGAGATCATGAGCGGGGCCGACGTGGACGGGGTCCTCGTGGGCGGGGCAAGTCTCGATCCCGACGAGTTCGCCCGCATCGTCCAGTATCCCCAGCACAGCCACTGAGTCCGCCGGCGCGCTGATACTCTTTCGGCGCCGCGACCTTCGGGGAGGATGGTCGTCGGGCGGGTCATCCCGTGGCCTCACGGCCCAGGAATTCCCTCCATGAAACGACCAGGAGGTCAACCATGACGAAGAAGACGAGCAAGGTGCTCGCGCTTCTCGCTGG
>CAZTPF010000008.1:0-37387 GCA_964614655.1 uncultured Bifidobacterium sp.
CGATCGATGTCGGCGTCGATCGAGTCGCGTCGCACGTAGGCGCCACTGCGCAGGTTGTCCTCGACCGTGAGTTCGGCGAAAGTACCCCGCCCCTGAGGAACCTGGGCGATCCCGAGTCGGACGATCTTTTCGGCACTCGAGGACGAGATGTCGGAGCCTTCGAATGCGATCTGACCCTGTCGGGCGATCATCCCCGACACGGCCCGCATCGTCGTGGTCTTGCCGGCCCCGTTCGCGCCCAGGATGACGACGATCTCACCGGGTTCGACGTCGAGCGAGATGCCGTGCAAGACCTCGAGCGGACCGTAACCCGCCCGCACGTCGCGCATGGTCAGAAGGCTCATGAACTCACTCCCAAGTAGGCCTGGATCACCTGCGGATCGTTCTGCACCTCGTGCGGAGTTCCTTCGGCGATCTTGCGACCAAACTCCATGGCGACGACGTGGTCGGAGATCTTCATGACCATCGACATGTGGTGCTCGACGAGCAGCACCGTGAGATCGAACTGCTTGCGGATCTCGACGACGGTGTCACCCAGCTCGTCGACCTCGGCATGCGTGAGACCGGCGGCCGGCTCGTCCATCAGCAAGAAGCGCGGGCGGGCGGCCAAGGCACGGGCGATCTCGAGGCGCTTCAAAGTGCCAAAGGGCAGACCCATGGCTGGCCGAAAGGCGATCGCGCCGAGGCCGAGTTGATTCAGCAGGTCGCCGGCCCAGTTGCGCATCTCTTTGTTCTCGCGGGCGGCACCCAGACGCAGGATCGATCGCACGAATCCGACTCGCCCCTGGCTGTGGGCTCCGACCATCACGTTGTCGAGCACCGACATGGTCGGGAAGAGAGCCAGGTTCTGGAAGGTACGAGCGATACCCAACCGGGCGATGCCATGAGCCGGCACCGTGAGCAGGTCGGTGCCGTCGTACACGATGCTGCCTTCGCTCGGCTGATAGATCCGGCTCACGACGTTGAACATCGTCGTCTTGCCGGCGCCGTTCGGGCCGATCAAACCGCAGATCTGCCCTCGATCGATGGAGAACGACAGTCCGTCGAGGGCCACGATGCCCCCGAATCGCACGGTGACGCCATCGACGGCGAGCAATCGTTTGGCCGATTGTTCGGGTACGGAACTCACGAAATTTGCCCCCAGGAGGTCTCACGGCTGTTCTTGCCGCGAAGTGAGAAACTACCAGCGACCCTTCGATGCGTGCTGGGACGAGAGGCGACCACTTGTGCCACGCTGGAAGGGTGACTGTTCTCGACGAAACCCCGATCGACGATGACGACGACGTGATCGTCCTGCCGTGGTGGCAGAACCCGTTGAACTTCGTGGCCCTCGGACTGGCCGCCCTCATCTTGGGGATCGGGATCGGGTACTTCGTCGGCAACCGCAATGCCTCGGTGTCGTACAACGATGCCGACGTGGGATTCCTCCAGGACATGCGCTACCACCACGAACAGGCCGTCGACATGGCGTTCTTCTACCTCACCTCGGTCGACGAGCCGCTGCCCCGACTCGAGTTGTACGCCAAAGAAATCCTGTACACCCAACAACTCGAGGTCGGCCTCATGATCGAATTGCTCCGCAGTTTCGGCGAGGCCGAGGCCAACGACACCGGGACGGCCATGGCATGGATGGGGACTCCGGTTCCTCTCGACGACATGGACGGTCTCGCCAGTCAGGACGAGTTGAACGCCTTCGCGCGGGCCGATGGGGTCGACGCGTCGATCGCCTTCGCGACCTTGATGCTCGAGCACCATCTCGGGGGCATCCACATGGCCGAGTACGTGCGCGACGCCGGACGCAACGACTCGGTGCGAGTCCTCGCCGAGTCGATGATCCGGGGCCAGACCGGTGAGGTCGCCGAGATCTCGGCCGTGCTCCAGGAGTTGAACGGCTGAAGCGTTTCGCCGGTCTCTTGGTGGTCGGCATGCTCACCGCCTGCGGAGGGGCCGACCTCACCCTGCTCGACGGACGCGACCTCGATCGTCGCAACGGCGACGACACGTCGTCGGTTCGTGTCGACGGTTGGGACGACGACAACGACTATTCAGCATTTCTCGAGGCCGCTGTCGACGACATCGAGGAGTTCTGGGCCGAGGAGTACCCGAACACCTACGGCGACGACTACCTCCCGATCCTCGGCGGCGTGCACGGACATCGTCGTGATCGTCGCGAACCTCTCCCGTCAGGATGTTCGTTCGAAGGCGACTACGCCGACGTGGAGGAGAACGCCTTCTACTGCGACGACGGCGATTTCATCGTCTTCGACGACGACGTCCTGTTCCCGGCCTTCGCCGAGGAATTCGGCATCGTCGTCGTCGGCGTGATCATGGCGCACGAGTGGGGTCACGTGATCCAGTCGCCGATGCGTAACGACATCCTCGACAGTCGAGTCAACACCACTCTCGAACTGCAGGCCGACTGCTTCGCCGGCGCCTGGACCGCGAGTGCACGGCGCGACGGAGTCGGAGGGCGTCCGATCACCGACCGCGACATCACGGTTTCGTTGCTCGGGCTCGTGCAGTTGGGCGATCGGCCCGGCGACCGACCTGACGATCCGGCCGCCCACGGCTCGGCCTTCGACCGCGTGAGCGCCTTCCAAGAGGGCTTCCTCGGCGGAGTCGAACCGTGCGCCGCCTACGAGTTCGACGAGCCGATTCCCCTGCAATTCGGCTTCACCGTCGAAGAACTGTCCCGACCCAACCCGAGTGACTTCCCGTTCGACGCCGAGATGTTCGAACTCCTGACCGCAGACCTCGATCTCTTCTGGGGAGCCGTCGTTCCTGCCTGGACGACTCCCCTCGTCGTGTTGGACGGTGACGAACCGTGCTCCGATCCGCAGGCGGTCGCTCTCGGTGTGGCCGTCTGCACGACACCTCCGACACTCGTCGTGGACACCGACCTCATGTTCGACGTCTACCGCTCGACTCCGGGTGACTTCGCCGTCGGCTATCTGCTGGCCGTCGGCTACGGAGAACTGGTTCAGAACGCCCTCGATCTCGACATCGACGGAGAGATCGGGCATCTCCTGAACGACTGTCTCGCCGGAGCGTGGTCGGGCGACATCTTGCCCCTCAACGTCGAGCCGGTGGTCCCACCGAGCGAGGACGAACCGCGGATCTCTCTGTCACCGGGCGATCTCGACGAAGCGATCAGGACCATGATCGCCATCGGCGACGTGTCGGCCGATCTCGACGAGTACGGCAGTCCGTTCGAGAAGGTGGACGCCTTCCGTCAGGGTGTGTTCAACGGCGCGTCGGCCTGCCTGGGCTGAGAGGAGTCGTTCGTCCGGAATCACGGAGCCGACGATTCGACCGTGGGCGCTGGAGCCGGCGCCATCGTGGTCGATGTCGTCGACGTCGTCGTGGTGGTGGTCGTGGTCGATGTCGTCGACGTCGTCGAGGTCGTGGTCGTGTAGTTCGGATCACGCCAGTTGAAACGCGGCAATTGCGATCCGTACTCCTCCGGCTCCTTCACACCGTCCCACACGAACACCTGATCTCCGAGCGCTACGAGCGACTGGTAGTAGTCGGAGATGTGCATCGGGATGCGAATGCATCCGTGCGAAGCGGGATACAGCGGCACCTCGTGCGCACCGTGAACGGCGATGCCGTAGTTGAAGTACACCGGGTTGTACATGCCACCGAGCTGGCTCTCACGCCGCCCCTCCACCAGCCGGTCGTAGCGGTAGACCCCGCCGGGCGTCCATGACAGCCCGCACCACCCCTCCTTGATGGGTTCGAGTCCGTCCTCGTTGCCCCGCTCACCGGGGTCGATCGTGACCTCCTCGCACCATTCCTGATCGTCACCCGACGACACGTGCGTGACAAGGACCGCCTGATCGCGGTGGAACACCGCCATGACCTGCTCGGGCAGGTAGATCTCGGTGTGATTCGGGGTCGAGTCGGGGCGGCGAGGTGTGATCACGATGGGATCCTGCATACGACTCCACATCTCGGGACTCACGCGACCGGTCACCTGATCACGGGGCACGCCCATCACCAACTTCTCGAAGGCCCAGACGGCTTGCTGAGTGCGTTCGCCGAAGACGCCGTCGGCGACACCCGGATCGAACTTCAATTCGAGCAGCCGATCCTGGATCAGTTTCACCTCGGGACCGGCCGCTCCCCGACCGAAGGTCTGCGACAACGGCAACTTCACGACCGGAGTCGACGTGCTCTCGGTGACGACTTGCGGAGTGGTCGAATTCGTGACCACGGGAGACACCGACCCGGACTCGTCGCCACCGTCGGCCACCACACCCACGGTCACCACACCGACCAGCACCGCGGCGGCGCCGATCGCCGGGTACCAGCGGTTCAGTTCGGACGGCGCGCGGTTCGCTCGACCGGTCGACCGTCGCCGCGGGGAGCCCTCGTTCACGGCGCCGAGGCTACCGCTGCGCCCTGCGGGACCGAGGTCGGGACGATGTGCCGTTCACCTCGCCGCTCAAGCGTGGTCGACGGGCCGAATCGCCCGCAATTCACGCCTCAACTGCCACATCTCGCGCAGGATCTTGACGATCACCGATGGCGACGACAGCGTCGACACTCCACGTGTTCGTGGGAAGTAGTCGACTCCGAACTGCACGATGTGATACCCGAACTTGTGCGCTCGAATCACCAGTTCGGCGTCGATGAACGAACCCTCCGACTTCAGTTCGACGTGGTCGAAGATCCGGCGCCGGCAGAGCTTGAACGCGAAGTTGACGTCGCGCATCTTGAGTCCGAAAAAGACACGCACCAACGCGTTGTAGAAGAACGAGTAGACGGTTCGAACGTAGCCCTCCCCCGTCCGGTCGAGCCGGTAGGCGCTCACCACGTCTGCTTCGTAGTGACGCATGAGCCGACACGCCTTCTGGAGTTCGTCCATGTCGAACGGAAGGTCGGCGTCGGTGTACAGGACAAGGTCGCCGCTGGCATGGGCGAAGCCGGTCTTGATCGAGCCACCCAGTTTGCGATTCTTCGGATGATGCACGACCCGGATCCGAGGGTCGGCGGCGGCCGCTTCGTCGGCCATTCGGCCGGTCGCGTCGGTCGAGGCGTCGTCGACGACCACGATTTCGTAGTCGGCCACTTCTCCGGCCGCGATCAACGCCTCAGCGGCTTCACGGGCGGCCTGCAGAGTGCGGTCGATGTACTCCTCCTCGTTCCACATCGGGAAGAAGAGCGTCAGCTTCTCGAAGTGAGCCGATCGCGCGTCCGCAGCCACACGAGCACGCTAGCGGTGACCACGACGACGTTTGACGCGCTGTCGTGTCGACACGAACGTCACGTAGCGTGGAGTCGTGCTACCCCCGCCCGACATCGAGCCGACCCGACATCGTCGTGAACTGCTCGCCGATCGAGGACGAGCTCATCGACTGCCGGCGAGTTGGTCGCGCGTGGTGGGTGCCGGCTGGGTGGGTCTCACACTCGGATTGGCGAGCGTCGGTGCGTCGTCGCAGGTGATCGGTCGGCCGGTCTGGTGGGCTGACGACGTCCGCTGGGGAGCCGTCGGAGTGGTCGCCACCGTCTTCGTCGTGTTCGCTCTGTGCACGAGCGTCGCCGTCTGGGCGTTCTTGAGCGGACCCTTCGTCCCGCAGTTCTCGATCGTCGGCGGACTGCTACTCGGTGCGAGCGCGATCGTCGACCGTCATTCGTCGCCCGGCGGTGCCGTCGTCACAGCAGCACTGGCCGCGAGTGCAGTTCTGCTCGGGATCGGATCGTTCTCGGCCCGTCGTCATCTCGACGAGGTGGCGAGTCGACGAGCGAGTTCGGCCAACACCATCGACTGAGACCCGACCTCCGGACCGGCTCCGGGCCGAGATCGCCGAACGTGTTCCAGAGCCTCGTCGAGAGGTCGGCCGTCGTGCAGACACATGGCGACGGCCAGCGTCCCCGCTCGACCCATGCCGGCGCCGCAATGCGCGACGACGTGGCGACCTCTAACCAGACGCTCCCACACGACTTCGTACATCTCGGCGGCTCGATCGACGTCGGGCGACGACAGGTCGGGCACCGGACACCAGAGAGCGGAGGGCTCCGAGCGCAACCAGTTCACGTAGTCGGGATAACGGTCGACGAGCTCGTGCTCTTCGACGAGGCACACCACGTCGACGTCGGACGGCCGCACCGAGATGCGGGCGAACAAGGCGTCGGGGTCGGGCGCGATCGCGTGTTTGCCGCAGATCCACAGCGATTCGACGACGCGTCGCAGTTCGACACGATGCACACCGCCGTCGAGATTCATGAAACGACCATACAGATCGCCTGGTGTCGACGCCGATAGCGTTCCCCGCATGTCCGGTGGCCAGTCATCCCAGCGCGTCCTCACATCCCTCCCGATCGGCGAGCGCGTCGGCATCGCGTTCTCCGGCGGCCTCGACACGTCGGCTGCCGTGGCGTGGATGCGCAACAAGGGCGCCGTTCCCTACGCCTACACCGCCGACCTCGGACAGCCCGACGAACCCGAACTCGATCAGGTGCCCGGGCGGGCCCGCCAGTACGGAGCCGAGGAAGCCCGTCTGGTCGACTGCCGCGCCGAATTAGTGCGCGAAGGGTTGATGGCCCTGCAGTGCGGTGCCTTCCACGTCACCACGGCCGGCAAGACCTACTTCAACACCACTCCGCTCGGACGAGCCGTCACCGGAACGCTCCTGGTGCGCGCCATGCAGTCCGACGGAGTCGACATCTGGGGTGACGGATCCACCTACAAGGGCAACGACATCGAGCGCTTCTACCGATACGGGTTGCTCGTGAATCCGAAGCTACGCATCTACAAGCCGTGGCTCGACGAGACCTTCGTCGCCGAACTCGGCGGGCGAACCGAGATGAGCGAGTTCCTGAAGGCCAACGGTCTCCCGTACCGCGACAGCACCGAGAAGGCCTACAGCACCGATGCCAACATCTGGGGCGCGACCCACGAGGCGAAGCTTCTCGAAGAACTCTCCACACCCATGGACATCGTCGAACCGATCATGGGTGTCGCGCACTGGCGCGACGACGTTGCGATCGAGCCCGAAGTGGTGTCGATCCGATTCCACGAGGGTTGGCCGGTCGCGCTGAACGGTCAGGAGTTCGCCGATCAGGTCGAAATGGTCCACGAAGCGAATCGCATCGGGGGGCGGCACGGTCTCGGAATGTCCGACCAGATCGAGAATCGCATCATCGAAGCCAAGAGTCGCGGCATCTACGAGTCACCCGGACTCGCCCTCTTCCACATCGCCTACGAGCGATTGGTCACCGCCATCCACAACGAGGGCACGATCGAGAACTACCGCACCATGGGCCGCCGCCTCGGACGCCTCCTCTACGAAGGACGCTGGTTCGATCCTCAGAGCCTCATGTTGCGCGAACCCATCATGCGATGGGTCGGGTCGGCGGTCACCGGCGAAGTCACCTTGCGTCTGCGTCGTGGCGACGACTACACGATCCTCGACACCACCGGACCTCATCTCACCTACGCCCCCGATCGACTGAGCATGGAGCGCGTCGAAGATCAGGCCTTCGGACCTCTCGATCGCATCGGTCAGCTCACCATGCGCAATCTCGACATCGAGGACAGTCGCGCCAAACTCGACGTCTACCGATCGGCCGGAACCCTCGGACCCGGATCGTCGGGGTTGCTCGAACTCGAGTGACGGCGCGTTCGCGTCAGACCGAGACGATCACCGACGAGCCGTGACCGAACAAGCCCTGATTGGCCGTGATGCCGGCCCGAGCACCTTCGACCTGACGTTCGGCGGCCTGACCGCGTAACTGCCACACGACCTCGCACACTTGGGCGATCGCCTGGGCGGGAATCGCCTCGCCGAAACACGACAGACCTCCGCTCGGATTCACCGGAACACGACCGCCGATCGTGGTCACTCCCGATCGGAGCAGACCTTCGGCTTCGCCCGGAGCGCACAGTCCGAGATGCTCGTACCAGTCGAGTTCGAGAGCCGTCGACAGGTCGTACACCTCGGCCAGCGAGATGTCGGACGGACCGATACCCGCCTCTTCGTAAGCGTTCCAGCAGATGGAATCCTTGAAACCGCGCGCCGGCGGGGCGACGACCGCCGACGAGTCGGTCGCGAAATCGGGCAACTCGAGAATCGTCTGCGGGTACGTGGGCGTCACCGTGCTGACGGCGCGGATTCGCGGCACTCCCTTCAGCGATCCGAGGCGCTTCTCGGCGAACTCGCGCGAGGCGACGATCATCGCCGCCGCCCCGTCGGACGTGGCGCAAATGTCGAGGAGCCGGAGCGGATCGGAGACGACCGGACTGTTGACCACGTCCTCGACCGTGTTCTCCTTACGGAATCGGGCGTTCGGATTGTGCAGGCCATGACGGGAGTTCTTGACCTTCACCATGGCGAAGTCCTCGGCGGTCGCTCCGTAGAGATCCATGCGCCGACGGGCGAACAAAGCGAAATACACGGGGTTGGTGGCACCGAGCAGATGGAAGCGCAGCCAGTCGGGGTCGTTCTTGCGATCTCCGCCCACCGGCGCGAAGAATCCCTTCGGCGTGGTGTCGGCTCCGATCACGAGCGCGACATCGGAGAAGCCGGCCAGAATCGACGCTCTTGCGGATTGCAGGGCCTGCGCGCCGCTCGCACACGCCGCGTAACTGGACGAGACGCTGACACCGGTCCAGCCGAGCTTCTGCGCAAAGGTCGAACCGGCGATGAAACCCGGGTAGCCGTTGCGGATGGTGTCGGCTCCGGCGACGTACTGGATGTCGCGCCATTCGAGTCCGGCGTCGGCCAACGCCGCACGCGCCGCCACCATTCCGTACTCGGTGAAGTCGTTGCCCCACTTGCCCCACGGGTGCATACCAACACCCATCACGACGAGATCACGGTCGGACATCACTCGCTCCCTTCAGCGGCCGGAGCCCACACGTAGACCATGTGCTCGGTCACGGTGCCGTCCTCGTTGTCGTCCCGGTACAAGACGTCGGTCTCGAGCTGCATCGCCATCCCGACCCGCAGGTCGGCGGCCAGGACACCTTTGGGCGCCTGTCCGAGAACGATGATGCCCTCCTTCTCCAACTGCACGGCCACGAGCGCGTATGGCTCGAAAGGATCGCTCGCCTTGTAGGGAGGAGGTGGCGCGTAGCGATTCTCGACGTAGCTCCACACCGTGCCACGTCGACTGAGCGGTGTCAGCGACAGCGAAGCGGAGTCGCACGCAGGGTTGGGGCAGTTCTCGGTGCGGGGCGGGAACACGTAGGTTCCGCACCCGTCGCACTTGCCGCCGATCAGATGGGCGTCGTCGTCGAGCGTGTACCAGCCCTCGACGGCCGGAACTCTCGTGATGCGGGGGGTGTTCGTCACGAGATCAGACTAATCAGAGGCCTCGTCGAGGAAGGGAAGCAGCTCCGCGGCGACGATGGCGGTCAGATCGTCGGAGTCCATGTGGACGCCGTCTCCTCGCAGACTGCCCGGTCCTCCACGCTCGTTCTCGCAACGCAAGACGATCGACGCCCAGTCGAACAATTCGAGACTCGGCCAGCGTTCGGTGTAGCCGACCATGAGCTCGTTCCAGCCCTCGACTCTTTCGGGAAGTGCGAACTTGGCTCCGCCGAGCGCTCCTCCGTGAATCAGCGGACTACTGAAGAAGACGACTCGCGCATCGACGGCGAGCGCCGCATCGACCAGACGTCCGACCGCCGCTTCGTGACGCGACACGAACTCCGCGTCGTCGAACAGATACCAATCACCATCGGACTCGTACCTCTGCTCCGACTGCTCGGGCACCGAGACGACCACGGCGACGACATCGGATTGCCGAACCATCGGAAGCCAGTCGTCGATCTTCGGACACGAAGTCATGTCGAATTCGACTCCTTCCCACCAGCGAACTTCGACCGCTTCGACCAGCGGACAGTTCCGACCTCCGGCCCACACCACTGCGTAGCGGTCGCGCGCCACCGTGTTCAATGCCTCGGCCACGCCGTACGACACGCTGTCGCCGATCACCATCACCTGCCGACGCTCGTCACGCTCCTCGAGTCCGGCCACGAGCAGATCGAACTCCGCAGCCACGTCCGACTCGCGAGCCGCGTCGACGTACGCCACGTTCGTGCGCCTCGCGCCGATGTCGGCGATTCGGTTGCCCAACTCGTCACCCGGCGTGGCGTCGACGAGCAGAGTCGGACGACCCTCGATCAGCGCCGACAACCCTGTGGCGTATCGCAGCGGAACCGTGAACCGACGATCGAGAAGCTCGGGGAATTCCAACGATTGACGAGCGGTCGGATCGCCGATCATCGCCTCGATCATCCGGCGTTCATCAGCACCGAACCCGATCACGAGCACGTCCACGTCGTCGATCGACTCGAGAAGTTCGTCGAGCGGCGAACAGCCCGCCCGCCCTCCACCCGACAGTCGCAGCGGACAGTCGGCCTCCGTCAGGTCGATCGTCGCGACATCATCCGCCGAACGACCGACCAGGAGACTCGGCAATGTCGTGTCGGCTCCGACGAACGCGACGCGAAGTGCCGGCGCGTCCGAAACCGTCGACATCGGGCCGCCCGCCGTCGACGGAGCATCCGACCCTGCGTCGACCTCCTCGGCGTCGAACTCGACGATGCGTTCGGGAGCATCGAGTCCGGCGAGGACGACCGGAGTGCTTCGCGGGACGAGCGCGATCGTTCCGGCGACGAGAGCCACGACGGCCACGGCGAGCCAGCCGGCCGACGCCGGACGCCGCAACACCCTTCGTCGGCGCACCGGCTGTTCGACGAGCACGAACGACAGCCCAGCGGCGGCGAAGGCCGAGGTGAGTCGCACGACGTCGAGCATCCAGCCGTCGAACTTCATTCGTTCGGGAGTCATGGCCACGAAGATCGGCCAGTGGTACACGTAGGCGCCGTAGCTGATCTTGCCCACGGCGACGAGCGGCCGACATGACATCGCCGAGTTGACCGGACCCGGTACCAACGTTCCGACGATCACGAGAGCGGAGACGAGCGAGAAGGCCTGCAAGCCTCCGGAATAGACGATCGAGTCGCTCGTACGAATCGAGCCGACGGCCACCAGAACGACGATCGACGCCACAGCCGAGGCGATCGCGAGGATCCGTGCCGAATTTCGGCCGATCGATCTTCCAATCGGCATGGCAAGGGCGAGCAGAGATCCGACCAGCAGTTCGAAAGCGCGCACGTGCGTGCCGTAGTAGACGGCGAGCCGTGATTCGGTCGACAGTCCGATCACGAGACTCGCCAGAGCCAAGGCACCCAGAACCGCGCCGAGCAGGCGACGTCGTCGCAGACGGAGAAGTCCGGCGAAGAGCAACGGCAGGACGACGTACAACTGCTCCTCGATCGCGAGCGACCAGAAGTGCTGGACGGGCGAAGCCACCGAGGTGAACAGTTCTTCGTACGAGTTCCCGGTCGACGCGAATCTCCAGTTGGCCGCATAACCCAACGACGCGAGCAAGTCGCCGCGCAGGCGCGGCCCGTCGAACAGCGAGGTGGTCGCCGACAGCACGGCGAGTGCGGCCAGGGCCAACAGCGACGCCGGCATCAGACGACGGAGACGGCGCGCCCAGAATCCGATGAGGTCGACCCGCCCGTCCTGGTCGAACTCGCGCACGACGAGTTGCGTGATGAGGTAACCCGACAACGTGAAAAAGAGCGAGACGGCGAGCATGCCGCCGGGAACGATCGACCATTCGAGGTGATAGAGCACCACGAGTACGAGAGCCAGGCCGCGAAGTCCGTCGAGTCCGGCGACGTAGAGAAGACCTCGTGAACTCGTCGTCGTGCCGCTCACGTCTCTTTCACCTCCGAGCAGTGTACGAGCAGCGATCGCGAGCCACCGAGCGGATGTGACGGGGCGTCAGATTTCGCCGAGTGTCCGACTAGGGTGCGAGACGCCATGGATCTGCGTGAAACCCCCGAACAATCAGCGTTTCGCTCCGAGGCCCGAACGTGGCTCGAAGCCAACGTGCCCGCCGAACCGCTCGAGAGTTTCGACACCGAGATCGGCTTCGCCCAGCATCGCGACTGGGAGCGTCGCCTCTCGGAGGGTCGCTGGTCGGCGGTGTCGTGGCCGGAGAAGTACGGCGGACGTGGGGCCGACTACATCCACTGGCTGATCTTCGAAGAGGAGTACTACCGCTCCGGCGCGCCCGGACGCGTCAACCAGAACGGCATCTTCCTTCTCGGGCCGACCATCATGGAAGTGGGAACCGACTCCCAGAAGGATCGCTTCCTTCCCACCATGGCCTCGAGCGAGATCGTGTGGGCGCAGGCCTGGAGCGAGCCGAACGCCGGCAGCGACCTGGCCGGCATCCGCAGCAAAGCGACCCGCGACGGTGACGAATGGATCCTGAACGGCCAGAAGATCTGGGCCAGTCGCGCCGTGTGGGCCGACTGGTGCTTCGGCATCTTCCGCACCGATCCGACCGCCGAGCGCCACCGCGGACTCACCTTCATCCTCTGCCCGCTCGATCTGCCCGGGATCACGGTTCGACCGATCGCCCAACTCGACGGTGACACCGGGTTCGCCGAGATCTTCTTCGACGACGTGCGGGTGCCGATCGAGAACACCCTCGGCGACGTCGACAAGGGATGGGGTGTGGCCATGGCGACGGCCGGGTTCGAGCGCGGTGTGAGTCTGCGCAGCCCGGCGCGATTCTCCGAGGCCGCCAATCGCCTCGTTCATCTGTGGCGCACCTACGCCGATCCGAGCGACACCGCACTCGCCGACGCCGTCACCGATGCCTGGATGCAGGCCGAGGGTTACCGCCTGCACACCTACCAGACCGTCACCGGCATGCTCGAGGGTCGTCCGATCGGTGCCGAGGCCAGTCTCAACAAGATCTTCTGGAGCGAGATGGACGTCCGCATTCACGAGATCGCCCTTCAGATCCTCGGACCCGAAGCCGAACGTATGAGCGGCGCGAACGAGCGCTGGGTCGACGGCTTCCTCTTCTCGTTGAGCGGCCCCATCTACGCCGGGACCAACGAGATCCAACGCAACATCATCGCCGACCGCGTTCTGCAGTTGCCGAAGGGAGTCTGAGCCGTGAAGTTCTCGTTCACCGACGATCAACGTCTCTTCGCCGATGGTCTGCGCGACCTGCTCGACAACGAATGCCCTCCGTCGCTCGTGCGCCACACGTGGGAGAACGGTTCGGGCCACTCCCCCGAACTCTGGGCCAAGCTCGGTGAGATGGGAGTCCTCGGACTTCTCGTGTCGGAGGAGCACGGAGGGATGGGCGGTGATCTCGTCGACGCCGTGCTCTTGTTCCAGGAACTGGGCCGAGCCGCGGTTCCCGGTCCGGTCCTCGAACACATGGCAGTGGCCGCTCCCCTTCTCGCCTCGACTCACCCCGGCGTCGTCGATGGTTCGACGGTCGCCACCGTTTCGATCGACTCGTCGCCGTACGTCGCTCACGCCCATGTGGCCGACGTGATCGTGACCTGTGACGGCGCCTGCTCGGATTTCGCCAGCAGCGACGTCGACGGCATCGACGGCGGCCGACGGATCGCCACCGTCAGCGGCGGCCGCGTGACCAGTCTCGACGTCCCAGTCGACCGCGCTTTCGACGCCATGGCCGTGGCCACCTCCGCTTACATGATCGGACTCGGCGAGCGCATGATCGACGTCGCCGCCGACTACGCACGTCAACGCGAACAGTTCGGCAAGCCGATCGGATCGTTCCAAGCCGTCAAGCACCTGATGTCGGACGCCCTCTTGAAGGTCGAGTTCGCCAAGGCGCCGACTTACCGTGCCGCCTGGAGTCTCGCCAGCGGCGAGCCGACGGCGCCGCGCGACGTGAGCATGGCCAAAGCCCTGGCGAGCGAGGCCGCCTACCGCGCGAGTCGTGGTTCGATGCAAGTGCACGGTGGTATCGGCTACACGTGGGAAGCCGATCTGCAACTCTTCATGAAAAAGGCGTGGGCCCTCTCGCGCGCCTACGGCGACGCGACGTGGCATCGCCGTCGCGTCTCGGCCGCCGTGCTCGCGTCGTGAACGCACCAGGTCGTCCGTCGACCACGACCATTGCCCTCGTCGGCGTGGGAGCGGGGATCCTGTCGGGCCTCTTCGGGGTGGGCGGCGGAATCCTCGTCGTTCCGGCTCTCACCATGATCTTGAAGCTCGACCAGAAATTGGCGAGCGGCACCTCACTCGGGGCCGTGTTCCCCATTTCGATCGCGAGTTTGGCGACGTACTGGAGCCAGGACAACGTCGACTGGGTGATGGCACTCTGGCTGGCGATCGGTGCGGTGGGCGGCGCGATCTACGGCACCAAGTTGATCCACCGGCTACCGCGTCGATTCATCGGTTATCTCTTCACCGCGATGCTGCTGATCACCGCCGTTCGCCTCTACGTTCCGACGAATGCCGATGGACGCGGTGTGATCGAAGCCGGTGGAGCGATCGCTCTGGTGATCATCGGCTTCCTGACCGGTGTGCTCGCCGGCCTCCTCGGTATCGGCGGCGGGGTGATCATGGTGCCGATCATGATCGTGCTCTTCAGCGAGATACCGGTCATCGCCAAGGGAACCTCGGCGGCAGTGATCATCCCGACTGCGATCATCGGGACTTTGCGGAACCTGAAGGCCAAGAACATCGACACCAAGGTGGCGGTGATCGTCGGACTCGCCGGCATTCCGACCGCGATTGTCGGCGGCCTCGTGGCCGACGTCATGAACGAAGACCTGTCGAACGCGCTGTTCGCCACCCTGGTGCTCATCGTCGCGGCCAAGATGTTCCGCGACCTGCGGAGCGACTCAGTTGCGTGACGCAACGGCGTCGGCGAGCGCGTCGAGCATTCGCGGATCGCTCGTGGCCGGAACCACGATGAATTCATCAGCACCTTCGGCCTCGACAGCGTCGAGAAGTTCGACGAGCGGCCCCACCTCGTGCAACGGCATAGCCGCAGCGAGCGATGCCGCGAGATCCGGAGAGAAGACCCGCAGGTAGGTCTCGGCGAAGTCGTGAAGGGTGCGACGGGAGTCGTCACCGAGAGCGACGAAGGAACCGGTGACGAGACGGGGCTTCTCCGCCCGTCCGGCATCGGTCCACGCGGCTTCGGTCTGGCGGAACAGACGCCCCGACTCGGCCGCGTCACCGAGCAACGTGAAACCGCTGACGCCACTCGCCCAGGCCGCGGCCCGTGCGAGCGACTTCGGACCCATCGCCGAGGCGAGGATCGGCGGCCCCCCGGCCTGCATCGGTTCCGGACCGACTCGCTCGCCGTCGGCGGCCGCTCCGCCGTTCCAGAGTCGACGCACTTCGGCGACCGCCTCGTCGAGCCGACCGTGCCGACCGGCGAACGGCGACCCGAGCGCCTGGTAATCCTGCTGGCGTCCGCCCACCCCGACCGCCACCTCGACCCGTCCGCCCGACACCACGTCGAGCGATGCCAGTTCCTTGGCGACCATCGCTGGTGCGTGCCACGGCAACACCACCACGTTGACCAGGACCCGAACCCGGGAGGTGAGGGCGGCCGCTGCCGAACACAGGGTGAAGCCGTCCAGATTGTGGAAGGTGATGCGCTCCCCGGCCGACACGCTCGAGAACGGCCCCTCGTCGATCCCTCGACACCAGGCCACGAGGCGATCTCGATCGAGTCCGGTGGCCATCTGCGGAAGGGCCACTCCGACGGTCATGCGGTGGGTTCGCGTCATGGACCCACTCTCGCCCACCAACCCCGAATCCGCCAATTCACCTGGGCCGACGCAGAATCTGACACACCGTCAGATTTCAGTGCTACCCTCGACTTCATGCGCGAACTGCCCAAGATCATCTCGGTCGACGACCACGTGACCGAACCGGCGACCGTCTGGACCGATCGCCTTCCGAAGAAGTACCACGACGTCGGCCCTCGCATCGAACGTCTCCCCGTCCGAGAGATGACTTTCGTCGGCGGCAAGTTCACGGCGATCCCGGGCGACAAGGGTGAGGACGGCCCGCTCGCCGATTGGTGGTTCTACGAAGATCTGCGTCGTCCGCTCACTCGTCTCGACACCGCCGTCGGCTTCGAGCGCGACGAGGTGACCGTCACCGGCATCACCTATGACGAGATGCGACAGGGCAGCTACAAGCTGAAGGATCGTCTCGAAGACATGGACGTCGCCGGCATCGAGGCGTCGCTCTGCTTCCCCACCTTCCCGCGCTTTTGCGGCCAGACGTTCTACGAGGCGCAGGACAAAGAGCTCGCCATGCTCGGCGTGTACGCCTACAACGACTGGATGTACGAAGAGTGGTGCGGTGAATCGGGTGGCCGCATGTTGCCGCTCGGTCTGATTCCGCTCTGGGATCCGGTGGCCGCCGCCGCCGAGATTCGCCGCAACGCCGCGCGCGGTTTCCGCGCCGTGGCCTTCAGCGAGATCCCCTCCAACTTGAATCTGCCGAGCATCCACGACGAGAACGGATACTGGTTGCCGTTCTTCGAGGCGTGCAACGAGACCGGCACGGTCATCTGCATGCACATCGGTTCCGGATCGAAGATGCCGAGCACGTCTCCCGACGCACCGGCAGCGGTCGGCTCCACGCTCACGTTCGCCAACTGCTGCTTCAGCATGGTCGACTGGCTCATGAGCGGCCACTTCACGCAGTTCCCCGATCTCAAGATCGCTTACAGCGAAGGTCAGATCGGATGGATCCCCTACATCCTCGAGCGCGCCGACCGCGTCTGGGAGGACAACCGGGGCTGGGGCGGTGTCGCCGACAAGGTTCTCGAACCGCCGTCGCAATTGTTCAAGAAGCACGTCTACGGCTGTTTCTTCGACGACCCGCACGGTCTGCGCTCCCTCGTCGAGATCGGTGAGGACAACGTCACTTACGAGTGCGACTACCCGCACTCCGACTCGACCTGGCCGCACACCGCCAAGATCGCCCACGAGCAGACGCTCGGCCTCACCGACGAGCAGGTGTACAAGGTGTTGCGCGGCAACGCCATCAAGATGCTCGGCATCACCCACCTGTCCTGACCCCGGATCGACCCCCACGAATCTGACTGGCCGTCAGATTCTCCGACGTCGCGGACTAGAGTCCGACTGGCGACGTTTCGGCTCGATGAGGGGGAACCATGAAAGGCATCGTCTACGACGGATCCACGGCGACGCTGGTCGACGGCTTGACAGTTCGCGAACCCGGTCCTCGTGAGGTCTGGGTCGACGTCGCCGCGGCTGGCCTCTGCCACTCCGACATCTCGTACATGCACGGCCTGTATCCAGTTCCGTCACCGGGTGTGTGTGGCCACGAAGCCGCCGGGGTCGTCGCTTCGGTCGGCAACGCGGTCACCCACGTCGCCCCGGGCGATCACGTGATCATCGCCACCTTGGCCGCCTGCGGCTTCTGCGAGTTCTGCATGGACGGCAAGCCCACGTTCTGCCGATCGACGCTCGGTAACTGGAGTCAGCCGTTCACTCTCGACGGCGAACCGATCTACAACTTCGCCGCCACCAGTGCCTTCGCCGAACGCACGATCGTGCGCGACGTCCAGTGCGTGAAGATTCCAAAGGACGTCCCGCTCACGTCGGCCGCCCTCGTCGGCTGCGGTGTGGTCACCGGAATGGGCGCCGTGTTCAATCGGGCCAACGTGAAGCGTGGCCAGTCGGCGGTCGTGTTCGGCGTCGGCGGTGTCGGCCTGAACTGCATCCAAGCGCTCAAGGTGCAAGGCGCGTCGACGATCATCGCCGTCGACACTCTCGCCGAAAAGGAGTCGTTGGCCCGTCAATTCGGAGCCACGCACTTCCTCGACGGCCGCCGCGACGACATCGTCGATGCGATCATCGGGATCCTCCCCTACCGCGACGACATGCCGCGCGGACCGTTCAACGCCGGCGGTGCCAACTGGGCCTTCGACTGCGTGGCCCACCCCGTCGTCACCAACAACGCCCTCGAATGCCTCGACTGGGGTGGAACCGTGGTGGTGATCGGCGTGGCCGGTCAGACCGCCGAGTTCCACGGCCTGTACGGGCGGCTCACTCAGGTCGACCGCGGCATCATCGGGTGTCGTTACGGTTCGGTGAGCCCTCAGCGCGACATCCCGTACATCATCGACCTCTACCGACGCGGTGAAGTTCTCCTCGACGAACTCGTGAGCGCCACCTTCCCGATCGCCGACTGGAAGAGCGCCGTCGACGGCCTCGAGAGCGGATCCGTCGCTCGAGCGGTCATCACGTTCTGAGTCGAGACGCGAGCGAAGTCATGGCCTATCCCACTGGAGTCCTCGATCTCGAGGGCAAGACCTTGTGGCAACTGGTCTGCGAGCGCGCCCTTCTCACTCCCGACAAGCAGATGGCCCGTGACGAATGGGGACGCACCCTCACGTTCGGCGCCTACAAGGACTGGTGCGAGCGCGTGGCGGCCGGACTCTTCCGACTGGGCGTCGGCGCAGGTACGAACGTGTCGTGGATCCAGCCGTCACGTTTCGAATCGCTCGTCCTGACCGGAGCGCTGTCCCGACTCGGCGCCGTCCAGAATCCGATCCTGCCGATCTATCGACATCGCGAGGTCTCGTTCATCACCCGCCAGTCGCAGTGTCGAGTGCTCGTGGTACCCGGCGTCTTCCGCGGCTTCGACTACGCGCCGATGGCGCATGAGGTCGCTCGAGAGCTCGACCACGACGTCCAGGTTCTGGTGGCCGATCCGTCTCTTCCCGAGGCCGATCCGGCGTCGATCGAACTTCCGCCGTACGAGCCCGATCTTCACGGCTTGCGATGGCTCTTCTACTCCTCGGGCACCACCGCCGATCCGAAGGGTGCCAAGCACAGCGACTTCAGCATGTCGGCCGCCAACGACGGCATGCAGTGGAGCATGGAAGTCGGCCCCGACGACCGGGCCGCCGTCGTGTTCCCGATCACGCACGTCGGCGGACTCATCTGGTTGTTCAACGCCATGCAGACCGGGGTCGAACTTCTCATGGTCGAAACCTTCGACGCCTCGGCCACACCCGCTTGGCTCGGAGCCAACGGCTGCACGTGCGCCGGAGCCGGCACCGTGTTCTGGCTCACCTATCTCAACACGCAACGGCAATTGCCGTCGGGTGAGCGTCTGCTCCCCGATGTCCGCATCTTCAACGGCGGAGGTGCGCCCAAGCCCAAGTCGTTGCACGCCGAGATGATGGAAGCCTTCGGGGCTCCGCTCATCGGCGGGTGGGGCCTGACCGAAGCCCCCATCAACACGATGGTGCACGTCGACGATCCCGACGACAAGAAGGCCACGACCGACGGGCGTCCTTGTCCGGGCGTCACCATTCGCGTCGTGATGGACGACCGCGAATGCGATCCAGGCGAAGAGGGCGAGCTGCGCGTGAAAGGTCGCCAGGTCTGTCAGGGCTATCTGGATCCGACACTCGACGCCGACGCGTTCGACGAGGACGGCTGGTTCCGGACCGGTGACCTCGGCATCGTCGACGCCGACGGTTTCGTGAGCATCACCGGACGCCTGAAGGACATCATCATCCGAAAAGGCGAGAACATCTCGGCCAAGGAGATCGAAGATCTGCTGTTCTCGCACCCGGCGGTGGCCGACGTGGCCGTGGTCGGACTCCCCGATCCGTCGAGCGGCGAGATCGCCTGTGCCGTCGTGGTCGCCAATGACGGTGCATCCTTCGCTTTCGACGACATGGTGGCCTTCTTGAAAGAAGCCGAATTGTCACGTCACAAGATTCCCGAGCGCCTCGAGATCGTCGATGCACTCCCACGCAACCCGAGCGGCAAGGTTCTGAAGAAGGATCTCCGCGCCAAATACGGAGGACAGGCATGACCGAACCAATTCCCACCCATTCGCGTGCCACGGGCCTCCGAGTGTTCGTGACCGGTGCCGGTTCGGGCATCGGTCGGGCCACCGCCATGCGCTTCGGCGCCGAAGGTGCGGCCGTGGCGTGTGTCGATCTGAAGGGTGCCGCCGAGACGGCCAGCGACATCCAGGCCGCCGGTGGACGGGCCGTCGCCTACGACCTCGACGTCACCGACGCCGCAGCCGTCGAACGAACGGTCGACGCAGCCGCCGCCGAACTCGGCGGACTCGACGTCCTCTGCAACATCGCCGGTATCGGCCACTTCGCCCACAGCCACGAAGAAACTCCCGATTGGTTCGACCGCATCGTGTCGGTCAACCTCAACGGAACCTTCTACGCCACTCGGTTCGCGCTCCCCCATCTCCTGAAGCGTTCGGTCGAGAGCGGGCGCGACGGTGTGGTCATCAACACGGCCTCCACGTCGGGCCTCATGGGCGCTCCATGGAGCGCGGCGTATTGTGCGAGCAAGGGCGGCGTCGTCAATCTCACGCGAGCCCTTGCCTTCGAATACCGCGGCAAGGGTGTTCGAGTGAACGCCATCGCACCTGGCGGCACCAACACCAACATCGTCCACTCGTTCATGAGCCTGCCCGAGGGCGCCGACCACAAGTTGATGTCGAAGATCATGACCCCGATGGATCAAGCCGAGCCCGACGAGATCGCCAACATGTTCCTGTTCATTGCGTCCGACGAGGGTCGTTACATGACCGGATCGATCGTCGTCATGGACGGCGGCATCACCTGCTGAGAGGAAGACATGAGCATCCACCGAAATCCTGACGGAATCTGCGCCGGCCGCACCGTCGTCGTGACCGGGGCCGGTCGCGGCCTCGGACGCGCCCACGCCCTCGCTTTTGCCGCCGAGGGCGCGAACGTCGTCGTCAACGACGTCGGTGCATCGCTGACCGGCGAAGGACACGACGTCGGCCCGGCCGCCGAAGTGGTGGCCGAGATCGAGGCGATGGGTGGTCGGGCGATCGTCAACGCCGACGACGTCAGCGACTGGGACGGCGCCGGACACATGGTCGCCGAGGCGATCGACACCTTCGGCCGACTCGACACTCTCGTCTGCAACGCCGGCATCGTGCGCGACCGGATGATCGTCAACATGTCGGTCGACGAATGGGATTCCGTGATGAAGGTCCACTTGCGCGGCATGTTCTGTCCGGTCCGTCACGCCGTCGACCATTGGCGCGGTCGCGCCAAGGCCGGTGAGGCCGTCGACGCCCGGATCGTCACCACCTCGTCGGGTGCCGGACTCTTCGGGTCGGTGTCGCAAGCCAACTATTCGGCCGCCAAGGCCGGAATCGCCACCTTCACCATCGTGTCGGCCGTCGAACTCAGCCGTTACGGCGTGAGGATCAACGGCATCGCCCCGTCGGCGCGCAGCCGTATGACCGAAGAAGCCTTCGCCGAGATGATGAAGCGACCCGATTCGGGATTCGACGCCATGGATCCGGCCAATGTGAGCCCGGTCGTCGTATGGCTCGGTTCGCCGTCGTGCGACGTGACCGGGAAGATGTTCGAAGTCGCCGGTGGGCAGTTGTCGGTCGCTGACGGCTGGCAACACGGCGAGGTGGCCGACAAGGGCGATCGCTACGAGCCATCCGAGGTCGGTCGCGTGGTCGCCGATTTGCTGTCACGGGCTCCTGAGCCGGCACCCGTGTACGGGGCCGGCTGATGCCGAACAAAGTTCGCTCGGTCGACGGACGAGTGATCGGCTCGCGCGCCCAAGCGACGCGGCGCCGCCTCCTCGACGCCACCGAGAAGTTGCTCGAAGAACAAGGCGTGTTCGATCTACGCGTGGTCGACATCACGCGTGAGGTCGGAACCTCAGCCGCCACCTTCTATCAGTACTTCAACGACGCCGATGCGGCGATCCTGGCCCTCGCCGAAGAGGCCGTCGACGCCGAGCGACCTCTCGTCGACCATCTGCATCCGGCCTGGACTCCCGACGACGTCGAATCGCGCGCCCAGGCGTTCGTCGACGCCTACATGGCGTACTGGGACGAGCACGCCGCCGTACTTCGTATCCGCAACGTCAAGGCCGAAGAAGGCGACCGCAACTTCCGCGCCGTGCGCTCACAAGCGAACCTTCTCGTGATCGACGGTATCCAGGCCATGATCGCCGACGGTGTCGCCGCCGGACGTCTGCCGCGAACACTCGACCCGTTCACGACCGGTGCGGCGCTCGTCGCGATGATCGAACGGCTCCTCGGATTCCAGAACGAGATGTCGAAGCGTGGATCGTCTCGCGACTCGATCCGCGACACTCTCGTCACCCTCCTCAGCCGAACCATCGTCGGCTCCTGAGGGTTCGCTCCAGCGAGAGCGACGAGATCAGAGCGACGGGATCAGAGTGGCCAGCTGCTCGAATTCGGGCATGGTGACCTTGCTCGGATCGCCCGACAGCACCTGAACGCACACGTGATCGGCTCCTCGTGAGAGGTGATCCTGGATCCGCGCTGCGATGTCGTCGAGCGTTCCCCACGCCACGATGGCGTCGACCATCCGGTCGGTGGGACCGCCGTTCTCACCGGAGATGTCGGCCTCGGTCCAGCCCAGTCGCTTCAGATTGTTGGTGTAGTTGGGCAGGCCGAGGTAGGTCTTCATGAAACCTCGGGCCACCGCTCGAGCTTCGTCGGCGTCGGTCGAGAACACCACGGCCTGTTCGGGTGCGAGGAGAGCATCGGGGCCGAGTGCCTCGCGCGCCACTGTCGTGTGTTCGACCGGCACGAAGTACGGATGAGCACCGAGCGAACGCTCGGCGGCGAGCTGCAACATCTTCGGTCCGAGTGCGGCCAAGGCTCGAGCCGGTGGCGTGGAGGGCTGCGCCGCGAAGAAGAAACCGTTGTCCATGGCGTCGAGGTACTTCTTCATGGTCGACAACGGCTTGTCGTACGTTCCGCCGTGGAAACCTTCCACGGCCGGCTGGTGGCTCACACCGATTCCGAGGAGGAAGCGGTCGGGGAACGCCTCGGTCACCGTCTTCCACCCGGCCTGCATCGTCATCGGTGAACGAGCGTGGAGACTGGCGATTCCGGTGGCGAGGATCATCCGATCGGTCGCCGACAGCAACAGTGACGTCGAAGCGAATGGCTCGCGACCCACGGCCTCGGGCACCCACACCGTCCGGAACCCGAGTTCTTCGAGACGGGCGACGTGCTTTTGCGCTTCGCGCATCGGCTGCATGTCGAGCTGGAAGGTCCAGAGACCGAGTTTGCCGAGAGAATCCTTGGTGAGAGCCATGGGGTGAAACTAGGTCAGGTGCGTGCCGGCCCCGGCATCGGAACTACCGTGCCCGTCGTGACCGACCAGACTCCAGCGACCTCGACCGACAAGTCCCCGCACACCGCGCTCGCCACGTCGTTGCTCGACGGATTCGTGCAGGCCGGCAGTCCCGTGGTGTCACCCGACGGACGGCTCGTCGCCTTCGTGGTCACACGTGTCGACCACGGGAAGAACAAGTACGTCTCGCAGGTGTGGCTCGGATCGACCGACGGCTCGCTCAACCCGTCACCGTTGACGTCGGGCGATCCCGGCGAGTCCCAGCCGTCGTGGTCACCCGACGGACGACACCTCGCCTTCGTGTCCGGTCGAGAAGGTGCCCAAGGAGCGAAGAAGGGTGAGCGGACTCTTCACGTGATCCCGGTGTCGACCCCGGGCGAGACCCGAACGATCGCCGTGCGCAAGGACGGCCTCGACGCACCGGCGTGGTCTCCCGATGGGCGCTGGATCGCCTTTGCGTCACGAGTACCCGACGAGCGCTACTCAGCCGAGGACGAGTCGTGGCAGTCCCCGCGTCGCATCGACACCTTCTTCACGCGCCTCAACGGCGAGGACTTCGTGTTCGATCGACCGAACCACCTGTGGGTGGTGCCGGCCGACGGCACCGGAACACCGCGGGACCTCACACCTGGTCCGCATCAGATCGGCGATTTCTCGTGGCACGCCGACTCCACTGGCCTCGTGTTCTCGTCGGCCCGTCACGACGACTGGGACCGCGATCTTTCGAACGATCTCTTCGTCGTCGACCTCGGCGGCGACATCCGAGCGCTGACCGAACGGACCGGCGTGTATTCGCATCCGTCGGTGTCACCGGACGGTCGACGAGTGGCGTTCCTCGGCCACGACGACGCGAGCACGTATCCGCAGAACGTTCGAGTGGGCGTGATCGATCTCACGACGCGCACGAAGATCTGGGTCTCCGAAGATCTCGATCGCACCTTCGAGACCACGGTCGGCAACGTCGCGCCGGTCTGGGAGTCCGACACCTCGATCCTTGCGACCGCCGAGGACGCCGGCGAGTGCCATCTCTTCCGACTCGATGCGACGGGATCAGTGCCGCCGGTCGCCGTGACGTCGGGTGCTCGATGCGTGAAGGCCTTCGACGCCGCCACCGGTTCGATCGCCGCCGCCGTCACCCACGTGACCCGTCCGGCCGAGATCCACGTGTGGCGAAACGGCACCGAGACCGTGATCACCGACGTGAGCCGGGAGTACGTGAAGACCGTCGAGCCGGTCGGCTGGGAGCGGTTCTCGGTTCCCGTCGCTCGCCCGACATCGGGTGTCGATCCGCACATCGACGCCTGGATCGTGCGTCCGAAGAACTTCGACCCCGCTTCGAAGTATCCGGTGATCCTGAACGTGCACGGCGGACCGCACACCCAGTACGGCGAGGCCTACTTCGACGAGTTCCAGGCTCAGGCCGCGGCCGGTTTCGTCGTGGTCGCCTGCAACCCGCGCGGTTCGTCGGGTCGTGAAGAGGCGTGGGGACAAGCGATTCTCGGCCCGAAGCACCCGAAGCGCCCCGGTACCGGATGGGGTGCCGCCGACTTCGAGGACGTCGTCAGTGTTCTCGACGCAGCCCTCGATCGCTACGAGTTCTGCGACCGATCTCGAGTAGGGATGCAGGGCGGAAGCTACGGCGGATACATGGCGACACTGCTCGCCGCTCGACACGGAGGACGGCTGCGAACCGTGTGCACCGAACGTTCGGTCAACAATCTCCTCACCGAGGAGTGGTCGAGCGACATCGGCACCATGTTCCGCGTCGAACACGGCCCCGATCCGGTGGAGGATCCAGCCGAGTATCTCCGTATGTCACCCAGCACTCTCGCCCGCGACATCGACGTCCCGGTGTTGATCGTGCACAGCGAGAACGATCTTCGCTGCCCCATCAGTCAGGCCGAGGAACTCTTCGTCACTCTTCGTCTGCTCGACAAAGAAGTGGTCTTCTACCGATTCCCGGCCGAGACCCACGAACTCTCGCGGGCCGGATCGCCCGTACATCGCCGTCAGCGATTCGAGATCATTCTCGATTGGTTCACCGAAAAGCTCACCTGACCCGACGACATTCCGTCGTCATTCGGCTCGCTGTCACTCGGCGAGCCAATGATCGATCAGTTTGCGGGCGATCGAGATTCCGGGCGGGATGGGTGGCAAGTCGTCCTTGCGATACCAGTTCGCTTCGACGATCTCGCTCGGATCGCAGACGATGTCGCCGCTCACCCATTCGGCGCGAAAACCGAGCATCAGACTGTGCGGGAACGGCCACGGCTGACTGCCGAGGTAGCGCACACGATCGACGACCACACCGACTTCTTCGCGTACCTCTCGGATCACCGCCCCTTCCAATGTCTCGCCAGGTTCGACGAAGCCGGCCAGACACGAGAACATCGGCATCCGGAACTGAACACCGCGGGCGAGCAACGCTTCTTGATCGGGGCCGGGTTCGCCGCGGGTCACGAGCGTGATCATCGCCGGTGCCAGTCGGGGGAACGCCATGTGTCCGCACGACGGACACCGCATGGCACGTTCGTTGTGTGCCAGTTCGGTCGGCGTGCCGCACCGACCGCAGAAGCGATGCGTCCGCGCCCAGTCGACGATCTGAACGGCGCGTCCGGCCGCGAGCCATTCGTCCTCCGTAGTTCGGCCGAACAGACTGAAGAGATCGAGTGCGGCGCCGTCGGACGGGTCGAGCGCGAGGTCGGACGGAACGTCGACTCCCCAATAGGCCCGACCGTCGAGAACACCGAGGAAGTGTCGACTCCAGTCGGATGACACCTGTTCGTCGTGGATCCAGACCCTCGACTCCACGACGTGGACGTACAAGTGACCGTCCACGTCGGACGGAGGAACGATGGCGGGCTGGAAGCGGCTGATACGGCTGATCGACTCGGGCACCCTGGAAGTGTGACCGTAGGATGCCCCTCATGTCGAACTCCTCCGCACGTCAGGTCGTCATCGTCGAAGCCGTCCGCACTCCGGTCGGACGCAAGAACGGTGGTCTCTCGACCCTTCACCCCGCCGAACTCCTGGGCCTGGTCCAAAAAGAGGTGATTCGCCGCACCGGTATCGACCCGGCGGTCGTCGAGCAGGTCGTCGGTGGAAACGTGAGCCAGGTCGGCGCTCAGAGCTTCAACATCACTCGTACGTCGTGGCTGTCGGCCGGACTCCCCTTGTCGACCGCCTGCACGACGGTCGACACCCAGTGCGGCTCGAGTCAGCAGGCCACCGGACTCGCTGCGTCGCTCGTGGCATCGGGTGTGGTCGACGTGGCCATGGCCTGCGGTGTCGAATCGATGAGTCGTGTGCCGATCGGCAGCAACTCCTCGAAGGCTCTCGGTCTCGGCGTGCCGGTGCCGAAGTCGTACTTCGAGCAGTACGAATTCACGTCGCAGTTCGAAGGTGCCGAGCGCATCGCCGACAAGTGGAACATCACCCGCGCCGACACCGACGCCTTCGGACTCGAGTCCCAGGAACGAGCCGCCCGCGCGTGGGCCGAAGGGCGATTCGACGGTCAGTTCATCGAGGTCGACGCGCCCGATCTCGACGAGGACGGCAAGCCCACCGGCACCACGCACCGCGTGTCGCGTGACGAAGGAATCCGCGAGACCACGCTCGAGAAGTTGGCGACGTTGAAGCCGGTCGCACGCGAGAACGGCGTCCACACCGCCGGCAACTCGTCTCAGATCTCCGACGGAGCGGCGGCCATTCTCATGATGACGGCCGAGAAGGCTGCCGAGCTCGGCCTCACACCCCGTGCGCGAGTGGTCGACAGCTGTCTCGTCGGCGTCGATCCGGTGCTCATGCTCACCGGCCCGATCGACGCCACCGAGCGTCTCCTCGAGCGGAACGGACTCACCATCGATCAGATCGACACGTTCGAGATCAACGAGGCCTTCGCCTCGGTCGTCCTCGCCTGGGCCAAGGCCGTCGGCGCCGATCTGGCTCGCACCAATCCCAACGGCGGGGCCATCGCCCTCGGCCACCCTCTCGGTGGAACCGGAGCGATCCTCATGACGAAGGCCCTCTACGAACTCGAGCGCACGGGCGGGCGGTACGGCCTCGTCTCGATGTGTTGTGGTGGCGGTCTCGGCACCGGCACGCTGATCGAACGCATCTGATCCCACATTCGGCCGTGGCCGACCGACGACTTCTGCACGTTCTCATCGCCGTCGTCTGCCTCGTCGCCTGTTCGACACCTCCCGAGTTCCCCGCGGGAGCCAACGGTGAGGTCGTCGGACATGTCGACGGCGACACACTCGATGTCGTCTTCGCCGTCGACGGCCGAGCGGTCGTCGAACGGATCCGACTCATCGGTATCGACACGCCCGAGACCAAGAAACCCGGAACACCGATCGAGTGCTACGGGCCGGAGGCCTCGCGTCGGCTGGCCGAACTCCTACCCCTCGGCACGTTCGTCGACGTCGTCCGCGACGCCGAGACTCGTGACGACTACGACCGATTGCTCGCCTACGTGTACCGGGCCGCCGATCGACTGCTCGTGAACGAAACCCTGGTTCGCGAAGGGTTCGCCCGCACCCTCTTCATTCCGCCGAACACCGGTCTCGAATCCGAGATACGCGGCGCCGAACGCCAGGCCCGAACCGAGGGTCGGGGTCTGTGGTCGGCCTGCTCCTGACGACGAGAGGTAGCGTGAACCCGTGACCGAACTCGCCGAACGTCTCGGCTACGAATCCGACGCACGCTTGGTGATCGTGTCGTGCGACGATCTCGGTTCGTGCCATGCCGCCAACGTCGGCGTGTATCGAGCACTACGTGACGGTCTCGCCACGTGCGCATCGGTGATGGTGCCGGCCCCGTGGGCCCGTCACGCCGCTCTCGAGTACTCCGGCGAAGACATCGGCGTGCACCTCACGTTGAACGCCGAGCATCCGGCCTATCGATGGGGTCCGATCACCCATTCGCCATCGCTCTTGTCGGGTGACGGAGGCTTCCCTCGCGACATCGACGACCTGTGGGAACACGCTGATCCGGCCGAGGTGCGCCGTGAATGCCGGGCGCAGATCGAGCGCGCGATCCTCTGGGGCTTCGACGTGACCCACCTCGCACCGCACCTCACGGCGATCACGCTGCGACCCGAGTTCTTCGACGTCTACCTCGATCTGGCCGTGGAGTTCGCGCTGCCGATCCGATTGCCGTCGACCATCACCGAAGCCCAGGCCGGCTTCCCGTTCCGTCGTCTGGCCGCCGACGAAGGCGTGCTCTTTCCCGATCACTTCGATCACGACTGGTCGGCTGGTAGTCGGGCCCGGGTTCGGCGAGCGTTCCAGGATCTGCGACCAGGAGTCACCGAGATCCACGTGCAACCGGTGATCGACACCGCCGAAGTGCGCGCCCTCGCCGGCTCGGCGGCCGACGGCTGGGTCGACGATCTCGATCTGGTGGCCGACGACGGCGAACTTCGACGTCTGGTCGACGAGTCGGGCGCGATCCTGATCGGGTACCGCCGACTGCGCGACGCCATGCGCGCCGCCTGATCGGATCGCCGGGCTCAGGACTCGGCGAGCAGTGCGTCGAGACGCCGGCGTGTCTCGCCCGACGAGAGTTCGTCGAAGAGCGGCCCGGTGGGCCCGGTCGACTTCAGCTTGCCGAGCATGAACGCCACCGACGGATCGAGTGATGCGTCGGCTGCTGCGACGGTGACGATCACGTCGGCATCGTCGGAACCGCCGACTCGCTCGTCCTTCTTGCCGAGCACGAGTCGATACTGGACGGCGCTCACGACGTCACCGCCGACGACGGGTCGACGAGACGGCTCGGCGGCTCGGCGCCGTCGGGCAGGTCGAGAACGCGGGCGATCCCGGCGAAGAGATCGGTCTCGACCTCGGTCTCGGCCGGACCGCCGACGGTCGATCGGGCGAGAATCCAGTCCTCGTACGGGTAGACGTCGGCCAGTTCGTCGTCGCTCAACCCGAACCACCAGGGTTCGTTCGGATCGACCTGAGTGGCGTGGGCGCGCAGGGCGCCGGTACGAGCCCAGAGGAACTCGCCGATGTGCAGACGCGTCGTGATCCGATCGTCGTGACTCGGACGCGCCAACCATTTCTCGTCGAATGGCGACGAACCGGTCCGGGCGAGCATCGCCTCGTGGACGAGAATCATGCGAGTCTTCGACCACACGGTGTAGTACAGCTTCGAAGGCTGGAAGACCGGCCCGGCCCAGGGGTACCACGTGGGATCTCCGGCCCGTTCGAACGCCAGAACCGACACGTCGTGAACCTTCACGTGATCGGGGTGCGGGTAACCACGCTGATCGTCGTTGTAGGTGATCAGAACTTGGGGCCGCGTACGTCGAATGACGGTCACGAGTCGGCCGACCGCTTCGTCGAGTTCGGCCCGGTGGAACGAGGCCGGATCGTCGTTGGCCGGCGAGTCGAGCATCCCCGAATCGCGGTAGCCCAACATCACCACCTCGTCGAAACCGATGATGCGTGCCGACTCGGCGAGTTCACCGGGTCGGATCCGCGCCATGACGTCGCGCTCTTCTTCGGCGGTGAGTCCGTGAAAGGGTTGGCCGGGTTCGCGCAGACCCGGATTCTGCAGATCGCCTTCTTCGCCACCCGTGCAGCACACGAGAACGGTGCGCACTCCGGCACGGTGGTACGCGGCGAGCGTGGGAGCGCCTTTCGACGCTTCGTCGTCGGGGTGAGCGTGAACCGTGAGGACGCAGAGGTCGTCCGTCGGTCGCTTTGCTCGCATGGACCACACGCTACTGCCGACACCAATCGAGCACCGGAGCCCAATAGCGTGTCGCTCGTGACGTTCGAAGCACGAGTCGGCCGTGTCGTCCGACGTTCCGCGGTGGCTGTCGCGATCGTGTCGATCGTCGCCTGCTCGTCGGACGGCCGCGAGATGGCGCCTCCCCGCCCCGATCAAGTGCAGACCATCATCGACGGCACCACGGCACCGCCCCTGATCGACGGGTCGCTCGAACTTCCCGAGACGGCGGTCGAGATCTTCTCCCTGACCGCGCCGTGGAACGATGGTCAGCCGATCCCGACCGATCACACCTGCTCGGGGGACGGCGTGTCACCGCCCCTCGTGTGGTCGGGGGCGCCGATCGAGACCCAGTCGTTCGCGCTGGTGGTGACCGATCTCGACGCCAACGGGCCGACCGGTGATCCACTCGTGCAGTGGGTGGTCGCCAACATCGACCCCTTCGTGAGCACGCTCGGGACCGGTGGGGCCGTACCCGGTGCGATCGAGGGTGTGAACGATCTGGGCCGACCCGACGTTCCGATCGTCGGCTGGTCTCCCCCCTGTCCACCGAGTGGCGAGACCCACTCGTACTCGTTCACCCTCCACGCTCTCAGCCAGCGGCTCGACCTTCTCGACGGCACACCAGGCGCCGATCTGATCCGCGCCATCGAGCTGTCGTCACTGGCCTCGGCCGGTCTGACCGGGACCGTCACCAGCTGACCACCCTCCGCGTTCGACCGACCACCCCGTGCCACACTGACGGGAGATGATCGGACTCTTCGAAACCGACCCGGCGGCCCGTCTCATCGTGGCCGACCCCGTGACCTCGCAGTTGGCGGCGTCGAGCGGAACGGCCCTCGGACGGACACCCTGGGCGGCGGCCACCGCCACTCGTCGCACCGAGATCGAACAGGCCTGGTCGAGTCGCGCCACCGAGGGTTTCGACGTCGACTTCGACATCGGCGTCGACGGCACCGTCCGACGGGCCCGGGTCGTGATGTCCCCGCGTCTCGGCACCGACGGCACCTTGCTCGGCTATCTCGGCACGATGATCGTCGACGACTCCGGCGACGACGTGCGCGACGTCGTTCGTCGCACACCCGACGTCGTGTTGTCGGTCGACGCCACAGGTCGAGTCACCTTCGCCAACGAATCGACCCGTCGACTCGTCGGCGCGGCCCGCATCGACAATCTCGCGTCGACCCTCCACGATCAACTGCCCCGTGCCCTCCTCAGGGGCGATCTCGAACACTGGCGTGGCGAGGTCGTGGTCCGCGACACGCGAGGCGACACCTCGACCCTCGACTGCACCGTCGTTCCGGCGTCCGACGGCGGATGGACGGCCTGGTGTCGAGACGTCACGTCGTCGGCTCGTCTGCACGCCGAACTCGCCCATCAGGCGACCCACGACGCGCTGACCGGACTGCCTGCCCGACCGCTGTTCCTTCGTCGGGTCGCCGAGGCGATCGAGCGAGCCCGCATCGACGGACATCCGCTCGCTGTTCTCTACGTCGACATCGATCACCTCAAGGTCGTCAACGACACTCTCGGACACGACGACGGCGACGAGTTCATCTCGTTGATCGGACGTCGTCTAGTGGCGAGCACTCGGCCCGACGACGTGATCGGACGGCTGGGCGGCGACGAGTTCGTGGTGCTCTGCGAACGAGTCGGCGACGAGACCAGTGCACTCGACCTCGCCGAGCGAATCATCACGGCATCCGCCGAACCCGTGGTACTGCACGGCCATCGCATCGCAACGGGAGTGAGCATCGGTGTGGCCACGTGGAAACCGACCGACCGCTCCAGCGGGCCGAACGGTGCGCCACTCGACGTGGCCCTCGAGTTGGTGCGTCGGGCCGACACTGCGATGTACCGCGCCAAGGCTCGCGGCAAAGGACGTTGCGAATCGTTCACCGACGCCATGAGCCACGAGGCCGAACGGCGCGGCCGCCTACGCCTCGACCTCGAGCGGGCCCTCGCCGACCGCCAGTTGCGCCTCGTCTTCCAACCGATCGCCGCCCTGCACACCGGTCGTGTGGAGGCCGCCGAGGCGCTCCTTCGATGGGAGCATCCGACCGATGGTGTCCTCACCCCGGCCGACTTCGTCGATCTGGCCGAGGAGTCGGGCCTCATCGTTCCGATCGGCGACTGGGTCGTCGACGAAGCCCTACGGGTCCTCGCCTCGTGGATCGCCGACGGGCGAGCCGACCGGCATTTCCGCGTACACGTGAACGTGTCGGCGCACCAGGTGGTGGACGTCGGTTTCGTCGAAGGGCTGACCGCGGCCGTGCGGCGTCACGGACTCGTCCCGGCCAATCTCTCGATCGAGTATCCGTCCGTCGTCCTCGACGACGACGAGGCCGCCCGTACTCTTCGTTCTCTTCACCGACTCGGCTTCGTCCTGACCGTCGACGACTTCGGTGATCGCCGTTCGTCACTGTCGGATCTGCGGAACAGCACTCCTCACTTCGTGAAACTCGCCGGGTCGTTCGTGCGTCCTCTCGACGTCGACGACCGGGACGACCCGATGGTGCGCGGTCTCGTGCAACTGGCGCACGGTCTCGACGTCTCGGTCATCGCGGCGTGGGTCGTGTCGGACCACCAGTTGCAGCGACTCCGCGCTCTCGGTTGCGACCACGTGCAGGGATTCCACGTGGCCCGACCCGTGCGGGCCGACGACTTCGATCCCGCCGCGGTGGCGACGCGCGTCGTCGGGTGACCCGACGAATCAGCTGTTGATCGACACTGCGTCGAGGACGTGGGCGAACTTCTGCTCGGCCGCCGCCCGCCGGGTGGGCACGTGTTCGATCGGCGGATCGCTCGGGCGGTAGCCCTTCAGGATCTGGCGAGCGACCGTCACCTTGTGCACTTCGTCGGGTCCGTCGTAGATACGAGCCGCACGGGCGGCGCGATACATCGACTCGAGCGGAAGGTCGGTGGTGTAGCCGAGGCTGCCGTGGATCTGGATCGCACGGTCGATCACGTTGTAGAGAACCTTGGCCCCCCAGAACTTGATGACGCCGATCTCGACCCGCGCATCGCTGTAGTGCTTGCCGGCCTCGTGCAACTTGTCCATCTTCCACGCCGCTTGAAGAGTGAGCAGACGGGCCGCCTGCATCTCGGCGTAGCTCTCGGCGATCCAGTCCTGCACCATCTGCTTCTCGGCCAGGATGCTTCCGTGCGTGAAGCGTGTGAGCGCGCGCTCGCACAGCATGTCGAAGGCTCGACGGCTCTGGCCGAGCCACCGCATCGCGTGATGAATGCGTCCCGGGCCGAGACGCTTCTGGGCCAGAGCGAATCCCTGTCCGATTCCCTCGGCGCCACCCACGACGTTGGCGAACGGAACGCGCACGTTGTCGTAGACGATCTCGGCGTGGCCCCCGGGCTCGCCGGTCCGATGATCGGGTTCGCCCATGGTGGGCACGTCACGGACGATGTTCACCCCGGGAGTCCGGGTGGGGACGATGATCATCGAATAGGCCTTGTAGGCGCTGGTGTCGGCGTCGCCGGTGCGGGCCATGACGATCAAGAAGTCGCTCACCGAAGCGTTCGACGAGAACCACTTGTGTCCGTTGATCACCCACTCGTCGCCATCGCGCATGGCCGTCGTGCTGAGCAACGTCGGATCGGCGCCGGCTCCCGGTTCGGTCATGCTGAAACACGAGCGAAGACGACCGTCGAGTAGAGGCTGCATCCACGTTTCGCGTTGTTCGGGCGTGCCGCCGACCGCCAACAGTTCGGCGTTGCCGCTGTCGGGGGCGTTGTTGCCGAAGATGCTCGGCGCGTACCCGCACTGGCCGAGGATCTCGTGCATCAGCCCGAGTTTCACCTGACCGAATCCGAGTCCGCCCATGTCGGGCGGTAGGTGGGCGGCCCAGAGGCCGCGCTTTCTCACTTCGTCCTTCAACGGCTGAGTGAGGGTTGCGAACTTCTCGCGGCCGCCCGGCGCGCGCCAGACGTCGGCGAGTGTTTCGAGCGGAATGATCTCGTCACGCACGAACTCGCGCATCCACGCCAACTTCTCTTCGAACTCGGGCTCGGTTTCGAAATCCCAGGCCATGCACTCCCCCTTCGCGCTGTGGCGGACAACCGTCCCCCGACCGTTCCGACCGTAGCAATCAGGGATACCGTCTCTCGTACGGTGAACACCGACCCCCATCACCCGTCATGTCCGAGTTCCCCCCTCCCGCCGTCGCCCACTGCACACGCCATCCCGACCGGGTGACCGGCCGCTCGTGCACTCGCTGCGGAAGGCCGGCGTGCGGAGAATGCCTCGTCCAGGCGTCGGTCGGAAGTCAGTGCATCGACTGCGTCCGCCGTTCTCGGCCGTCCGCATCCACTCGTGTTCGCTACTGGAACGCCCGCCAGTCGATCCTCGTGACCCTTGCGCTCATCGTGATCAACGTCGGCGTCTTCTTCTGGGTGGTGACCGGAGACGTGGGCGCCGCCGGCTTCGGCAGTCAGATCTCCGAGCGCGAGTTCCAACTCGGATTGAACAAGTTCATCCTGCAGATCACCGACGAGTGGTACCGACTCGTGACGGCCGGCTTTCTCCACTTCGGGATCCTCCACATCGGGATGAACATGTGGCTGCTGTATCAGCTCGGGCAGATGCTCGAACCTCCCCTCGGACGCGTGCGCTTCGGACTTCTGTACATGGCGTCACTGCTCGGGGGTTCGCTCGGTGCTCTCGTGATCCAAGCCGACCGGGGTGGGCTCCACGGTGGCGCGTCGGGTGCCGTCTTCGGTCTGATGGCCGCCGCCGCCATCGGCATGCAGCGTCGGGGGGTGAACGTCTTCCAGACCGGTATCGGCGCCCTCCTCGTGATCAACCTCGTGTTGACGTTCACGATTCCGGGAATCTCGATCGGTGGTCACGTCGGCGGTGCGGTGGCCGGCGCGCTGTGCGGAGTCGTGATGCTCGCTCCGTCCTGGAAACCGGTGCCCGTCTGGGCCACCTACGTCGCTCCCCTGGCCGTCGCCGTGGGCGCAGTCGTGACGAGCGTGCAAGTCGTCGGCTGACACTCGGTCGCGTCACCCCCTCGTGCCACACCCCACCCCTACTCTCGACACGACTTCCCCGTTCCTCACGAACGGAGCTCCCATGAGCATTCACCAGCCCCTGCGCGCCGGCGTCGACCCGTTGGTCGATCCGCGTGACGTCGCCGACCTGGCGGCGACTCTCATGTCGCCTCGCGACCGACTGCTGATCTTTCTCGTCGACCCTCGTCTCGTCGGGTCGGTGAGCGTGGCGGTCGATCTCCCCCACGAAAGCGTCGCCGACCTGTTCGCACTCGTTCACGAGGCCACCCTCGGTACCGATCTTCGCGGTCTCGTCCTCGCCGAGCGCACCCCGCAACCCCTCGATCTGACCGATCCGATCGTCGCCGAGGTACTCGATGCGCCTCGCCACGGACTCCGTCTCGACGCCTGGGTTCGCTTCGACTCGACGTCAGCGCACGACGTGTGGCCGCTGATCGGTCCTGACGCGATGTCGTAATCCGGACTCGCGCAGGATCCGCACCAATTCGCGACTCGTCACTTCTCGAGCCCCGGCTTCCACGGCACGTACTCGGTAATCGTCGGGAAGGTCGTAGTGATCGGCGTGGAACGCACGGTGAGACATTCCGAGTCCGGCTGCGAAATCGTGCAGTTCGTCGAGACTGGTGTCGCTCACCAGGTGGCACCAGCGTCGTTCACGGAACCACCAGTGCGAACCGTCGACGTAGAGAGTCAGCGGCGACGCTCCGGACGAACACGAACCGGAATGGGCTTCGGACGGCCGCCGAGCACTCGTGCGCCCACGCCGATTCCGACGGCGGTCGCCACGATGGTCACGATCCAGGAAGCCACGATCTCAACCTACTCGTCCGCTCGCAGCATGACGTGGCGGACACGAAAAAGTCGCGCCAACACCGTCGATCTCAGTGTGCACAACCGATTTCAGTGCGCGCAGCCACACCCTGAACCGCATCCGCCACCCGAGCGGGGGGCGGGGGCCGAGGGCGCCGGTACGCCTGCACCCACCGACGCGAACACCGACAGGAGCCGAACGGCGTTCGGATGACCGTCAGGGCACGTTGCCGGATCGTTGGCCGCCGACATCGAACGACGCTCGTCGAAGGTGACATCGCAGGTCTTGCAGCGGAACTCGTACACGGGCATGGACCCGAGTGTAGATCTGGTTGACTGGTTTCGTGAGTTCGACCGAGATCCGCCCCGACGTCGAACTCGACGATCTCACCGAAACCGGTGAACCCACCCGAGCTCACATCGTGAAGGTCGGCCCGGGCGAGAACGCAGCGGCCAAGATCCTGGAGGCCCGGGTGACCGGCACCCCGGTCGAGGCTTTGTGCGGCTACGTCTGGGTTCCGTCTCGCGACCCGAAGCGACTGCCGGTGTGCGAAGAGTGCAAGAACGTCTACGAGATGTACCGGGCGTTCAACGACGGTTTGCGCGACACCCCGGGCGACTGACCGCTGCGACCCGACGACGTGAACGATCGACTTCGGATCCGTCCGGCCGTCCGGGCCGTCGTGCTCAGCCCCCGGCCGTCGATCCTGCTCGTTCGCTTCGAGTTCCCGGCCGGAACTCGATGGGCCCTCCCCGGCGGCGGCCTCGAACCCGGCGAGACCCACGTGGACGCGCTTCGGCGCGAACTGCACGAAGAGGTAGGCCTGGTCGACCACGAGATCGGCCCCCACATCTGGACGCGTGAACATCACTTCCCGTTTCTCGACGGCAACTGGGACGGTCAACGCGAGCACATCCACCTCGTCACCATCGATCACGAGCCAGCACCCCGACCCGCCCTGTCGTGGGAGCAATTGCGCAACGAGTACCTCCACGAGATCCGATGGTGGTCGGCCGACGAACTGAAGGTGTCCGATGCCCACTTCGTCCCGGCCGACCTGTCGACACTCCTCGACGACCTCGTCGACAACGGGCCACCCTCGACGCCCGTGGACGTTCGTCCGTAACCGTTGGTGCGTGACCGGCCCCGACTCGTAGAGTCGCTCCGTGCCCGACCTGTCGTCCATCGTCACTTTTGCCATTGCATCACTCGCATTGCTCGTGATTCCCGGGCCGGCGGTGATCTACGTGCTCAACCGCAGTGTGTCGGACGGCCGCGAAGTCGGGTTTGCGGCGGTGGCCGGACTCGAGCTCGGAAACTTCGTGCACGTCATCGCCGCATCGGTCGGACTGTCGGCGGTGCTGGCCACCTCGGCCACGGCATTCAACGCCGTCAAGTGGCTGGGAGTCGTCTACTTGGTGTTCGTCGGCATTCGAACCTTGGCGACCGTACCGAGTGCGATCGCCGGCGCGATGCCGTCGATGTCGCGGCCGCGCGCGTTCCGCCAAGGAGTCGTGGTGAACACGCTCAACCCGAAGGTCGCGCTGTTCTTCTTGTCGTATCTGCCGCAGTTCATCGATCCCGACAACGGCGCCGCCTGGTCGCAGTCGCTGATTCTCGGTTCGATCTTCGTGGCGATCGGATGCCTGACCGACGGAACGTATGCGTTCACGGCGAGTGCACTGCGACAGGTGCTGCTGTCGGGTCGAGCCCTGCCGTTCGTGCAGAGGTACGTGGCCGGAACGGTGTTCGTTGCGCTCGGTGTGATGGCCTCCACCACCTCCCGCCACT
>CAZTPF010000008.1:37487-46534 GCA_964614655.1 uncultured Bifidobacterium sp.
GCCGGAACGGTGTTCGTTGCGCTCGGTGTGATGGCCTCCACCACCTCCCGCCACTAACCCCCTTGGTGATTCTGGCGGCAAAAACGTCACGTATTTCGCAGGATTCTGCCGCCAGAAAGAATCCCGAGTCAGCCTCAATGATCTACCTCCAGTTTCTGGCGAGACTTTTCGACCCATACGGTGAAGATTCCTCACCAGATCCCCGCAGTGGGGCGATGTGGTCGGCGACGACGTTGACGACACCTTCGGCACGTTGCAGACGACCTCGCACCAGAAGCGATGAGGCACTACGGGCCGAAGCACGGAATCTCTTCCAGCACCCCACCGACACCACCACGTTGATGAGGCCGGTTTCGTCCTCGAGGTTCATGAACGTGGTGCCCTGAGCCGTTCCCGGCCGTTGCCGATGCGTGACGACGCCGGCCACCCACACCCGCTCGGCATCGATGGTCGCCAATCGATCGGCCGTGACCACACCGAGCTCGTCGAGGCGAGCACGCACGAACTGCGTGGGATGTCCGGTGGGCGCGATGCCAGTGGCCCACAGATCGGCGACGGCCTCGTCGATCGGCTCCATCCCGGGAAGCCGCGGCGCAGTGGCCGCCGTGAGAACTCCCTCGAGACGATCGTGGCGGGAATCGGATGCCGCACCCGACGCCCACAACGCCTCACGACGACCGACGCCCAAAGAGTCGGTGAAGGCTCCGGCTGTCGACAGAGCTTCCACATGAGCCCGCGTGATCGACGGAACACGTCGAACGAGATCTTCGATCGACGTGTACGAGCCGTTGCGTCGGCGCTCGTCGACGATCGACGTGGCCAGTTCGGAGCCGATACCACGCACCTCGCCGAGACCGAGACGTACGGCGAAGCGTCCGTGGCTTTCGGCGCAGGGTTCGAGTGTGGCTCCGGCATCGGACACCGCGAGATCGGGAGTGCGGACCACGACCCCGTGTCGTCGAGCGTCCTGGGCGAGCGAGTGCGGACTCCAGAAACCCATCGGCTGCGCGTTCAGCAAACCGGCGTAGAACGCCGCCGGATGATGCAACTTCAACCACGACGACGAATACACGAGATAGGCGAACGACACCGAGTGACTCTCGGGGAATCCGTAGTTGGCGAAGGCGGCCATCTTGTCGAAGATCTCGTCGGCGATCGGACCGGTGATACCTCGCTCGGCCATACCGGCGTACAAGCGATCGCGTAGACGCCGCATGCGCTCGGCACTGCGCTTCGAACCCATGGCCTGACGTAATTGATCGGCCTCCGACGGTGTGAAGCCGGCGACGTCGATCGCCATCTGCATGAGCTGCTCCTGGAACAAGGGAATTCCCAGCGTCTTGCCGAGACTGTTCTCGAGCAGAGGATGCAGATAGGTGATCGGCTCCTGGCCGTTGCGTCGACGGATGTAGGGATGCACCGAGCCGCCCTGGATGGGTCCGGGGCGGATGAGCGCGACCTCGACCACCAGGTCGTAGAAACGGCGCGGTTTGAGTCGCGGCAAGGTGGCCATCTGCGCGCGCGACTCGATCTGGAACACGCCGACGGTGTCGGCTCGGCACAACATGGCGTACACGTCGTCGTCCTGCGGAAGCGTGGCCAGATCGAGTTCGATTCCTTCGGCTTCGCGTACGAGATCGACTGCACCGTGCAGAGCCGACAGCATGCCGAGTCCGAGCAGATCGAACTTCACGAGTCCGGCCGCTGCACAGTCGTCCTTGTCCCACTGCAACACGCTGCGATCGCGCATGGTGGCCCACTCGACCGGACACACTTCGATCACCGGACGATCGCAGATCACCATTCCACCCGAATGGATGCCGAGATGGCGCGGCATGTCCTCGACACGTGACGCCAACTCGAGAACGTCGATCGGAATGCTGTGATCGGGCCGTCCGTCGGGACCGGTCTGCTCGACCACCTTCTGCACCCGTCCCCAACGATCGATCTGCTTCGACCAGGCGTCCTGCTGTCCGGGCGCGTAGCCGAGTGCACGCGCCATGTCGCGTACGGCCGAGCGGGCGCGATAGGTGATCACGTTGGCGACCTGGGCCGTGTGATGCCGCCCGTAGCGCTCGTACACGTACTGGATGACTTCTTCGCGACGACCGCTCTCGATGTCGAGGTCGATGTCGGGTGGCCCGTCGCGTTCGGGCGACAAGAACCGCTCGAAGAGCAGACCGAGTGACACCGCGTCGGCCTTGGTGACGCCGAGCGAGTAGCACACAGCACTGTTGGCCGCGCTGCCTCGGCCTTGGCAGTAGATGTCGGAGCGTTCGCAGAACTGCACGATGTCCCACACCACGAGGAAGTAGCCGGCGAAACCGAGCGACTCGATGATCGACAACTCGTGATCGACGGCCCGCCACGCCCGAGCCCGCAGACTCAGATCCTCACCGGGCGCCGGACGCCGACCGTAGCGACGTGTCGCACCCTCTTCGGCGAGACGCCGCAGGAACTGCATCTCGGTCAGCCCGTCGGGACACGGGTACGGCGGAAGACGGGGGGCGACGAGGGAGAGGTCGAATGCCGACGCCCGACCGATGTCGGCTGCGGCTTCGACCACACCGGGGTAACGGGCGAAACGTCGACTCTGCTCGTCGCCACTGCGCAGATGGGCAGCCCCCGACACCGCCGCCCACGGATCGGCTTCGGTCAGGCTCGAACGTCGTCGGACAGCGGCGAGGGCCGACGCCAGACGTCGGCCGGTCGGCGAGGCGTATCGCGCATCGGTCGCCGCGACGCACTGCACGTCGTGCCGGGCCGCCATCTCGGCCAAGGCGTCGTTGCGCGCCGAATCGAGCGGGTCGCCGTGATCCCACAGTTCGACGAGCACTCGATCGCGTCCGAAGGCGTCGAGCAGATCGCGCAGTTCACGAGTCGCCGCACCCGGACCGTGGTCGGTGAGTGCGCGTGGCACGACTCCGTCGCGCGTACCGGTGAGAACCCACCAATGACCACGCCCCTCGTCGACCAGATCAGCGATCGTGCATCGTGGCGCGTTCTTCGATCCGTTCAGTTGCGCAAGGCTGACGGCGCGGGCGAGGCGCGCATAACCCGTCGGACCGTCGGCGAGCACGACGAGTTGTCGTTCACCGGCGGCGTGCTGTACGACGAGTTCGGCGCCGAATACCGTCGGCAAACCGACTTCGCGTGCCGCTTCGGCGAATCGCACGACGCCGTACAACCCGTTGCGATCGGTCAGAGCGAGGGCGGTGAGGTCGAGACGATCGGCCTCGGCCACCAGTTCGTCGGGGTCGGAGGCACCGTCCAGAAACGAGAAGTTCGAGTGGCAGTGCAGTTCGGCATACGGCACCCGGGAACGAACTCGGGGCATCGGAGGCGGCTCGAGTTCGGGGGGACGCGGGACGACCGGGACCGACCCCTCATGCGAACGTCCGGACAGCCGGGCCTCGAGTTCGGCCCAGGTGGACGGGCCTTGCATGCCCCAGGACTGACTCGATCGTGCCACGACGAGACGTTATCGAACATATGTTCGACTCCACAAGGGGCGAACTGGCGGCACAATCCCGCGAAAGACGTGACGAATCTGCCGCCAGAACGACTAACGGAGGGCGGCGGCGACGTCGGCGAGGACGTCGTCGGTGTGCTCGAGCCCGCAGCTCATGCGCACGGTGCCCGGGGTGATCCCGGCCGCCGCCAATTCCTCGGGGAGCAACCCGGCATGCGTCGTCGACGCCGGATGGGTCACGAGCGTTTCGGGGCCGCCCATGGACGTGGCCTGTCGGCACAACCGCACCGAATCGACGAAACGGGCACCGGCCTCGAAACCGCCGGCCAATTCGAACGACAGCACTCCCCCGAATCGCCGGTACTGCCGCACACCGAGTTCGTACTGCGGATGCGACTCGAGACGCGGATATCGCACCCACGACACGGCCGCGTGCGATTCGAGCAGACGCCCCACCGCCACCGCCGTCTCCTCCTGCTGACGCAGACGCGGGCCGAGGGTTCGCAAACCGCGTAGCCCGTTCATGGCGTCGAACGGCGACGCACACGCACCTTGCAGCACGGCGAATCCCCAGAGAGCGTCGATCAGATCGCGTTCTCCTGCGACGACACCGAGAGTCGCGTCGTTGTGCCCGGCCATGGCCTTGGTGGCCGAATGGATCGTCAGCTGCACACCATGATCGAGCGGTCGGACGCCGAGCGGAGTGGCCAGAGTCGAGTCGACCGCGGTGATCGGACCTTTGATCGCGCCCAACTCGTCGAGATCGACCAGATCGAGCAGCGGATTGGCCGGCGTCTCGGCGAGCACGAGCATCGTGCGACCCGGGATCACGGCCTCGGCGAACGCGCCCGGCTGCGTGGCGTCGACGAACGTGACGTCGATTCCGAAACGCGGACACACGCCGGCGAGCAACTGAGTGGTTCCGCCGTAGGCCTGCTTCTGCGCCACGACGTGATCGCCCTTGCTGCACAAACCGAGAACCACACCGGCGATGGCCCCCATTCCCGACGCGAAAGCTCGCGCCGCTTCGGCGCCCTCGAGTTCGGCCACGGCGTCCTCGAAGGCGTTCACGGTGGGGTTGCCGTGGCGGCTGTAGAACTCGGCCGCCCGTGACGAATGCGCCAGACGGCGACCGTCGGCCAGCGAGTCGATCTCGTACGTCGTCGACGCCCACAGAACCGGAGCCAGGGCTCGAACCCCCGGGGTGCGACCACCACGGACCGCGCGGGTCTCGGGTCGGGGTTCGTCGGCCGAGGTCATCGCACCAGTCAACCAAGCGCGAACCCGCCCCACAGGAGGAATTTCGGCAAAAAACGCGAGGCGACTCGACGAGCGGGCTCTTGACCGGTGCCACCGCCGGTGGCCGTGTCCGACCAGACGGACACGCTCCACGACACGAGGACCGCCATGACCCTTCACGACATCCGACCCAACCGCTCCCGACGTCTTGCGACACGTACGGCGACCGAGCGACGAATCCTCGTCGCGCTGTCGCATCCGTCCGACCGTCGCTCGATCGAGCTCGCCCTCGACCGCATCGGACACGTCGTCCGATCGACGGCCGACGAGGTGACGACGTCGGCCATGCTCACCTCGTACCGACCCGATGTCGTCGTGATCGACGCCCGCGAGGTGTATCCGGCCGTCACCCCGCTCGCCGGCCGCCTTCGCGAGTTGTCGCACGTCGGCGTGGTCGTCATGGGCGGCAACAACCGCGAACAGCGGCTGGCCGCTCTGCGCTTTGGCGCCGACGACGTCGTGGCCACCGACACCGCCGCCGACGAGATCGCGCTGCGATGCACCAACATCGCGTCACGCGTCGCGTGCGGCGAGGTCGACGTGTCGCCGACCGTCGAGGCCTCACGTACGTTCGGCCCGGTGGTCGTCGACTTCAATCGACGCGAGATCCACGTGAACGGACATCTCGTCCCGTCCACCAAACTCGAGTTCGACCTGTTCGCCCGCATCTGCCGTACTCCGGATCAGGTCGTGACACGCGTCGAACTGATCGAGTCGGTGTGGGGTCCGAATTGGTTCGGCGACAGCCACGTGGTCGACGTCCATCTGTCGAATCTGCGACGCAAGCTTCGCCAGCGATGCGCGGCCGTCGACTACTGGTACACGGTCCGCGGCGTGGGTTTCCGACTCTCCGACGATCTGACCGCTCGGACCGACGAGCGAGTGGAATCACTGGTGCGACGCGCCGGCTGACGCGACCATCGACGTGTCGACGAGTCACCGGTATTCGCCGACGATCGTCCACCGCCCGTTCTCGAGCCAGACCATGTAGGCGTCGGGGCCTCGTTCACCGGCCAGGACGAACTGGAAGCGAGCCGCTCGCCGTCGTTGTGGTGTCCACCACTTCTCCTCGAACGGCCACGGCCCGGCCCACGCCACGACTCGTCTCTCGTCACGGTCGATTCGCACACGCGCCGGTGCGGCGCTCACGAGCCCCCGCCCGTTCACGGCGACGGCACGTCCGTGGGCGTCGACGACGTCGACCGGACGCGGTTCGGGAAGCACCACCGATGGCGCCGGCGCCGGAAGGGCGCCCGGCCACGGCGGCTGATCGGCGGGTCGCGCGATCAATCGCCGACCGTCGGCACCGAGCGATGCGAAAGGGACGAGTTCGAACTGATCGTGCGGATGTCGTCCACCCCGCCACGACGCAAGGGTCACGGCATCGGGACCGAGCAGTCCGACGAGACGTGTCATGGCCCGAGTCGCCGTGTCGTCGGCCTGCGTACGTTCACCCCAGAAGCCTCGTTGCTGCGCGCTGTCGTGACGCACGTCGGTGGGAACGAGCGACAGTGAGGTGATCCCGGCCGACGGAGGATCGTCACCGTCGATCCAGCCGACGAGCTGCCAACGCACTCGGTCGACGACTGCGGCTGATGCCAACCCGTCGGCGTGGACCCAGGCCCGTGACGACCGTTCGCCATGTTCGGACTCGACGTCGACGACGAGACGTGTGCACACGAGGCCGCGGTCGGACAATGTCGTGTCGATCGCATCGGCCAGGGCCTTGGCCGCGAACACCACCTGATCGATCTGACCGATCGGGTCGTCGAACGTGCGAGACGCCGAGAGATCGTCGGGTGGCGCAACGGCCGCCGGCGGCGTGTCGTCGACTCCGCTGACCACTCGGAACAATCCTTCACCCCACCGGCCGAAACGATCGGACAACTGTGTCGACGTGAGTGCCGCCACGTGACCGAAGGTCTCGAGACCGAGACGTCGGAGCAGATCGACGACGTCGGGATCGGCCCCGATGGTCGGAACGAGAGCCGACACCGAATGCGGGGCGAGGAACTCGCGTGTGGACGACGACGGCACCACCACCGGTCGTCCGATCGCGATCGATCGGCGGGCCGCGAGCATGGCCGCCACTCGTCCGTCGGCGATTCCGACTCCGATCGCTGCGACACCGCATGCCCGATCGAGCGCGCCGACGGTGAGATCGAGCAGTCGTTCGGCCAGCCGTTCGTCGCCGCCGACGTAACGCGACGGCCCGCGTGTGGCCATGAGGAGTCGACCGGACGTCTCGACGTCGACGAGTGGAACCAGATCGCCGACGGCCCGAACCACCGGCTCGAAGAAGCGAGCATCGCGATCGGTGTCGTGTGGAACGAGGACGAGATGCGGACACGCGCCCTGCGCCTCACGTCGGGTCTGCCCCACTCGCACACCGTCACGTGACGCGGCGACCGAACAGGCCTGCACTCGCTGGGCGTGCACCACGGCCAGCGGCGCATCCGGGTCGAACTGCGGACCGCGACCGGCCGAGCCGGCCAGGACGGCCGCCGTGACCGGCCAATCGGCACACCAGACGACGGCGCACCGCGGCGGAGTCATGGAACCGCACGCAACCTGACGACCGGCTCGTGGCCGGTGTCGATCTCTTCGAGCCGTCCACTCGGACCCGGGAGCCAGACGTCGCGTCGGGTCGGACCGTCACCACGGCCATGACGATGGCGGCGGCCGTCGACACCGACGGTCACTCGACGCGCGCACAGCCGACCGTGACCGTCACCGATTCCGTTCCAGGTGTGCACATCGGTGTCGATGCCCAGATCGGCCGACACGAGTCGTGTGCGATCGACCACGACGCACACGGCACCACGCGACTGAAGACGCGTCATGAAGCGCCGCACCAACGACGGAGTCAACGACGACAGGAAATCGGCCGACGTGACGACGACGTCGAAACCGTCGACGAGGGCTCCGAGCACGTTGGCCGGATCGACTCCGACGCGATGCGGATCGTCGACGAACACGGTGCGTTCGAGGGCCACCCCCATGTCGGCGGCGGCGAGCACACCGAAAGACGGCACTCCGACGACGGCCGCCCACGATCCGTGCCGAGTGGGCGCGATCAACAAAGCGATCGCGCACGACATCGACGCCGGACCGGCGCACACCACGGTCTGACCGCGCACCAGACCCGACCCGACGACGGGCGCGAGAACCGGATCCACCGGGAGGGTGCGCTCGTGAGCGAACGTGAGCGGCCGGATCGACGCAATGGTCGGGGCAGTCGACGGTTGGGCGGCCATGCGACGACTGTATCGAACAGGTGTTCGATACAGTCGGGTCAGTTGTCGCTGGTCGAAGCCCCCGACCGACCCGAGGTCGACCGGCGAGTGCTCGGACGCCCCGACAACTCGTTCAGGAACTCGATGAAGCCCCGCGCACCGTCGGCGTAGAAGTCGGCCCCCAGTTCACGGGCCATGCCGGCGTCGGTGATGGCTGACCCGCCGAGCACCACCGGAACCTCGTCACCCATGGCCCGGCGCAAGGCCTGCACGACCTCCACCGCACCTGGCACCGCCACCGGTGTGGTGACACTGACGCCGACGGCGGTCAGACCGGCCATCCGAGAGGCGGCGTGCACGAACGAGTTGGCCGGCGTGTCGGCTCCGAGGTCGAACACTTCCCACCCCTCGAGACGCAAGAGATCGGCCAGCATGGCCAGAGCGAGGGCATGACGCTCCCCGGCCGGACCGCCGATCAGCACGTCGCCACGACGGCGGCCCCGACGGACGAACCGCGGGCTCAACTGGCCGACCAGACGAGTCACGATCACGGTGGCCTGGTGCTCGACCGAGATGTCGATCTCCCCACGCGACCACTGGGCGCCGATGTCGGCCAGGGCCGGCGACACGATCTCGAGATACACCTCTTCGATGTCGCTACCGGCGTCGATGGCCCGCTGGACCACCTGCCACGCCCCACCGGCGTCGGCGTTCACGAGACACTGCAACAACTCGCCCGAGTAGTCGCCGGTACGCCGGGCATCCACGGCGGAGCGAGGTGTCGACGCCCGCTCGGTGGCCCGCTTGCGAAATTCTTCGAGGGCGTGGGGCGTGACCTGCCAGACACCCTTCACCCGGGTCGCCGCCAGCTTGCCTTGACGCACGTAGCGATACGCCGTCATGTAATGCACGCCGAGAACCTTCGCTGCGTCGTCCAGCGACATCGGTTCGGAATTCACGCCCACAGGCTAAATGGGGCCACCCGGCACTGCGTGATCGTGCGCTGTGAATTCGTGAACAGTCCGAAACGTGGATTTTTC
>CAZTPF010000008.1:46634-66634 GCA_964614655.1 uncultured Bifidobacterium sp.
TCGACGAGGCCCGCCGAGTCGAACCCCTTCTCGAGGTCGACGGTGACCATGTTCTGGTACACGTGCACGCCGGCCACGCGGCCGGTGGCGAAGAGACGACGGGCCAGTTCGGCCGAGGGGGTGTCGGCCGACGAGTGGCCCGAGCGATCGCCGACCACGAACGACTCGTGCCCCATACCCGAGAGGCTGCGATTGGCTTCGAAGCGAACGATGCCCGGACGGCGGCTCGGCTTCTCGACGACGAGAACGGGTTGACCCATGCCGACACATTAGTGGCGCATTCGACAGGTCGTCCGAATCGAAAGCGGGTCGATGACGACGGTACGGTGACGAACCATGTCGACTGCATCCGAACTCCCGTCGTTGACCGATTTCGAAGCGGAGGCTCTCGCCTTCCTCGAAGCCAACGCCACGCGCAAACAGGCCGAGAAGAAGTTCGTGTGGGGCGAAGGCTCCGACAAGGTCTCGATGTTCGAGGAGAAGGATCGCGACAGCGAGCGCGACGACGTGGCGCGCGCTCAGGAGTGGCGACGCAAGCGTTTCGACGCCGGTTTCGGGTGGATCACCGGACCGGTCGACTTCGGCGGACGAGCGCTGCCGAGCAGCTATCAGCGCGTCTACGACTCTCTCGAGTCGAAGTTCGAAACCCCCAACATGAGCTGCTTCACGATCGGACTCGGCATGGTCGCACCCACGATCCTGGCCCACGGTTCCGACACCGCTCGTAACGCCTACCTGCAGAAGATGTATCGCGGCGACGTCATCGGCTGCCAGTTGTTCAGTGAGCCGGGGGCCGGTTCCGATCTGGCCAGTCTTTCCACCAAGGCCGAACGTGACGGCGACGAGTGGGTCATCACCGGCCAGAAGGTCTGGACGAGCGGCGCGCACTACAGCGACATCGGCGAGATCATCGCCCGAACCGACGTGAACCTTCCCAAGCACAAGGGCCTCACCGGTTTCGTCGTCGACATGAAGGCACCGGGCGTCGAGATTCGGCCGCTGCGCCAGATGACCGGCGGCGCGTCGTTCAACGAAGTGTTCTTCACCGAAGTTCGCGTACCCGACGATCACCGTCTCGGCGACGTCAACAACGGCTGGAACGTGGCCCTCACCACCCTCATGAACGAGCGAGCTGCGATCGGCGCCGGTGGCGGTGGCGGGGGCATCAACCTGTTCGCCCGCATCCTCGAAATGGCCAAGTTCTACGGAGTGGCCGACGATCCGGTGCTACGCGACGAACTCGCCAATCTCATCATCAACAACAAGGTCGCGGCCTACAACAATCAGCGCGCTCTCGACAAGATCAAGGCCGGTCAGATGCCCGGACCCGAGTTGAGCATGGCCAAATTGGTCGGCACCGACAACATGCGTCGCATGGGCGATTTCCTCTCACATCTGCTCGGCACCAAGTTGGTGGCCGACAGCGGCGAGTGGGGAACCTACGCCTGGAGTCAGCTCATCCTCGGCACACCCGGCGGACGAATCGCCGGCGGTTCCGACGAGGTGATGCGCAACATCCTCGCCGAGCGCGTGCTCGGCCTGCCCAAGGATCCGGGTATCGACTCGACGAGTCCGTTCAAGGACTTGAAGGTCGGCACCCAGAAAGCCTGAGCCGGCCGAGCTGCGTCGACGGTTCGCGTCTCAGTGCGAGAAGTGGACCTTCGGGAGACGCTTGTCGAGCCACTTCGGAATCCACCAGTTGTGGCGTCCGAGCAGACTCATCACCGACGGTACGAGCATCATGCGGATCACCGTGGCGTCGAGGAAGACCGCCAGAGCGAGCGTGACTCCGAGTTCGGTCGGCGGAATCGGACCCGTCACACCGAAGGCCACGAACACCACGATCATGATGAGGGCCGCGTTGGTGATGGGACGTCCGGTCATGGCGATGCCTTCTCGGATCGCCCGCTGGGTGTCGCCGGTCGTCTCGTAGCGCTCGCGGATGGCGGCCAGCAAGAAGAGCTGGTAGTCCATGGCGAGTCCGAACAACAGGGCGAAGAAGAAGATCGGCGCCCAGGCGTTCACGAATCCTTGGTGCTCGATTCCGAGTAGTCCGGCTCCGATCCCGTGCTGGAACACGATCGTCGCGAACCCGAAACTCGCCGCCACACCGATGAGGTTGAGCACGATCGAGCTCACGGCGATCGCCACACTGCGGAACACGAGGAGCAACAGCACGAACGCCACGATCATGATGAGAACGACGGCGAGCGGAGCCTTGCCGGTGAGGGTCTCGGTGAGGTCGTAGTTCTGCGAGGCTGGACCACCGACCTCGGCGCCGGGCACCGCAGTCTCGAGTGACTGGCGAATGCGCTCGACCATTTGTCCGGTGCGGGCGTCCTCGGGACCGGTCTGGCCGAAGGCGCGCACCACCGAACGTCCGGTCGATTCGTTCACGGCCACGGTCTGGGCGGCGATCACGTTCTCGTCGGCGAGCACTGCGTCGACGACCAGATCTTCGGTCCCCGTGGGTGTGGTGACGAACAACGGAGCCGCCGCGCCTTCACCGAAGGCCGAGGTCACGAGTTCGTAGCCGTCGCGACTGGATTCGCCGGTGTCGACCACTCGTGCACCCGGCATACCGAGGTCCATGCCGATGGCCGGGGCTCCGAGGCCGAGCAGCAACACGAGACCGAGAACCAACGTGAGGCCGGGACGCTTCAGGGCCGCGCCCGTCCACCGCACCCAACGACCTTCGGCGGCGCGATCCATGTCGGGTTCGCCCTTTTTGACCAGAACGCGATCTCCCATGGCGGCCAGTACGGCCGGCAACAACGTGAGCGACGCCAAGGCGACCGCCGTGACCGAGAGGATCATGCCGAGGGCCATCGAACGGAACACCATGATCGGCACGACGAAGATCGCGGCGAGCGACATGATGACGGTGAGGGCCGAGAGGAACACCGCTTTGCCCGACGACATGAGCGCGTTGGCCATGGAGTCCTCGCACGTGTGGCCGTCCTCGCGTTCTTCGCGATAGCGGGTGACGATGAAGAGCGAATAGTCGATGCCGACTGCGAGTCCGATCATCATCGAGAAGTTCATCGACCACACCGACAGCGGTGTGATCGCCGTCAGCAGATTGAGGCTGGCGAAACCGACGGCGATTCCGGCGATGGCGAGGATGAGCGGGATGCCAGCGGCGAGTGCGGCGCCGAAGGCGACGAACAAAAGAATGAGCGTGGGCAGACCCGACAACAATTCGGCCTTGTGCAACGCCTTCTCGTTGGCGTGGTTGAAATCGCTCCAGACCGGCCACTCGCCGGTCACCTCGGCCTGGACACCATCCGGCAACTCGCGATCGTCGACGAAATGGATGAGATCGTTGGCGGCTTCGGGAAGGTCGGCGTCCGCCTCGTAGGCGAGCGACACCGGGATCATGATCGTGCGGCCGTCAGGCGACACGAGTCCGGCCTCGGCGGGCAACTGAGTCGGATCGGCCAGTCCGGCGACCATCTCGCCGCCGATCTCGGCCGACAACGCCGACACGAGACCGGCCACGATCGTCGGATCGTCGGCAAAGGTGTCGGGCTGGTTCACGACGACGATCGCCGATTCGGCCCCCACCATCGGGAAGTCGTTGCGCAGTTCGTCGCGCACTTTCTGGGCTGTCGAACCTTGGGCCTCCCAACCGGCCCCCGACAACGCACCCGACACGCCGACGGCGAGCGGTGCGGCGAGAATCACGACGAGGGCCCAGATGGCCATGACCGGCCGGCGCCGCCGGACGGCGAAACGGGCCAGACGATCGAACAGCGGACGCTTTCCTCCGTCCGGGGTGTGCATCGGAGTGTCGTGCGGGATGACCGTGTCGGGTGTTCCGTAGGCAGGGGTCGCCCCGGTTTCGGTCGTCTCGGTGGTGGTCATGTTCATACTCCCTTGGGTATCGAGCCGGGGGGACTCTATACCCCTAGGGGTATCAGGTCAACTCTCGACCGACCGTGTCGAGACCGGTCCAGAAACCGAGTGCGTCCATGAACGCCCACGAACGCCGGTGGATCGCCGAGGGCCCGAGGGCGTACAGACCGGCCCGATGCCAGGCACAGGGGTAACCCTTGTTCGATTCGAAGCGATAGGCCGGATGTTGGTCGGCGAGATCGCGCATGAGGCGGTCGCGGGTGACCTTGGCGAGGATCGACGCCGCGGCGACCGACAGGCAACGGGTGTCACCCTTCACCACCGTGGTCACATGAGGGACCAGAGGGGACACGAAGTCCCACGAGCCGTCGACGATCGCCGAGTCGGGCCGAGTCGCAAGACCGGCGAGGGCTCGTTCGGTCGCCAACCGCTGTGCACGAGACATCCCCAGTCGATCGCATTCGACAGGAGACGCCATGCCCACCGACCAGTCGTCCACCCACGAAGCGACCTCGTCGAACATCCGCTCGCGCTTCTTCTCCGAGATCGACTTCGAGTCGCGAATGAGAACCTCGACATCGTGGATTCCGGAGTCGGCATCCGGCACGATCGCGACACCGACGGCCAACGGACCGGCCCAAGCTCCCTTGCCCACTTCGTCGACGCCGACGATGGTTCGGCGGCCCGTGTTGCGCAATTCGGTCTCGAGGTCGCGTGTCGGCCGAAGAGGCGACCGTGACGTCGAGGTCGAAGCCGACACGAGAACCTCCTAGACGAGCCGGAGTCCGGGATCACCCGACTCGACGCGTCCGATCACGGTGAACGGGCCGACGGGACCGACGATCGCATCGACCGACGACGGATCGACGGCGGCGAGCAATCCACCCGAGGTCTGCGGATCGAAGACCATCGTCTCGAACGCGGGATCGACCGAGGCGTCACGTCGAACGTGGCGTTCGACCGCCTGTCGGTTCCGTGCGTCTCCCCCGGTCTTCACTCCGCTCACCGCCGCGTCGAAAACGTCGGCGTACAGAGGCAACGATCGCGTGTCGATCACGAACGTCGCGTGAGCACGTTCGGCCATCTCCCACCCGTGTCCGGCCAGACCGAATCCGGTCACGTCGGTGACGGCGCGCACTCCCGCGCTTTCGCGGAGAATCTCGCTCGCACGGCGATTGAGCGTTCTCATCCCTGCGATCGCCTCGGCCTTGGCGCGTGCGGAGTCGCACGCGAGAGCCACACCCGTTCCGAGCGGTTTCGACAGAACGAGCACGTCGCCAGGACGAGCTCCCTCCTTGCGAAAGACTCGTTCGGGATGCACCACACCCTGCACGGCCAGACCGAAGATCGGTTCGGGATTGCGAATCGTGTGCCCCCCGGCCACCGAACCGCCCGCCTCGGCCACCACGGTCGCCGCCGCGTCGAAGATGGTGACGATGGCCTCGCGGGGGAAGTGCTCGGGGAAGGCGGCCACGTTCACCGCCATGATCACCCGGCCTCCCATGGCGAACACGTCGCTGCAGGCGTTGGCGGCCGCGATGGCCCCGAAGTCGGCCGGGTCGTCGACGAGCGGGGGGAAGAAATCGGTGGTGCTCACGATGGCGACGTCGTCGCTCACCTGGTAGACCGCGGCATCGTCGAATGGCGCCAGCCCGACGATCAGCCCGGGATCGACCGAGCGGGGCAGGTCGTCGACCAGGCCGGCGAGCAGATCCTTTCCCCATTTGGCGGCACACCCGCCACAACTCGTCCATTCGGTGAGTCGGAGAACATCGCTCATGTTCGAAGTGTAGGGCGCACTCTTTCGGCCTTCCACCAGGAGTGATACGGTCGTCTCGGGTCCGCGAGGACCGGAGCGGAGGAGCCATGCGCAAGCGCGATCAGCGGCCGACGAGCCCTGAACCCGAGTCCGACACCCTGACGCGTTCGTTCGAAGAACTCACAACATCGTTCGACGCTCCCCCGCCGGTACGTCGGTCGATGACGATCGGGCGGGCCGACGATCCAGCCGAGCGCCAAGCCGACCGCATGGCCGACGCCGCGCTGGCGAACCTCGGGGCCTACGACGACTCGGGAGTCTCGACCATCGCTCGGCGTACCGTCGACGACGATCCTCTCGGAGGCACCGACGTCGATCCGTCGCTCCAGCGATCGATCGACGCCAAACGCGGCGGCGGACGACCCCTCGGTGACCGCGAATCGAATGCGTTCTCCGATTCCTACGGCGTCGATCTCTCCGGTGTGCGCGTCCACACCGACTCCGACGCCGATCGACTGAGTCGTTCACTGCAGGCCGATGCGTTCACCACCGGCAACGACGTCTTCTTCCGCCGTGGCATGTACGAACCCGGCACGTCACGAGGCGACCGACTCATCGGGCACGAATTGGCGCACGTTGCGACCGAGTCGGCCGGAGCGTCGCGAAGCATCCACCGTTTCATGAGCGCCGACGCCTTCAACGAGCTCACGTACCAGAGTTTCTTCTCGTCGAAGAGCAAGGCCCAGCTCGCCATCGCCGACATGCTGCGCGAACTCGACAAGTTGAAAGTGAAGGGACAGGTCCCCGACACGAACTTGGCGGCGGCCATCGCCAAGATCGACGGAATGATCAAGATCGCCAAGGCGTGGAAGGCCGACCACGAAGACGAGAACGGCAAGGCCGACGAGGACAAGCTCCGGCGCTACCAAGGTTTCGTCCAGTTCATCACCCGCGCCGAACAAGAACTCCAGACTCTGAAGGGTCGCAGCAGCGGTGCCGCCGACGAGGCCGCCGCCATGCCGGCCGACGCACGAGTGACGAGTCTCGAAAAGCACTATCTCGGTGATGGCGTCACCCTCTTCCAGCGAGCCGGAGCCGCACTCGACGAATTGCTCGAGAAGCCAGGTCAGTCGGCCGAGTTCAAGATCGAGTTGACCATTCCGGTTCCTCCGGCGACCGTCGGCGGCTTCCTCGAACTGTCGGCCGAGCGCGACGACAAGGGCATCGAAGCCAAGGGCACCATCGCCATCACCGGTGGCGGCAGCGTGGGTGTCGCCGAACTGAAGGGTGCCCTCGGTGGCTACGTGGCCGCCAAGGGAGCCAACGGTGCCATGGTCGGATCGCTCATCGAATACGCGTTGTATCGACGTTGCGCCGAGAGCGACATGATCCCCTGGGAGGCCGAGGCCTACCTGTTCGGTGGAAGTGCCGACGCTCGCGGCAAACGGCGAGCCGAGAAGAAGTCGCTCGAGACCGAGAAGTCGGCCTTTGGTGCCGATGACAGCGAGGACGGCGACGAGTTCTACGCCGAAACCGGAGCCATGGCCGGATTCGAAGCCAAGGCCGGCCTGTCCGACGCACTCGAAGTGGGAGGCGGCGTCACCGCCACCACCGGAACGCGTACCGACCGCAAGTCGCTCGAGCAGAGCAAGGGTGTCGGCGCCAAGAACAAGAAGGCCGACGGTTGGGTCAACACCCTGTCGGGCGGCACACGTGGCGCTCAGGAAAAGACGGGGCGGACGACGCGTGGCTTCTCGGTCGCCGCATCGGTCACGGTTCTCGGTACCGAGATCGGCGCCGAGTACTCGGCCGCCTGGAGTGCCGACAAGGGCGCCGACGGCAAGACCACGACCATGCAGATCGACTCGAGTGCCATTGCGATCAGCATCGAGGAGATCCCGATCGAGAAACTCGTCGGCGACGCCGGCAAGGAGATCGTCATGAAGGCGATCGACGAGATTCAAAAGGCGATCGAAAGTGCTCCCGACGAGCAAGTCGATTCGGCAGAAGAGGCCCAACTCGACGCCATGATCGATCAGGCCAAGGGCTCGGCGGAAGAGTCGGCTCAGGCGGCCATCGAAGAGGCCGGCGGCGAGTTCGAGTCGGCCGAGGCCCTCGGCGCCGAACTCGGCTTCGACTTCCTCGAGAAGGAGTTGTCGTTCAAGATCACCAAGACCAGCGGTTACAAAGTCGCACTCGGTGTCGTCGAAGTCGAAGCCAAGAAGACCGAGACCCTCTTCGAGAAGACGAAGAGTTTCAAGAAAGAAGACGCCAAGAAGGACGACGCCGCGGCGTCGAAGTGACGGTTCAGCACCATGACTGACGTGAACTTCGTGCACGAATCCGGCGACGTCGTCCTGCGCGACGTGAGTGTCCGAATTGCCGACGGATCGGCGTCGATCACCGGCCTGGTGTCGACCGACGTCTGGGAGCACATCGAACGCGAAGGTGTGTTCGGCACCAGCGCACGCCGACGAGCCGGCGCGCTCGTCGGCAGTGGCGACGTCAAGATCGAAATCTCCGGACCCGAATCCGCCCTGAGCCCCGGGGCCGGTCCCTTCGCGCGCGACTGGTCGATCACCGCCGCCATGCGCCGTCTCGAGGACGCTCCGGGCGAAGTCTGGACCGGTGCGTCGTTCACCGATCCGCCCATGTGGCAGCTGGCCGCCGAAGCTCTCGACGAACTCGGTTTCACTCGAACGTCCGAGACCGATACCTCGGTTCGCTACGCCGACTCCTCTGGAACCGAGGTGATCGCGTACGCCGACCCCGAATCACGGCTGGGTGGCATCACGTGTCGACGTTCCATCGGCGTCGCGTCGGGCCCGTCCCCGTCCGAACTCTTGGTGGCCGTCAATCACGTGAACGACACCTTTCCGGCCGGAACTCTCTCGTACACGGACGGCGTCATCACCTTGAAGAGCGGCGTTCCGATCCCCGAGGGTGTCGACGTCTCGGAGATCCTGGAGGCACTCGCCTACGGTCTCCCGGGAATGGTCGACATGGTCGCTCCAACCCTCGGACGAGTGGCCAGCGGCGAGATCAGTGGCACCGATGCGATTCAGCAGATCTTCGGCTGAATCGACCGAGAGCGGTTTCGTCGACGCCGTCGTCGAACTTCTCGCCCGCAACGCCGAGGCTGGCACTCGTCACGACACCGGCGACATCGCGTCGCGCCAGTCGGATCTGGTCCGAGGCGACGGCCCGGTGGTGTCGCTTGCCCGAGCGATCGGTTGTGCCGACGACGAGATCGCCACTCTGGTCATCCTCGTGCACGTCGAGCGTTCGCTCGAACGACAGCGGATTCTCGCCGGACCCGACGGTGACGGCTCGATCCGACTCGGTCTGCTCGACCAGCTATCGCACGACTCGTTCCGTGGTGCAGCGACCGTCGGACCCGATTCGCGCCTGCGTCGCGCTCGACTGGTGGCCGTGTCGCCGAACGGACCGTTCGCGTCGCGTCCGGTCAGAGTCGACTCGACGGTTCTCTGGGGACTCTCCGGAGACTCGCGTCCCGACCCGAACCTGCCGTTCGGCTCGCGACTGATCTCGCGGGGTGACGATCGCGGCGTCGACCGCGGTGAGCACACCTCTCTCCTCGTCGTCGGCGACGATCCCACTCGACGACGAACCCTGCTCCTGAACGAACTCGCCGGCAACTCGGTACTCGTCGTCCGCGATCCGACCGAGGTCGCCCACTGGGACGCCGCCGTTCGCGAGGCCTCCCTCAGCGGATCGTCACTTCTCGTCGAATTGAGTGGATCGCTCACTGCGCTCGGGAGTTCGGTTCTCGAAGACGCCAATCATCTCGTGATCGGCGTGTCGACAGCAGCCGGTATCGATCCCGAACTGTTGCCCCGACGAGCCTGGAAGGAGATGACGGCCCCAACGAGTCCGGCCACCGCCGACGAAGTCGGTGCCGTTCTCGGCCGCGAATCCCCGCATCCGCTCACGGCCGACCAGCTGCGGAGGGTTCACAGCACCTTGCCGTTGGTGGAGGGCGACCTGTCACGAGCGGTCCGACGACTCGCCGACCATCGCCTCTTCGAACTGGGCAATCGCACGGCACCCTCGCGCACCTGGGACGATCTCGTCGTCGAACCCGAGTGCTCCGACGAGCTTCGCCATCTCGCAAACCGCTACCGACAGGCGAGCCGGGTCCGGGAACTGCCCGGTGTGGGTCGTCACGTCCCCCCTGGACTGCTCGCCGTGTTCGCCGGCCCGTCGGGAACCGGCAAGACGTTGGCCGCCGAGGTGATCGCCGGCGATCTCGGGCTCGAGCTCGTGAAGATCGATCTCTCGACGGTGGTGTCGAAGTACATCGGCGAGACCGAGAAGAACTTGGAGGAGGTCTTCGATGCCGCGAGTGTCGGTGGCGCTCTCGTTCTCTTCGACGAGGGCGACGCCATTTTCGGCAAGCGGAGCGAGACGACCGACGCGCGCGATCGATACGCCAACATCGAAGTGGCGTATCTCCTGCAACGTGTCGAGACCTTCGAAGGTTTCGTCATCATCAGCACGAACCTGGCCGCCAACGTCGATCAAGCCTTCCAACGTCGCATCCAAGGGATGGTCGAGTTCATGCCACCCGATCGCGACCTCCGGTTGAAGTTGTGGCGACTTCATCTACCGCTGTCGCTGTGCGAGGGCGTCGACCACGACGAGCTGGCCGGAATCAACATGGCCGGCGGCAGCATCCGCAACGTGGCGGTGGCTGCGGCGTTCCTCGCCGCGTCCGACGAGCGGCCGATCGAGCGCCATCACCTCCGAATCGCACTCGGTCGCGAGATGCGCAAACTGGGGCGCCTCGCCGAGGGACTCCTCCCATGAGTCGGCGGATCGCCGTCGGTCCGTATCAGTTCACCGAACGAGACGCTCGCAAGACACTCCTCAACGCCTCGACGATTCTCGACATGATGAACGGCGAGCGAGTCGGCGGAGCAATCGATCACCTGCGGTCCCGAGTCGACGATCTGCTCGCCGACGTCGATCCGCTGTCGGTTCCACGCGACGTTCTCGAACCGCTTCTGGCATCGGTGTGGTCGACTCTCGCCGCCGCGCCGGCGACACTTCGCGCCGTCGGCGCCACACCGTCACGTGCGGTCGGCCGTGTTCACCGCATCCACACGAGCGGCGGCGGAGTTCCGAAGTTGCCGATCGACGAGGTGTACGTCGACTGGGACGGTCCGGACGGCGACGTGCAGTCCGCTCGTGAGCACCACGGTCGCCCGTTCCAGGCCCTCTGCCTCTGGTCGGCCGAGGTGATCCAGAGCCTGATCGACGAGGGCCATCCGATCTTCCCGGGTGCCGCCGGCGAGAACGTGACGATCTCGGGCATCCCGTGGGAGAACGTCGTACCGGGAGTACGCCTTCGTCTCGACGAGGTGGAGTGCGAGGTGTGGGCCTACGCCGTTCCGTGCAAGAAGAACGCCCAGTGGATGAGTGACGGCGACTTCTCGCGACTGCACCACGACCGCACTGCCGAAACGGGTGTGGCGACCAGTCGGGTGTACGCCACGGTCACGAAACGCGGCACGATCCGAACGGGGGCCGAGGTCGTTCTCGAACCGTGATTCACCGTCACCGGTGAATCACATCGGGGGTCCGCCCCACGCCGGCACACCAGCCGGAACGTCACCGAACAGTTCGGCCTTGGCGGCGGCAAGCGACTCGACCGTCCATTGGCGGCCACCGGCGGAGATCGAATGCGAAATCTCGGTCGGACGGATCCGGTGCACTTGATCGCCCAGCACGATGAACGTCTGACCGCTCACGTCGGAGGCCTCGTCGCTGGCGAGGAACGCCACCATCGGGCTGATGTTGGCTGGGTCGTACTTGTCGAAACCGGATTCGGGCTTGGCGAACTTCGGGTTCACCTCGGTCATCGGAGTGCGTGCACGCGGAGCGATGCAGTTGACCGTGACGTTGTAACGGCCCAGTTCACGGGCGAGGACCAGGGTCATCGTGATGATGCCACCCTTCGCCGACCCGTAGTTGCCCTGACCTGGTCCGCCGAAGAGTCCGCTCTCGCTCGTCGTGTTGATGATGCGACGCTGGGGCAGCACGCCGTTCTCGCCGAGAGCCTTGGCGGCGTTGCGCCAATGCACGGCGGCGAAGTGAGCCGGTGCGAAGTGACCTTTCAGATGGACGTCGACTACACCGTCGAACTGGGCCTCTTCCATCGAGAAGCTCATGGCGTCGCGGATGAATCCGGCGTTGTTCACCAGGACGTGCAGATCACCGAAGGTCGAGACCGCGGTGGCCACGAGTTCTTCGGCCGTCGACCAGTCACTCACGCTTCCTCGATGGGCCACGGCGCGACCACCGTCGGCAGTGATCGCCGCCACGACGTCGTCGACGGCCGGTGACAGATCGTTGACGACGACGCTTGCGCCTTCTCGCGCGAGCAGCTCGGCGTGACACCGACCGACCCCCTGGGCCGCGCCCGTCACGATCGCCACTTTCCCGGTCAATGCACCCATGTCGGCCCCCTGAGGCTCGTTTTTCGTTTCTGATACCGTGTCAGAAACTAGTCGTCCACATGTGAACGACCGGCGTTCGAGGGGGTGACGGGCCGAGATGGGTCGGGCCGAGATGAATGGCGTCACGTCGGCACCCGTCGCACTGGTGACCGGCGCATCCCGCGGGATCGGCCGTGGCATCGCGCTCGCCCTCGCCCGACTCGGGCACACGGTCGTGATCACCGGCCGTACCGTGCATGAAGGCGACGCCACCAACCCGGCCACCGGCCACCGGCTTCCGGGCAGTCTGACCACCACGGCCCACGAGATCGAAGAACTCGGAGCACGGTGCGTGCCGATCGAGCACGACATTCTGCGGCTCGATACCGCTGAGTCGCTCGTCGATCGGGTGGTCGACGAATGTGGACGTCTCGACGTCCTCGTGAACAACGCCGTCTACGTCGGTCCGGGCAACGACTGCATTTTCACCGACAACGATCCGGTCGACATCGAGCGTCGCGTCGCCGGCAACCTCACCGCTCCTCTTCTCCTCACCCACGCCTTTCTTCGACACGCTCTCTCTCGGGATCCTCATCCGCGACTCGGAGCGCGCGCCTGGCTCGTCGACGTGACGAGCGATGCCGGACGTCGCACTCCCGATCGGCTGGCCGGCCATGGCGGATGGTCGCTCGTGTACGCAGCCACCAAGGGCGGTTTCCACCGCATCGCCGACATGGTCGCCCACGAATACGGCCACCTCGGTGTCCGAGCGGTGAACGTGAACCCGGGGTTGGTGGCCACCGAACGAGTCCTCGACAGCGGGGCGTCCCTCGCCTGGATCGCCGAAAAGGGCGCCACCCCCGAAGCGGTCGGAGAGGCGATCGTTCGTATCGCCCGCGACCCGGTGGTACGCAACGGCGCCTACGTTCACGCCCAGGAGTATTCACTCGACGACATGGAGACGACATGAGCCAGACCTACGCGATCGGACCGACCAACACCGAGATGCTCCTTCCCGAGCCCGCACGGTCTCCCGTCCACTACACCCTCATCTCGGTCGACGATCATCTGGTGGAACCACCCGACATGTTCGACGGACGGCTGCCAGCCGATCTGCAGTCCGGCGCACCACGGCTCGTCGAGAACGAGCGCGGTCATCAGGTCTGGACCTTCGACGGCCAGATCTTCAGTCAGGTCGGCATGAACGCCGTGGCCGGACGCCGTCCCGAGTTCCGGTCCCTCGAACCGGCCCGTTTCGAAGACATGCGACGCGGTTGCTTCGACGTCCACGCCCGAGTGTCCGACATGGACCTCATCGGCTGCTGGGCCTCACTCAACTTTCCCTCGCAGGTCGCCGGATTCGCCGGCCGAATCTTCAGCGGCTGTTCCGATCCCGAACTCGGCCACGCCGTGATGCGCGCCTGGAACGATTGGTTGTACGAAGAATGGTGGCAGCCGTACCCCGATCGCTTCATCCCGTGTGGAATCACCTGGCTCGCACCCGGCCCCGACGGCTCGGCTCGTCTCGGCGCCGACGAGATCCGACGCAATGCCGAACGAGGCTTCCGAGCCGTCACACTGCCCGAGCGACCGCACAACATCGGGCTCGAGAGCTTGTTCAGCGGATGGTGGGATCCGATCATCGAAGCGTGCGTCGAAACCGACACCGTGATCGCACTCCACGTCGGTTCGTCGGGAATGTACGCCATGCCGCCGGCTGCTCCCGCTCTTCAACTGGGCGCGACGCTGTTCGGCCAGTTGTCGCTCACCGCTTGTGCCGAGTGGCTCTGGAGCGGATACGCCTATCGCTTCCCCGATCTCAAGATCGCCATGAGCGAAGGCGGCATCGGCTGGGTTCCGATGCTTCTCGATCGACTCGAGAACGTGGTCGATCGCAGCGGTTACGGAGCCGGCTGGGATCTGCGTCCGGCCGAGGTGTTGCGCCGAAACTTCTGGTACTGCACGATCGACGACCCGTCGACGATCGACCTCTACGAAGTGATCGGCGAAGATCACATCATGGTCGAGGTCGACTACCCGCACGGTGACAGCACGTGGCCCGACACGCAGACGGTGTTGAAAGACGCCTGGGGCCACCTCCCCGATCACGTCCTGCGCAAGCTCTGTTGCGAGAACGCGGCCTCTTTGTTCCGCCATCCCCTCCCCGAACGCATCGTCCCGTGAGCACGGTCGGCGACCTCCTCCGGGCGCGCGTCGGTGACACGGCGATCGGCTACCGCTTCGAAGGTCGATCCTGGACGTGGGACGAGGTCGTCAGCGAGTCCTCGGCACGAGCGGCTGTTCTTGCCGAAACCCTCGATCCGTCACGCCCTCCGCATGTCGGGGTACTTCTCGAGAACGTCCCCGACTATCTCTTCTGGATCGGTGGCGCGGCACTGGTCGGTGCCTGCATCGTCGGCGTGAACCCCACCCGTCGCGGTGCCGAACTGGCTCGCGACGTCCAGCACACGGACTGCCAGATGATCGTCACCGATCGCACCGGGATCGATCTCTTCGACGGACTCGAACTGGGTGTACCGACCGACGCGATTCTCGACATCGACACCGACGACGTTCGTCGTCGCGTCGATCGCCATCTCGCATCGCCGCTCCCCGCATCCGAACCCGACGGATCGCTCCCCCTCTTCCTGCTGTTCACGTCGGGATCGACCAGTGCTCCGAAAGCCGTGGTGTGCACCAACGAGCGCATGGCCGAGACGGCGGTTCGCGCCGGCCAGATCTACGGGGTCACGCGCGACGAAGTCTGCTACTGCCCGATGCCGCTCTTCCACGGCAACGCTCTCTTCGCGTGCTGGGGTCCGGCCCTCGCCGTCGGCGCCCAGGTGGTCTTGCGACGAAAATTCTCGGCCAGTCGCTTCCTCGCCGACGTGCGCGAATTCGACTGCACCTATTTCACCTACGTCGGTCGCACCATCGCCTACGTGCTCGGCCAGCCACCCACCCCTCACGATCGCGATCATCGACTGCGCATGGGTTTCGGAACCGAGGCGAGCGCTCTCGATCGCGAGAGATTCCTCGAGAGATTCGGCTGTCCGCTCGTCGAGGGCTACGGATCGAGTGAGGCCGTGGTGGCGATCCTGCGCACACCCGACACACCGGCCAACGCGCTCGGCCGCGAGCGACCCGACATGGCCGGCCAGATTCTGGTGGTCGATCCCGACACCCTCGACGAATGCCCACCGGTGGTGTTCGACGCGCACGGCGGAATCACGAACCCCGAGTGCATCGGCGAACTCGTCCGGATCGGTGGCGGCACTTCGTTCGAGGGTTACTACAACAACACCGATGCCACGAACGACCGAGTGCGCAACGGCTGGTACTGGACGGGAGACCTGGCCTTCCGCGACGCCGAAGGCTTCTTCTACTTCGGAGGCCGAAGCGCCGACTGGCTGCGCGTCGACAGCGAAAACTTCGCCGGCGCGCCGGTCGAGAACATTCTGGCCCGCTTCCCGGGTGTCGTGATGTGCGCGGTGTATCCGGTTCCCGATCCGGTGACGGGCGACATGGTGATGACGGCGATCGAGATGGCCGAAGGCCATTCGTTCGATCCCGATGCCTTCGATCGATTTCTCGCCGAGCAACGCGACCTCGGTACGAAGTGGAGCCCGCAGCTGGTGCGCATCTCGTCCGGGATCCCCCTCACGGCCAACAACAAGGTGCACAAGCCGCCGTTGCGTGCCGACCGTTGGCGCACCGACGAGACGATCTACTGGCGACCGTCGCGTGGTGACGCGCTTCGACCCATGTCGAATTCCGACAAGGACGCTCTCGAGCAGCAGTTCCACGACAACGGTCGGGCGCACGTGCTGTCGGGTCTCTAGAGCGACGCCGTCCAGTTCTGCCACGACTCCAGGCACTCGGGAAGTTCTCCCTTGCCGGTCTGACTGGCCGGCCAGTTGGCATCGGGAAGTCCGACCGGAGGGTTCGGCATGTCGTGCCCGTACCACAGCAGATGTCGTCTCTTCACGAAACCCCAGACACCATCGACCCGTCGATACGTGTCGTGGTACTGGATCTGATGGATGATCCAGTTGCCGAGCGAATCCTCGATCTCGCCGCGACACGACACGATGCCGGTCGCGTCGTCGGGATCGATCACGTCGATGAGGTGATTGGACACTTGGAGAATCACCCGTCCGAGTGTGCGGAACTGTCCGTCGAACGAGGCCTTCAACGCCTCGCGACCGGAAGTCTCACGAGTCACGCGGATGTCGGGAACGAAGAGTTCGACCAGCGGATCGAGATCGCGCGCTCCGTAGTGGATGGCGTAGCGACTGGCCAGTTGTCGAATGTCCTCGCAGGCGACCAACCAGGCGATCGGATCGTCGTCGCGGAAGGCCACGGGTCACCGACCTCCGGGTAGCGGATGCGGATGGGCCGTGGGCTGCAACATGGCGTCGGTTCCACCGTCGACGAACAGCACCTGACCCACCACGTACGACGACTCGGGGGAAACGAGGAAGCCGATCGCGTTGGCGATCTCTTCGGGCTTGCCCCATCGGCCACGCGGGATCGGAATGTGCTCGAGCGCCGACTTCATGTTCGGGTCGTCGAGCAGAGGACGAGTCATCGCCGTGTCGATCACACCGGGAGCCACGGCGTTGAGGCGGATCCCGTCCTTCATCCAGTCGGGCGCGTTCAGGCGCGTCCAGAAGGCAATGGCCAACTTGCCGGCCGGATAGGCGAGGAAGGCCGCCGGATCGGCGTAGCGCTCGACCATGACCGACTCGTCGGAGTTCAGATAGGCCATCGCCTCGTCGACCGGCAGGCCGGGGGTCATCGTGGTCGAATTCGACGAGACCATCACGACCGCCGGATCGGTCCCTTTCGCCAAGGCCGGCCGAAGGCCGTTCACCACCGCCAGAGTTCCGTAGAAGTTGACCGACACGATGAGCCGATTCGGAGCCGGAGTGCTGAGACCGGCACACGGCACGAGGCCGTCGAGGACTCCACCGCAGGCCGACGACACCTCGGCGACGATGCGCTCTCGATCGGCTGGTTTCGACAGATCGCCGGTGACGTCGGCATCGTGCAGATCGACCCCGATGACCCGATGGCCGCGACTCTCGAGAAGCGACTTGGTCGCCGCGCCGATACCCGATGCCGTCCCCGTCACGCAGATGGTGCCCATGACGTCGTCGTCCCTTCGTCGTACGCCTCTCGGTTGGAGGCCGGTTCACGTCAAGTGTGTCAGATCGCCTACCGTTCTCCCATGCGCGCCGTCGTCTGCCGTACGTTCGCACCGATCGATCAACTGGTGATCGAAGAAAGGCCCGCGCCCGACCTTTTCCCGTCCTGCGTCCGAATCGCCGTGAACGCCTGTGGGGTCAACTACGTCGACGGTCTCTTCGTTCAGGGCAAGTACCAGATCAAGCCGCCCACACCTTTCGTACCCGGGATGGAAGTGGTGGGGCGGGTCACCGAGGTCGCTCCCGACGTGACCGACGTAGCCGTCGGTCAACGGGTGTTCGCCAACGTCGGACTCGGCGGTTACTCCGACGAGGTCGTCGTACCGGCCAAGCGCATCATCGTGCTGCCCGACACCTTGAGCGACGGCCAAGCCGCCACGTTCATGCAGAGCTATCTGACCGCATGGTTCGCCCTCGTCGAACGCGCACGCGTCGAGGCCGGCAAATGGCTGCTCGTCATGGGGGCCGGCAGCGGCGTCGGGCTGGCCGCCGTCGACGTCGGTCATGCACTCGGACTACATGTCATCGCCGTCGCGTCGACCGACGACAAGCGCGCGCTCGCGAGCGATCGAGGTGCCGAGGCGACGATCGATTCACGACTCTCGGCCGACGAGATCAAAGAGGCGGCCAAGCAGATCTCGGGAGGCGGTGTCGACTACGTGTACGACCCGGTCGGCGGCGACTTCGGCGAAGTGTCGTTGCGCGCCTTGAACGACGACGGCCAGTACCTCGTGATCGGTTTCGTGGCTGGCATCCCGAAACTGCCGGCCAACCAGGTTCTGTTGCGCAATCGACGCGTGACCGGAGTCGACTGGGGTGGGTGGGCCGGGAAGAACCCGGCTGCCAACGACGCCATGCTCCAAGAAGTGCTGCGACTCGTCGCCGACGGTCGACTGCGCCCGGTCGAACCCGTCACCTATCCGCTCGACGATGCTGCTCGAGCTCTGCAGGATCTCGAGGACCGTAAAGTCGCCGGCAAGATCGCCCTCGTACCCTGAACGGTTCGTCGATCGTTTAGTCGAGCAGGTGACTGCGTCCGGTGGCCGCAAAGGCACGTCGCAAGCTCTCGGCGTCGTCACGAGTGAACGGCACGTAGTCGAGCGACTTGCCCGGGCGGAACCAGATGCGCGCTTCGTCACGCGCCTCGATCGAGTGCCAACGCCGAACGACCAGTTCGCGCTTCACGACCTTGTTGGTCTGCGTGAGGGGAAGTTCGTCGACCACTTCGACGTAGGTCGGAGCCCACTTCGGACCCAAATCTTGTTGAGCGGTGAGGAACGCCGCGAACTCGTCGATGTCGAACGTCGCTCCAGGTTGGAGTTGTATCGCCAACATCGCCCGATCGCCGGCGTCGACGTCGGGGACGCCGTAAACCGCGGCCAGAAGGACCTGCGGATGGCGCATCACGATGCGTTCGACGGGCGCGGCGGCAAAGTTCTCGCCGTCGACACGCAGCCAATCGGACGTCCGTCCGGCGAAGTAGAAGAAGCCTTGTTCGTCGCGATAGGCGAGATCGCCCGTCCAGTACGCGCCGTCACGGAGTCGCTCGCGATTCGCTTCGTCGTTGTTCCAGTAGCCCTCGAAGGTCCCGCCTCCGGTGTTGACGATCTCACCGGTGGCTTCTTCGCCGTTGACGAGACGACCCGACTCGTCGAAGCGGGCTCGTGGACATTCCTGGCCGGTTTCGGGATCGAGAACCTTGATCGAGTCCTGGCCGGCGACACCGAGCGATCCGGAGGGCATTCCGGGAACGCGCACGATCGACGCACCCGTCTCGGTCTGCCCGTACCCGTCGGTGAGAACGCAGTCGAATCGTTCGGCGAAACGCGCGATGTCGACTTCGGAACCTTCGTTGCCGAAGCCGCGCCGCAACGGGTTGTCGGCGTCGTCGGGCAGTTCGGGAGTGGCGAGGATGTACGTGAGCGGCTTGCCAACGTAGTTGAAATAGGTCGCTCCGTACCGTCGGACGTCGGGCAGGAATTCGGATGCCGAGAACTTTCGACGCAGTGCCACCGCAGCTCCGCTGGCGACCGACGGAGCCCACGCGGTGAAGAGTGCGTTCGAGTGGAACAAAGGCATCGAGATGTAGGTGGTGTCGTCACTGGCAAGTTGGGTGACTCTCAGCATCGACGCGGTGACGTAGAGAAGTCGGCCATGAGTGGTGATGACGGCCTTCGGTGCCCCACTCGTCCCCGAGGTGAACACCAGGAGCAGATTGTCGGTCGGCTCGACCGGGCATTCCTCGGCCGTCGGAAGGGTCGAACTGACGAACGGCCGAAGAGTCGTCGAATACTCGGGTGTGTCGACCACCAGAACTCGATCGCCTCCGATTCTCCCGGCTGCACCGAGATCGAGTCCGTCCAGCAGCTCGACTTGCGACGGTTCGGTGACGACGACCTGGCAGTCGGTGAAGGTCACGTCGCGTTCGAGTTCGGCACCGCGGCGGGTGGGGTTGATCCCGACGACAGCGGCACCGGTGACGGCGGCCGCGCCCAGCCACATCGTGAACTCCGGAGTGTTGTCGAGCAGCACTCCGATGTGAGGCGGGGTTCCTTCGGGCCGTTCCTCGATGATCGATCGCCACCACGCCGCTCGGATGGCGACCTCGTCGCACCACTCGCGGTAGGTCCACACCAGGTCGTCGAACTTGACGGCGATGCCGTCGTCGCTCGCACGTGCCCGCACCAGATCGGCGAAGGTCACGGCGTCGAC
>CAZTPF010000008.1:66734-75224 GCA_964614655.1 uncultured Bifidobacterium sp.
TTGCCCACGGCCGTCCAACGTCGCGGCATGGCCATCGGCAGTCCGAGATGCGCTCCCTCTTCGAGGACGGTGACCTTCCGACCTCGTTCGGCCAGGAATTCGGCCAATTCGAGACCCACGAGCCCACCACCCAGAACGACCACGTTTTTGCCGATCGGCATCCAACGCTTCGACAGGGTTCGAATACGAGCCGGCGACCCGAGCAACCCGAGGCGACGTCCGGCTCCGACCACGACTCGGGATGCCAAGCCGAGATCGGCGCCCCCGTCCTCGCCGGCGATCAAGGCGCGCAGCTGATCGCCGGTTCGCACGTGAGGCAGATCGGCACCGGGAATCGCCGGAACACCACGCTTGGCTCCGGTGGCGACGACCACGATGTCGGGCCGCAGTGCGCCGACCGTCGGCAGGTCGGCCGGTGTGTTCAGTCGGACGTCGACTCCGAGGCGATCGATCTCGTGCGTCAACCAGCGAACCAGTTGCTCGTTCGCGGGAGTGGTGAGCTGGGAGAACCAGACGGTTCCGCCGAGCCGGTCGCCCTTTTCGAGCAAGGTGACGTTTGCGCCGCGTTCGGCCGCTACTCGTGCCGCTTCCATTCCGGCCGGCCCACCACCGACGACCACGACTCGGCGGGGTGACTCGAGACGCGGAACGACGGCGAGCGATTCGTTGCCGAGCGCCGGGTTGACCGCGCACTTCGGCGTTCCGTCGAAGAAGTTCTGCTCGACACACACGTAGCAGTTGATGCACGGTCGCACCGAGGCGCGACGTCCGGCCTTCAACTTGTTCACCAGGTCGGGGTCGGCAAGCAACTGGCGACCCATCGAGACGAAGTCACAGTCGCCGGCGGCGATCATCTCGTCGGCGACTTCGGGCAACACGCGACCGACCGCGATCACCGGGATCGTGACGTACTTCTTCACCGTGCGAGCGAAATCCCGATACTGGCCCACCTCCGACGGCAACGGGCCTTCGGTGAAATCACGGAACGGGTTGTGGGCGTTGGCCGACACGTGGATCGCGTCGGCGCCCGCTTCTTCGATGAGAGCCGCCGCTCGTGCGGTCTCGTCGGGGGTGAGCCCGTTCTCGAGGCCGTACTCGAACGAGTTGAGGCGGACGATCACAGGGAAGTCGGGACCGACTTCGGCCTTGACGGCCCGAACCACCTCGCACGCCAACCGGGCCCGATTCTCGAGTGATCCACCCCATCGATCGGTGCGCTTGTTGTAACCGGCCGACAAGAAGGTGGAGATCAGATAGCCGTGGGCTCCATGAATCTCGACGGCGTCGACGCCGGCCGCCTTGATTCGCCGGGCCGCCTGCGCGAATTGATCGACGACCCAGGCCAGATCGTCCTCGTCGGCCACCTTGTAAGTGGCCTTCTTGCCGCCGGACGCAGTGCCGAGGGCCATCAGCTCGCTCATCGGGTTGTCTTGCAGAGCCGACATGTCGAGCGACCCCTCGGGGAGCGACGGAACCAGCTGCGGGCGATCGTCGGCGGTGTCGACACTGGCTGTCTTGCCGTGGTGGCACATCTGCATGCAGAGCTTGCCGCCCGCTTCGTGAACCGCGTCGGCGAGTCGGCGCATACCTGGGATGTAGTCGTCGCTCGAAAATGCCGGCTGATGCCGAGACGTCGCACCGACCGGCCAGGCGACCGCGCCAGTGCCGGTGATGACCATGGCGGTACCGCCGGCTGCCCGCGCCCGGTAGTGGGCGATCTCGCCGTCGGAGATGTGTCCCTCCTCGCAGAGGTTCATGTCCATCGCCGGCAGAAAGACACGGTTGTCGAGTTCGAGACCGGCGATACGACCGGGTGAGAGAACGTGCGAGAACGTGGAAGCCACGGACATCACTCCCCTGTGTTGCTGCGCTGGATCGCTCGTTCGTCGGTCCCGAGGTAGCTCGCGATAACGGCCGGATTGGAGCGAACCTCGGCCGGTGTTCCTTCGGCGATCACCTGTCCGGCCTCGAGGCAGTAGATGCGGTCGCTGATCGACATGACCATCGGCATGTCGTGCTCGATGATGAGAATGGCCGCGCCCAACTCATCCTTGATGGTGCGGATGAGGGGAGCGAACGCTTCGGTCTCCTTCTGCGCCACACCGGCCGTCGGCTCGTCGAGGAGCAACAGGCGCGAGTCGAGGGCGATGAGGGCTCCGAGCTCGACGATTCGTCGTGTGCCGGTGGAGAGTTCGCTCATCAACGAGTCGGCGTAGCGGCCGAGACCCAGGTAGCTGATGACTTCGTCGGCTTCGCGCCGCTTGCGAGCCTCGTGCGACGGCGACGGCGGCAGCGCCAGGAGCGACGGCACCAGCAGCGAACGCTGGCGCGCTTCGAGCGCGACCATGATCGTCTCGCGCACGGTGAGCGATGCGAAGAGCCGCGCGTTCTGGAAGGCGCGTCCCTGGCCGAGTCGAGAGCGTCGGTGAGCCGACATCGACGACACGTCCTGACCGAAGAGCTCGACCGCACCCGTGGAGGGCACCAGACCCGACACCGCGTTGACGATCGTGGTCTTGCCGGCGCCGTTGGTTCCGATGAGGCCGATCACCTCGCCCGGACGAACTTCGAGCGACACGTCGGTGACGATCGAACGACCACCCAGGTTGACCGAGAGCCCCCGTGTGACGAGCGGTGACCGATCGGAGACTTCGGTCGAGCCTGACGACAGCGACGTGACCGCGGCACCCTCGGCTCGCACCGGTGGCTTCCAGTTGCTACGTCGGGCGATGTAGTTCAAAAGGTTGTCGCGCGCCGAATGGATGATCGACACCAGACCACTCGGGAAGTACAGGAGCACCACGAGCATGCCAATGCCACTCGCGAACAATTCGACCTGTTGGGTGCCGTCGAACACGAGCGGGAGAGCCACCACGAGCAAGGTGCCGAGTACGGCACCAGTGATCGAGCCAATGCCGCCGATCACGGCGATGGCGACCACCCGAAGCGACTCGTCGAAGTCGAAGAGCAGGCCGTCGATCTTGAACTGGCCGTTGCGAGCGACGAGGGGCAGGAGTCCGCCGGCGAGTGCCGCCAGACCACCCGACACACCGAACGCGAGCAACTTCGCCCGATACGGCGCGACGGTGTAGGCCGCAGCCGAATTCTCGTTGTCGCGGGTGGCGATGATCGATCGCCCGATTCCGGTGCGACGCAGTCGCCAGACCAACACGATGGCAACTCCGGCCATGAGAAGGCTGAACCAGTAGACGCCGTCGAAGTTGGTGCCCTTCACCTCCCAGAAGAGCAGGCGGAAACCCTCGGAACGATTCACGTCGAGTTGCGCCGAACCACCACCCCGTGGAGCGAACTTTTCCCCGAGAATGAACCACGATCGAATGGTGAGGGCGAATCCCAGGGTGACGACGGCGAGGTACAGGCCCTTCACTCGTAGTGCCGGAACGCCGATGATCACTGCGACGACCACACCCCAGACGACTCCGAGACCGAGAGCGAGGAGATACGGGAGCTCCTGTGCGTAATAGATGGTCAGGTAGGCGCCGATCGCCACGAAGCCGAACTGGCCAAGAGAGAGCTGTCCGGCCCACCCCGTGAGGACGGTGACCGACAGAGCCACGATGAGATACACCGGGATCGACGAGAATTTGAGGAGATCACTGGCCTTGTCGACCTGACTCGGCACCAACAAGGCCAGACCGACGATCAGCAATGCGCCGACGACCGACAACGATCGATACAGAGGGTGACGAGTCAGTTCCTGACGAGCCGCTCGCGTCTTGGTGGCCAACTGCCAGGCGTCTTCTCCGGCGATCTGACGACGACCGATCGTGAACAGCACCAAGAGAAGAATCAGGAAGAGGATGGCGATGTTCGAACCGGCCGGGAAGTCACCGCTGATCGACCACGTGACGAGCAGGCGATCGATCACCCCGACCAGCAATCCGCCGACGAGCGTCCACGAGAACGAACGCATGCGCCCGATCATCGCTGCAGTGAGCGAGAGCAGGAGCAATTTCGGCCCGAGTGCCGTCTGAACGGAGGCGAGTGATCCTCCCTGCAAGGGAGCGATCAGCAACGTGCTGAGCGCCGCCAGAAGGCCGGCCAGTCCCCATACCATCGTCGAGACGTTGCGGACACCGATTCCGGCCAACTGCGCGGCCGAGAAGTTGTCGGCTGTCGCCCTCACGCTCATGCCGAAAGCGCTCTTCTGGAACAGCCATCCGAAGAAGATCATGATGACTGGGACGACGGCCAGAATCGACATCTGAGGTCCGGTGATCGAGATACCGAATACTTCCCATGACCCGCTGATCAACACCGGATACGAGGTACGTGCCGCGTCTTCTTCGGGAATCGGGAGACGCAACTGAAGCAGCTGGATGATCTGAGTGAGACCGAGTGTGGCCACGAAGAGCAGCAGACGCGGTTGCGTGAAGAGACGGCGTAGCGCGAGTTCGGCTGCAACTCCGAGAAGAACTCCGCTGATCAACGCGAGTGGCAACGACAACCCGTAGGGGATGTCGTAGCGGATCTGCAGAAGGGCCATGAGGTAGCCGCCGAAAGCGCCGATCTGTCCGTGCGCGAAATTGATCACACCAGTCGCGCGATAGATGAGGAGAAGACCGAAGGCGATCAACGCATAAACGAGGCCCTGAACCAGGCCGTCGAACACGATGTCGTTCGAGAACGTGAGTGCGATCATCGACATCAGGCACCTGCTCCCGACAAGAAGACGGCTCGGAGAAGATCGCCCCGTTCGAGAAGGTCTTGAGCGGGCCCTTCGAACTTCACTTCGCCACGCTCCATGAACACGGCTCGATCAGCAATCGACAAAGCGACGTTGACCGACTGCTCGACGATCACCATGGTGATGCCCTGCTCCTTCAACCGCTCGACCACCTGCAGAAGGTCCTGCACGACGACCGGTGCCAGACCGAGCGACAACTCGTCGATACAGAGCAGCTCGGGCTCGAGCATCACGGCTTTGGCGAGAGCCAGCATCTGCTGCTGGCCACCCGACAGCGAGCCGGCTCGCTGGTCGGCTCGCTCGCGAAGAATCGGGAAGGTCTCTTCGACGACCCGCATCCTCTCCTTACGGCGAGCCGGATCGTCGATCTGACGACTCCACAGAGCCAAGTTCTCGGCCACCGACATCGACGTGAAGACCGCTTCCCCGCCGGGCACCAGAATCAGCCCCATCGACGATCGATACTGCGGGTCGACCAGTGAGATGGTGCGCCCGTTCATCCGAATGACGCCGCGATCGGGCATCTTCAGACCCGAGATCGCCTTCAAGATGGTCGACTTACCGGCTCCGTTGGTTCCGAGCAAGGCAAGAACCTCGCCCCGACGCACTTCGAATCCGACGTCGAACAGCACTTGAAGGTTGCCGTAGCTGACGTCGACGTTGCGGACCTGAAGAACCGGAACGTCGTCCGGGTTGGCGACCAACCTTTCGCGCTCTTCTTGCTGCTCGCGAAGCTCGGCCACCGTCAGCGCGATGTCACGGCGCATGTAGCGGCTTCCGTACACGATGAGCAGTCCACCGAGTAGGGCCGCCGGAGGAACGACCGAGGTGAGCGCCGTGCGCTCGCCGTGAGCGTCCGACAGCGCGCCGGCGAGCAGTCCACCGAAGAATCCACCCATCAAGAAGATGTACACGCCGACCATGGCGAAGGCCTGCGAACGCATTTGATACGGGATGATGGCCGAGACGGCCGGGCCCATCTGCGTGAACGCCGCGCCTTGGAAGGCGTACCCGATCGTCACGAAGGCGATCATCACGGGCGCGCTCTGGAAGCGAAGACCGATCGTCACGAAGAGTCCGTACAGGAGAATGAAGACGCCCATCAATCGAAGGGCGGCCGGCGGGCTCTTGCGGAAGAGACGTTCGCCGACACGGCCAGTGATGGGGATGGCGACCAACGCACCCGACCATGTGATGGCACCGATGAGCCCACGTTCGGTCGCCGTGTATCCATAGGCGTCTTCGAGGAGCAAGTTGAATGCGCCGGGTACCGCGACGAGAGCGAAACCGAGGACGCCGATGCCGACCACCAAGTAGTAGAAGGTGCGAACCTTCTTCAAGCGCTGGAACGCCGCACTCAGTCGGACGGGCGGCTCCGGTTCGCCGGTGACCACCGGGCCACCGAGAACGGCTTCCTGTTCCTGCTGACCGCGGGTGGGTTCCTTCAAGGTGTACGACCACAGAACGGTCAATCCCGACGGGATCAAGATGGCGAAGAACACGAGTCGCCAGTCCCCGCCGTCACTACCGGCGAGAAAGATCACGAGGGCGGCGAACAAAGGTCCGAGCACCTGACCGATCGGTCGTCCGAGCGCTTCGATCGCGAAGATGCGGGTACGAATGGCGAGCGGGTAGTTATCGGCGACGAGCGATGGCCCGATCGGGATTCGTGCCGACGCACCGAACCCTGTGCCGGCGCGGGCCAGACCCATCTGGAACGAGTTGACCACCGATCCGGTGAGGGCGACGAAAACGAGCCACAGACTCGAGGCTCCCGACAGCACTCGAACTCGCCGTCGGCGATCGGCGAGCCACGCAAAGGGCAACGTGGCCAGAACCAGGATCACACCGGCGAAACTTTGCAACCCGAGTAGCAACGTGTCGGAGACTCCGAGCGACTTCTGGATGTCGGGTCCGAGGACCTGCATGGCCACCCGGTCGAACTCTTCGAAGATCGTGAACAGGAGCAACACCACGGCGATGCTCGGACCGCCTTTACGAAGGCCGTCCTTCAACGACATGGCCTCGATCGTGGGAAGATTCTCCTCGATCTCGACGTCGTTCGATGCTCGCTTGGCCTCTTCGTCGACGACGATCGAACTGGCGAGAGCGGCCGCTGTCGAGCGCTCCGGTACGTTCGAGGCCCCCTCGGTCCCCTGCATGGCGATCCCCCTTCTCGGGGCACATTAGTCGGTCAGGAGCGAAATCTGACGGGGTGTCAGAAATCGTGGTACCGTTCCGCCACCGGCCCGGTCGACCGACCCGGCCGACGATCACATTCCGAGGGGGAGTGCATGAAATCCAAGTCCCGTTTGGCGTGGGCCGCTTTGGCCAGCGCCTCGCTGATCATCGCCGCCTGTGGTGGCGACGACGGCTCGAGTTCCGACAGCCCGTCGACCGAAGCTCCGGCTGCGACCGACGCTCCGGCTGCGACCGACGCTCCGGCCGACACTGATGCCCCGGCCGAGGAGCCCACGGCATCCGACACCGGCATCACCGCCGACACCATCAAGATCGGTGTCGCTGTGTCCGACCTGGCGGCCATCCGCGCCGTCGGTATCTCGGTTCCCGAAACCCTGACCACCGAGCACCTGTTCGACCGCTACCAGGTCTTCATCGACGACATCAACGAAGCCGGTGGAATCAACGGCCGCATGATCGAGCTCACCCAGGTGGTGTGGAACCCGCTCGACCAGTCGACTTTCGACACGTTGTGCGCAGCTGCCACGATCGACAATGAACTGTTCGCCTTGATGAACGGAACAGGCCTGTCGGCTATCGCTCGCCAGTGCCTCTACGACTCAGGCATGGTCATCCTGTACGGCGACGTCATGAGCCAGAGCGAATTCGACACCGGTCTCGCCATCGGTCTCGCTCCGCCGTCGGAGGCCGTGGCCGCCGCCGGTGCCCGTGCGTGGATCGAGTCGACCGACGCCCCAGCTGGCTCCGTCGTCGGCGTCCTGTCGAACAACGGTCCGTCGATTCAGCCGGCTGGTGAGGCCGCCAAGGCTGTGCTCGAGGAGGCTGGCTTCGAAGTCATCCTGGTCGAACTGAACTCGCAGTCGGGTGACAACGCTGCCATCACCGAAGAGGGTGCGGCGGCCGTCGGAGCATTCCAGGCCGAAGGTGCCGTTCACGCTTTGCTCACAACCCCGTTCACCGAGAACCAGGGCTTCTGGAACGCCGCCGCCGAGGCGAACTTCCCGTTCAGCCTGCTCGACTCTTCGTCGTCGGGTTGCTCGGCATTCGGACTCAGCCGTGCACCGGCCGCTGCGTACGGCAGCGAGTGCATCACGGCCTACGACCACTCGACCGACGGAACCTCGCTGCGTGAGGACTCCGAGTTCGAGGCTCAGTGTCGCGCCAACTTCGACGAGAACTTCGAGGCCTACTACGGCGGCAAGTCCTACCCGGGCGTTCCCGCCGGCCAGATCATCGTCGATGCCAATGGCAAGGAGTTGATCTCCGACTACACCCCGCAGGAATGCGCCCTCATGAACATTCTGAAGCTCGGCCTCGAAGGAGCGGGTGTGAACCCGACCCGAGCCTCGTTCGTGGATGCAGTCCTCAACCTCGGTGAGGTGCCGTTGGCCCTCGCCGGTGGCGGCACCGGCCTCTTCGCTCCCGACAAGCCGTACGCGGCCAATGCCGTGCACACGGTTCGCATCACGGGAGCGGATCCGTCAGTGGCACCGGATGCGAACGGCTTGTACAACGGTTGTGCAGCTCCGATCGCCTGCGGCATCGTGATCAGCGATTGGGTGTCCATCCGCTGACCTGAC
>CAZTPF010000009.1:0-2109 GCA_964614655.1 uncultured Bifidobacterium sp.
CCGATTCGCAAACTCGACGTGCTCGGCCTCGGTGACGCTCCGATCGTCGGTCCGATCATCTTCAACCAGACGATCCTCACGTATGTCTCGTGGGTGATGGTGGCCGTCGCCTCGTGGTACTTGTTTCGCACGAAAATCGGTCTGCAGTTGCGAGCAGTCGGCGAATCGCCGCAGACCGCCGACGCCATGGGCATCAACGTCGTCAAGTACCGCTACCTGCACACTGTGCTCGGTGGATCACTCGCCGGACTCGGTGGCGTGTTCTACAGCCTCGCGATCGTTCCGCTGTGGGTCGACGGGATGACCAAAGGCGCCGGCTGGATCGCCATCGCCCTCGTGATCTTCGGCTTCTGGCGTCCCGGACTCACGCTGGTGGGCGCCTACTTGTTCGGAGCATTGCAGTCGCTCGGCACCGCCCTGAAGGCGCGCAACGTCAACATCAGTGGCGACATCCTCGACGCACTGCCGTTCTTCATGACGATCGTCGTCTTGGTCTTGATCTCGAGTCGTTTCGCTCACCGTCGTCTCGGAGCACCGGCATCTCTCGGTGTTCCGTACGAGCGCGAAGAACGATGACGTCGATCTCCAACCTCTCGCCGCAACTGCGCCAGGTCTGGCATCCCATCGGACGCGAGGAGTCGTTCACCCACGAACCGACGCGCTTCGAACTGGTGGGCGATGCCTACGTCGCCGTGCGATTGGCCGGAGAGATCCGCGTGTTTCGCGACATGTGCCCGCACCGATTCGCGCGATTGTCGGACGGCTGCGTGATCGACGACACGATCCAGTGCCCGTATCACGGTTGGCAGTTTTCATCCGAGGGGCGCTGTGTGCACGTGCCGGCCATGGGTGACGGCGCCACTCCTCCCCCGGCTCGTCTCACGGCACCACATGTGATGGTCCGCTACGGATTGGTGTGGGTGGCTCCCGACGATCCGGTGGCCGAACCCATCACCATTCCCCGGTGGGACGACCCCGATCTCGAAAAGGTGTGGATCGACCCGGTCGACGTGACGGCCGGGGCCGCGCAGATCGTCGACAACTTCCTCGACTTCGCCCACTTCCCCTACGTGCACGCCGGCACCTTCGGATCCGACGACGACCGACTCGTCCACGACTACACCACCGAACGCACGGCCGACGGTTGGGGTTTCGTCGTCGACTATCCGCACGTGATCGCGAACCACGAAGATCCGCTCGTGGAGACCGGCGAGCATCCCCTCGTCCAACCACGTGAGATGCAATATCACTACCAGGTGCCGTTCTCGGCGAACCTCCAGTTGTTCCTTCCCCTGACCGGCATGGTCAATCACATCCTGTTGCTGTGCCAGCCCATGACGCTCGAGACCACCCGTGTGCACATGGTGATGTTGCGCAACGACTGCCCCGATGAGGCGAGCAAGAAGGCGGCCGTCGCCTACGAACTTCGCGTGTTCGACGAAGATCTGAAGATCCTCGAACGGCTACCTGACACGTCGATTCCCCTCGAACGCGGTCAGGTTCATGTGCGCAGTGACAAGCACACCGTCGAATTCCGCCGGATTCTCGAGCGACTCGTCTCGCTCTGAACGACTAGACGCGCTCGAATTCGAGCAGTGCCTCTTCCTGGTTCGGTCCGTTCATCTGCACGTGCAGACGGTTGGTGTCGATGAAGTGGCGATGCACTTCAGGGCCGTGCGGGCTGGTCACGTTCACGACGAGGTCTTCACCGACGAAGATGGCAGTCTTGGTGACTGGTCCGGTGATCGACTCGGTGGCGAACACCGTCTCACCGTCGGCGGTGATGGTGTCGAGGCGGCGTTCGGTGCGCTTCTTGCCACGCCAGCGAACGATCTGCGAGATGGTCACGACGCCATCTTTCAAACCGAACGTGGTGACCGAGCGATGGAAGAAGTGGTCGATCTCGTCGTCGATGTCGTCGGCCGACATTCCTCGTGCGGCGAGCCACTCGCGGTAGCCGGTGTGGGCCACGAGCTTCCAGGTGCCGCGCCAGGCGTACACCGGACCCGACACTTTGGTGCGACGCTGACCTGTGCGGGGCTTGGCGGAGAACAAGCCGCGCATGGCTCCGACCTTGGCCCGCTGCAAGAGCATGTCGGGATTGAACAA
>CAZTPF010000009.1:2209-12111 GCA_964614655.1 uncultured Bifidobacterium sp.
TGGGAGCGGTCGTGGAACGAAGTTCGCTTCTGCTCCGATGGTTGTCGACGGCACCGTCCGAGTGATCTCGACCGTCGTCTCGAAGCGACGATCATCGAACTTCTCGATTCGCGGGCGCGCGACGCGACAATCTGTCCGAGCGAGGCGGCCCGGGCGGTGGCCGACGAGTGGCGTCCGTTGATGGAACGGACGCGTGCCGCGGCACGACGTTTGCACGTGGCCGGCCAGCTCGACATCCTCCAAGGAGGACGAGTGGTCGATCCGTCCAGCGCCAAAGGCCCGATCCGCTTGCGCCGGAGGTTTTCTGGTGCCTGATCTTGACCCATACGGTGAAAAATCCTCACCAGAACACCGGTTTGGCGAAGCGTATTACCGGAGGTTTTATGGGAAGGGTGGGGTGCACGATCGGCGCAAGATCGCCCAGCTCGCCTCGGCCGTGCACGGCATGTGCGCGTGGTGGGACGTCACCCCCCGATCGGTGCTCGACGTGGGAGCCGGGCTCGGCCTCTGGCGCGACTGGTACCGCACCACCCACCCGCGCGTGAAGGTGGTGTCGACCGACATCAGCGAACATGCGTGCACGAAATACGGCCACGAACATCGCGACATCGCCACCTGGACGCCGTCACGCCAGTTCGATCTCGTGATCTGTCACGGTGTCCTGCAGTATCCCGACGACGCAGCCGCCACGTCGGCCATCGCCAATCTGGCCGCGGCCTGCCGACACGTGTTGTATCTGGAAGTTCCCACGTCGCTCGACTTCCGCACGGTCGTCGATCCCGACGCCACCGACATGGACGTCCACCATCGCTCCGGCGATTGGTATCGCGAACGACTCGATCAGTACTTCGTCCAGGCCGGCGCCGGACTCTGGGTGCGTCGCGGTGGCGGTGTGTTGTTGTACGAGCTCGAACGTTCGCGCTGATTCAGCTGCGCAGCGGGCGTCGGACCGGACGGTCCCAGCCGGGCTGGCCGGTGGGCTTGGGTCCGGGCCACAGACGAGGCCCCATCTCGACCATGCCGTGATGCGCTCCGTACTCACCGAGCAAGTTGAGATACGGCGCCGCGTCGAATGCTTCGGGGCCGCGCACGCCGGTGCCCTTCCACGTTCCGTTCGACATGAGTTCGAGTGCCACGACCGGACAGATCGCCGTCTGCCACAACACGGCCTGCGATCCCCACTCGCGCATGGTGGTGTCGTTGTCGGCCACGTGGTACAGGTACACCTCGCGCGGATTGCCGTCGTAGGTGCCCTTCACCCAGATACCGGCACACGTCTTACCGGTCATGAGGTGGCCGAGCTTGGCCGGGTTGGGAAGAACAGCCGCCAGCACGTCGCGCGGCGCAACCGACACGTCGCCGACTCGCACCGGGACGACCGAATCGAGACCCAAGTAGGCGAACGTCTTCAGGAAGTCGATGAACTCGGCGCCGAGTCCGTACTTGAACGTGACGCGATTGCAGTCGACCTCACGCGGAATGAGAAGCACCTCTTCGTGTTCGACATTGACGCACTCGACCGGTCCGATGCCGGCCGGGAAGTGGAAAATCTCGGGTTCGCTGAAGCAGTCGGTGGTGAAAAGGCCGCGCTCTTTCTCCCAGATGATCGGCGGATTGAGGCACTCTTCGATCGTCGTCCAGATGGAGAACGTGGGGGCGAACTCGTAACCGTCGATCGAGAGGTTGGATCCGTCACGCACACCGATCTCGTCGATGGTGTCGAACAGCACGTCGGCCGCATAACGCGCGAACACATCGGACAAGCCGGGTTCGATCCCCATGCCGACGAGAGCAAGGATGCCCTTGTCGCGCCAGGCGTCGTGGGCGGCCAATTGCGCCTCACCGAGCGGAATGCCCACTTTGTTGTAGGGGTCGGTGGGGTGAGGCTTGCTCAGGTTCATGGCCATGTCGAGGTAGTTGGTACCGGCCTCGAAGCAGGCGTCGAAAATGGGTTCGTTGAGTCGTGGATCGCAGGCGTTGACAACGACGTCGGCCTTGGTGGCCGCAATCATGTCGACAATGGCCTTCTTGTCGCGCGCGTCGAGTTCGACGGCACGAAAACGCGACGGATCGTCCAATTCGGCGACGGCCTTCTCCGCAGCGGAGAGGTACAGGTCGGCGAGAACGAACTCCGTGAAGAAGGACCGGGTTTCAGCGATCGAGGCCATGGAAGCCCCGACGCCGCCTGCGCCGATCACCAGGATGTTCATCAGTCGTCCAATTCGTGAACGCTTCGGGAGCGAAGCGTGCTCCAGGTCTAGCCGGAGTCCTCTACGATCGCACCGTGAGTCGCGACATTGACGCGAGATTGAAGCGCATCGAGGGGATTCTCGAGATCCAGCAGTTGTTCGTCGACTACGGCTTGGCCCTCGACGCCGGTGACTTCGCCGCATATGCCCAGGTCTTCTCCGAAAACGGTGAACTGAACCTGGGGCCCCTCGGAACAGCGATCGGCCGTCCGGCCATCCAGGAACTGATGTCACGAACCATGGACGGTCGGGTCGGAACCTCGTTCCACATCGTGAGCAGCCCGCAGATCACCTTCACCGACGATGACCATGCGACGTCGCAGGTGATGTGGACGGTGGTGCATCGTCAAAAGGACGGCTCGCCGAAACTCACGATGATGGGGCGGCATGTCGACCGACTCGTCCGTGAGAACGGATCGTGGAAGATCGCGTCACGCCGGGGCCTCATCGATCTGCCGAGCGAATACCGCGATCAGGGTTAGCGACGCGCCGTCAGCCGATCACGGTCGGTAACGCCGTCGACCAGTCACGATCGGCGTCGATGAGCTGCAACACGTCGGGGTGGAAACGCTTCTCGACGAGCGACCACAACCCCGAACGAGCCGCGACCTCGGCCGTGGTCTCGAAACGACCGGTCGCTCGCCACGATTCGTGTTCGTCGATCTGCAAGAAACGAGTCGCTCGCACCCACGCATCGGCATCGGATCGGTGCAACCACGACAGGAGCGAGACCATGTGCTGACCGTTCGGCACGAAGCCCATGGTGTTGGTCCACCACTCGGCACCCAACTTCTTCACGCACCACTGCGCATCGGGGTCGGCCCGTCCATCGAGGCCGTCGAGGGCGGGATGGACGACGAGGCCATCGGAGTCGAGCGCGACGAGACTCATGCCGCTTTGGCCCGACTCTGCTCGCCGAGAGCACGAATGGGACGGAGTCGGTGGTACAGGCGGAATCGTTCGACGGCATGCGACTTGATGTGGGCCATGGCCTCGTCGACGTCGTCGGTGACGAGAAGGAGGTCGAGGTCGCCGGGCGAGATCATGCCGGTGTCGTTCATGTGGTCGATCTGGGCGAGCAAGGGCTGCCAGAACTCCTTGCCCATGAGCACCACCGGGAAGTCCTGCACCTTGCCGGTCTGGATGAGGGTGAGCGACTCGAACAGTTCGTCGACGGTGCCGAAGCCACCCGGCATCACGACGAAGGCGTACGAGTACTTCACGAGCATCATCTTGCGGACGAAGAAGTAGTTGAAGTCGATGCTCACGTCGAGATACGGATTGGGCATCTGCTCGTGCGGCAGTTCGATGTTGCAGCCGATGCTGCAACCTCCCGCTTCTTTGGCGCCGCGGTTGGCAGCCTCCATGATGCCCGGGCCTCCCCCGGTCATGACGGCGAAGCCCATGTGACTGGCCGCCGCACCCACGTCGCGGGCCAGCTGATAGTGCGGGTGATCCTCCTGCAGTCGGGCCGAGCCGAACACGGTGATGCACGGCCCGGCGAAGTGCAGGCCTCGGAACCCACGCAGCATCTCTCGGGTGACTCGATACACCGTGCGCAACTCGCGCCGACGCAGGCGTGGACCGCCGAGGAGACGTCGGTCATGGGATTGACGAGACTTTCGACCTTCGTATTCCACGTCCATACCGACAGCCTGCCACTTCGAGCCTCCGACGTGACTTCGCGAATCCGCCGTCCACCTGACAACCTGGGAGCGTGCCGAAAAAGACTCGCCTCACCGTCGCCACCGTCAACGTGAACGGCATCCGTGCCGCCGTGAAGAACGGAATGGAGGGCTGGATCGCCGAGCGGAAACCCGACATCGTGACGATGCAGGAGGTGCGGGCTCCCGATGCGATGGTGGGTGATCTGGTGCGTCAGGTGACCGACGCCAAGTGGTCGGTCGTGCACGACGAATGCGAGTTCAAAGGTCGGGCCGGCGTCGCGGTGGCAGCCAAGAAGCCCATCTCGGCGTCACGATCGGGGCTGAAGGCGCACTCCAAGAAGAACGCCAAGGTCTACAACGACACCGGCCGCTGGATCGAGGCCGATCTCGACACCCCCGATGGCAAGGGGCTGACCGTCATCTCGGCCTACGTGCACACCGGTGACGCTGAGCAGCCCGACAAGATGAAGGAGAAGCTCGCCTTCATGTGGGCGGCCAAGGAGCGCCTCGCCTCACTGATGGCGTCGAAGCGGCACGTATTGCTCACCGGCGACTTGAACGTCGCGCACAAGGAATTCGACATCAAGAACTGGAAGGGCAACTTGAAGAGTGCCGGCTTCCTTCCCGAAGAGCGGGTGTGGTTCGACGAGTTGTTCGACGAACTCGGATTGGTGGACGTCGCTCGTCAGCTGAGCGGTGACGGGCCGGGCCCGTATTCGTGGTGGTCGTGGCGTGGCAAGGCCTTCGACACCGACGCCGGTTGGCGCATCGACTATCACATCGCGTCGCCTGGTCTGGCCGATGCCGCCGTGGCCACATCGGTGGATCGAGCGCCGTCGTACGCCGAGCGTTGGTCGGATCACGCACCTGTCGTGGTCACGTACGCACTCTGACGCTGTCGCTTCACTGCGAAGGCGGTGAACACGAGCCCGGCCACTCCCACCGCGACGATCGCCACTCCCTGCAGCAGATCGTTGTCGATGTTGTTGGTGAGGTACACCACGATGGCGATCACCGTGACCGCTGAACCGCCGATGATCTGCTCGATGCGATTCCACTGCATGCCGGTCCAGAGCAACAGGGCGCCGATGCCGAGGGCGGGCAGGAGGCCGTCGAGCCCCGAGTATTCGTCGAGCCACTGCGGGACCGACGAGAACACCGTGACCACACCGGCGATACGGATGAGGATCGCTGCTCCGTAATCGCCTTGGCCGAGTCCGATCAGGAGTGAGCCGCCGATGAGGAACGGGATGGCACCAACTCCGAAGTCGAGATTCGCCCATTCGACGATGCCGCCGCACACCGCCATGGTGGACGGAATGACGATGATCGCCGACGAGAACTCCGTGAAGCGAACACGGAGAAGGGCCCACACCACACCGAGCGCTCCCCCACTCACGGCGATGATCGCGCCGTCGATGTCTGCATTGCTGAGAAACATTGCACCGCCGGCGACGAGAGCACCAAGCGACACGATCTCGCAGAACTCACCGGCTCGACGTCGCCATCCCTCGTGACGCCACAACTGGAAGGCGATCACACCGAACACTGCCGAGGCGGCGAGGAGTGAGGACGCGATGATCGTCTCGGACGCCTCCTCGAACAAGGCCACCACCACACGGATGAGGCCGACACCGATCACCAGGACAGCGATGTACGACAGCAGTTCCCGCCACATGATCTTGAAACGCGGGGCGTTGAGAATTTCGTCGGCTTCGGTGAACGACAGGCGGTGGCTGGCCACCATCTGGTCGACCACTTCGCGCTGGGTTCTGATCTCCATCGTCATGATGCACCTCCGATCAGCGCACTGTGGCAGTGGCGCGAGCGAACAAGGTGTCAGGATTGACGAAAAGTGGCAGTCGTACTAGGTACGGTTCGACTGCCGGTAGCTGCGATACACGGCGAGCAGGGCGTCCTTTTGCTCGTCGGTGAGATCGGGGTCGGCGGCGATCGCCGTTTCGGTGGACGACGACACTGATTCAGCGTCGTCGAGCATGCCGGCCCGTTCGAGAAGCTCTTCGGCCGACACATTGAGGGCCTTCGCGATCGAGCGGACCACACGAACGGAAGGTTCGTGCAGTCCGCGTTCGATCTGCGACAGGTACGGATTCGACACCTGCGCGAGCTCCGACAACTGCCGAAGACTCATCTTGGCAAGTTGACGTTGGTGTCGGATGGCCGACCCGAGTGCGCCGAGTCGGCGCTCCCAGTCGTCAGCCACGAATCAGGCCGAAGCCGAAGCAGCCGGCTTGGCCGATGCCTTCTTGGCGCTGGCCTTCTTCGAACCGGCCTTCTTCGTCGACTTCTTGGCGGCCGGCTTCACGGCCGGCTTGCCAGCCACGGTGCGGGCGGCCTTGGTCACGAAATCGGCCTGGAGGTGGAGGATCGACTTGGCGAACTCGACGTTCTTCTCGACGGCGGTCTCGATGACGGCCGGCACCGGAACGGTGGGGAGATCGACCTTCGGGACCCGAGCCGAGACGGTGGCCTTGGCCAGGTCGGAGGCGGAGCGAACCGTGGTGACACCCTTTTCGAGGGCCTTCAGGGCTCGTTCGTTGTTGCGCTCGATGCGCTCGATGACGGTGGTGCGGGAAAGTGTCTTCATGACCCGAACCCTACCAAGCACTGCTTGATTTACTTAGCGGAGGTGTGTGTGGCTCGTCACAGTTGGCCGGCGAGTCGAGTGATCCGTGGGTCGCCCTCGCTCAGGACCGACGCCAGTCGTCGACTCGCAACTCCGCGGTCCAGGGTTCCCGATGCAGTCATCTCGTCGATGTCGACCCAGTCCTTCGGCCGATCGAACATCGCCTTGAAGACCGCCAGATCTTCAGCGGCCAGGATGCGCACCGATCGACCAGCGAATTCCACCGTACGACAACGGCGCGCCACGTCGTCGTGGAAGTCGGAAACGGCGAAGAACACGTCGACCGGTGTGTCGTCCCACCAGAGCCGTACCTGATCGTCGTCCACGACCGCTTTTCGATCAGACGATGTGCACGCCACACCATCGGGCAGAGCGGCAAACACTCGATCGACCTCCGTCGACCGCACGAAGACGTTCACGTCGATGTCGCGCGTTCCCCGTGGTTCTTCGGTGGCATACGCAAGAGCGAACGCCCCACCGAACGCCCACTCGATCGACGATGTCTCGAGCGCATCGGCAATGGCAATGATGCGGTCGACGAGATTCATGCCAGTCGAGCTTTCGCCAGTGGACGCGGGCGATACGGGAGGGCCTCGGCGAGCCGCAGGACCTCGGCCAGTTTGCGACCCTGTTCGACCGGATCGAGCCTTCTCACGAATCGGATCTCGAACCCCAGAGCCTCAATCATGCGCCCGACGACGTCGAGGGACGGCTGACGGCGACCGCACTCGTATGCGCTCACCACTGTGCTCGGGATACCCACTCGCCGGGCGACCTCGGCCTGGGTGAGGCCAGCCTTCGTCCGCAGATCCCGCAGGGTGGAGCCGTCGAACATGGGCTCACCATATCCGCCAACTAAGCGGATCCGCTCAGAAGAGGCGGAGTAGGGCCTGACGCGCCCCTTCGGCATCCAGGTCGGTCACCACCTGAATCGGAGACCCCTCATCCGGAGTCCCGGTGACCCGGCCCTCGGCGTCCAGCTCCACCGCCATAGGGGTCAGGGTGAAATGCTCCGGCTCAACAGCCACCAGCAGCGCCAACGGATCGTGGGCCGGACTGCGATCGTTTGGCATCCCCTCCCGCAACGTCGACAACCACCGCCAAAAGATGCGGGACTGTTCGGCGATCAACGACCCGATGGAGTGCTCGGCGCCAATCCGGTCGATGTCGATCTCGTGCAGGAACACCCGCAAGGTCTGATCAAGAGGGACGACCGTGATCGGCGCACCTGAGCGCAGCACGATGTCGGTCGCCACCACGTCGGACGCAAAGTTGTGTTCGGGCCAGCCACTACGGAACTCCCCACCCATCACGATGAGGCGCTTCAGATTGCGAGCGAAGTCGGGGTCTCGGCGAATCGCCTCGGCGATGTTGGTGAGTGGACCGATGGCCAGAATCTCGAGAGTTCCAGGAGGGGACGCAGCCAGTTCCACCAGAACGTCGACCGCATCACCTGACGAATACGTCGCATCGGAGATTCCCGGTACACCCGCCCCTTCGTGGCCGGCCCACAACACCGACTTACCGCTCATCGGTTGTTCGCGACCTCGAAACACGGAAACGTCGAGACCCATCCCCTGAAGAGCGACCGAAGCCAGGCGAGCGCGCACATCCGTGTTGCCATAAACGATCGTGACTGCTTCGAGGCTCACGTCGACCAGGTTTGGCACCATGGCGAGAGTCCACAGGTCGTCGACGTCGGTGCCGATATCGGTGTCGATGACGAGACGACGAGTCACCGACGAAGTCTCGCCGATCGTCAGAGATCGGGGATTGATCCACAGCAAAGGAAAATGCCGCCCCGAAGGACGGCATTTTCACATTGGTGGCGGGGGCAGGATTTGAACCTGCGACCTTCGGGTTATGAGCCCGACGAGCTACCTGGCTGCTCCACCCCGCGGCGAAGACTTGTGAGTGTAGGAGTGGGATCGTTCAGCGCCAACCCTCAGGCGTCATCCTGCCCTGTCGCCTACCCCAACGGTCAGAGTCCGAACGTTGCCCGAGTCGAACGACAGGGTCACTTCCACGGACTGCCCCGTCGTCAAGGGCGATGCCAGACCCACCAATTGCACGTAATGGCTGCCGGGTTCGAAGTCGACCCAGGTGTTGGCCGGAACGCCCACGTACTCGATGTCGTCTTCCAACTCGCCATTGCGCTCGAGCACCTGGTGCACCACCGCCGCCTCGGCGACGAACGACGACACGGCAGCCGACAGCAAGACATCGTCCACCGGGCTCGCCACTCGGAAGTACATGTCGGAGGTGTCGGAACCTTCAGCCGTCGGCTCGATCCATGCCTTCTCGATGGTGAGCGTCGACACCGATGCCTTCGACGAGTCGTCGGATCCACAGGCCGCCAGCAACATGAGCCCGGCGGTCAGGACGATGATCGACTTCTTCATGATTCTTCCTCCATCGTTGTCGTTCAACTCAGTTCGGCGATCTCGCGGGCGATACACCAGTCGAGAACACTCACCAGTGTGTCGGCCAGACGCGCCGAGGCCACTTTCAGGTTGGCCGTGAACTGCTCGGCAGTCGCCGTGTGATGATCGACCAGGTCGGTGATCGCTTTCACCGCCATGAACGGTACGGACATCTGTTCACAGACGTACCCCACGGCGGCGGCTTCCATGTCCTTCACGCATGCACCCGACGCCGCGATCATGGCCCGGTCGTCGTCGTTCTCATCGAGGGAGTTGCTGGTGGTCACCACACCGGTCTTCAACCCGAGCGACCGCGCCATCGTGCGGGCGCTCACTACCGGGTAGGCGCCGATGCCGTAGGCCTCGAAACCTTCGAGGGCGATCCGTCGATCGTGATGCACCACCTGCCCGTCGCTCACGTACACGTCACCCACCTCTCCCCCGCATCGCTGCCATCCGCCGGCCGTCCCGGCCGAGATCACGAGTTCGGGTGCGAACGCGGTGATCGTGGAATAGGTCGTCAGAGCGGCCGCTTCGGTTCCGATCGAATCGACACCGAAGCGACGATCCCGGCCGTTGATCGCCACCCGCACCTCGGCACCATGACGCTCGGCATCGAACCAGCGTGTCACCAAGGGGCTCGGACTCGTGACCGACCGCGCATCGAGGGTCGACAAGATGGGCGCGGCCTCGGCCGCCATCGCCATCACCACCGCAATTCGACGCACGTTTCCATGGTAGATGCGCACGCCGTCACCATCGTCGACGACTACCGTACGGCCGTGGCCCTGTTCAAGAAGTCGAAAAAGGCACGCCAAGCCGAGCTCGACGAGATGCGCAACCAGATTCGCGATCTCACGTCCCAACTCGCCGCCCTCACGTCGTCACAGGCCGCATCATCGGGCCAGATCGACGA
>CAZTPF010000009.1:12211-16034 GCA_964614655.1 uncultured Bifidobacterium sp.
GCCACCGGATCGGTGGTGTCGGGGTCGACCGTCGTCCCGGTGTCAGTGCCGCCACCCGTGCCCGTGTCGACTCCGGTGTCGGTACCCGGATCGAGTTCGTCGATCACATCGGTATCGGTGCTCGCTTCGCCAGCGATCTCGCCGAGGTCGACGTTGGCTCCTGGGAACAAACGGTTCATGGCGTCGCTCAAGTTGTCGCCGATCACCGAACGACCGTCGTACCACGCAAGGATGCGGCGCACGAACACCTGCTTCGAACCCGGATCGTCGGGACGCACGTACAGCGGACGCATCCACACCAGACCGTCACCCACCGGGAAGAACTGCAACTGACCGAACACGACACGCGAACCGCGCTGGTCGAGCAACGTGATGACCGGGGCGATCTCGGTGTCACTGGTGAGTTCGGCGGCCACCGTGGCCGGACCTTCGGGCAACGAACCGTTCACCTGATACACGGTGAGCTGGCCGTACGTATCGGGATCGTTCGACACAGTCATGAAGGCCCGCAATTCCTTACGGGTGTCGTCGGCCGAGAACGGCACGAAGGGTCGCAGCAACGAGAACTTCGACTCGGAGTCACCCGGTGCACGGAAGTACGAGTAATACGGCTCGAAACGGTTCACGTTGGCGTCGGCCACGTCACCGGTGTTGGCCTCCGACACGGCGTCGGTCACCGCCACACCCGTCACGACGTTCGACACTTCCGGATCACGCGGTGCGGCCTGAGCCACACTCCACGCCGCGTCACGATTGAAGAACTGATCGACGTCGGAGAACTGGTAGCGGCCGTACAGGTTGGTCTGGGCCCGGAAGAGATCTTCCGGATACCGGAAGTGCTCACGTAGTTCAGTCGACACCTGATCACCCGGTGTGAACAGATCGGGGAAGGCCTTGGCCCAGGCATTCACGATCGGATCAGTGGGATCGATCACGTACAACGTGACATCACCGGTGTAGGCGTCGATCACGGCCTTCACGCTGTTGCGCACATAGTTGAAGTTGGTGTCGAGTCCCGAACCAGGAGTCAACTGCGAGGTGTTGGCTTGCTGCGCGTACGGATAGCGCGAGGTGGTGGTGAAGGCGTCGAGAATCCAGAGCACCTTGCCGTCGACGACAGCCGGATACGGATCGGCATCGAGCCGCAGGAACGGCGCCAACTTCGATACCCGGTCGCGAACGTCGCGTACGTGGATGAGTCGCGAGTCGTCCTGGATGAGACTCGAGCCGAAGAGGTTGAACTCGCTGAAGTGAACGGCGAAGGCGAGGCGACGCAGTGTGGAGTTGAGGCGTACACCAGCGTCACCGTCGTACGGGGCTGCGTCACGTCCGGGACAGGCCTGCTCGACCTGATCGGTCTTCACGATCGCATAACCGGGCTGATTGGTACCGACGTACAACTCGGGTCGATCGACGTCGAGTGGGGTGTAGATCGGGCGACCGTCGGGCGTGATCTTGCTCGCCGATGCCGCCACGACTCCACAGCCGTGCGTGTAGATGAGGTGACGTGACACCCAGGTTCGGTTGGGGATGCCGTCGGAGTTGAGTTCGCGAGCCGCCACGAAGGTCTGCTGCATCTCACCATCGATCGAATAGCGGTCGACGTCGAGATCGTTGATCGCGTAGAACGCGAAGAGTCCTTCGTCGAGGAAGAAGCGGTCGCGCATCTCGGAGATGTCGAGTAGACGTGCGTCGGCCAGAACGTCGGCATCGCTCGACACATCGGCGCTGGTGACACCGTTGAAGTCGACCTGTTCGACGCGAACGTTGTCGAGACCCATTGCCGCCTGCGTGGCTTCGATGTTGCGGGCGATGTACGGACGCTCACGGGTCGTCACGTTCGGCTGTACGACGAATCGCTGGATGATCGCCGGGTAGATCGCACCGGCGATGACGGCCACCAGTGCCCACAACGCCATCGACAGAAGCGGAAGCCGCCAGCCACCCCAACGCACGCCAGCGAGGAAGAGCGCCGCCACGAGGAGGCTCACCATGATGAGCAAGTTGATGGCCGGCAACTGGGCATTGACATCGGTGTAGGTGGCACCCTTCACCACGCCGCGGGTCGAGGCCGTGAGTTCGAAGCGCTGCAACCAGTAGTCGACCGCCTTGATGACGGCGAGGAGGGCGAACAACACGCTCAGATGGATACGTGCTCCCTTGGCCACGCGATCCTTCGGGTCCTGCACCCGGATCGCGCCGTTGAGGAAGTGCATGATCGCACTGAGAATCGTGATGAGGATGAGCGCGGCGAACGCCCAGTCGACCACATACGTGAGGAACGGCAGTCGGAACACGTAGAAGCCGACGTCGACACCGAACTGCGGATCGTCGATACCGAACGACTGCGAATTACGGAAGAGCAGCCATTCGCTCCACTGCGACATGGCCGGCAAGCCGACGAACAATCCGAACAGAATCGCCACACCGATGCGGAGTAGACGCGATCGTGGCTGCACCACCGTGCGATAGCGCTCGACGATCTCGCGCTCGGGGCCGGAGGGCAGGTCGGATGGCGCCAGCCGCTGCGCGATGGTGAGACTCACGAAGCACAGAACTGCGAACCCGACCGCGAACACCAGGCCGAGCAGAACCTTCGACAGGAACGTGGTCCAGAACACGTCGGTGCGCTCGACCGAGTCGAACCACAGCAGATCGACGTAGAAGTTGGCGAGTGTTCGCGCCGACAGGAACAGAACGACGAGAACGACCGCGATCGCAACGAGGATCAATCGGCCCTTCGACGCCCAGGCGGGACGGTTTCCGCGCGGACCACGAGGGCCACGACGACGCGGACCACCGGGAAGGTCCGAGGGGATGCGCACGTAGGCAGATTAGTTCTGCATCGGCACGATGACACATCGGCAACCCGAATGGGCCGGCGCATGTGTGTGACCGGTGGGGAACGCCTCACCAGCATCGATTGCACCCGCCAAGGAATTGTCTTCGGCATCGGGACAGGCCGGACCGGCGGGGTCGTACTTCCAGCAGACTTTGGTACCCGGTGTGAGTGCGGCAAGAGCACCACGTCCGTAAGCCGCATACGCAAGATCGTCGATCTGCTCGTCGATGAACTGGCTCTTCCACTCGCGGAAGAGTGCTCGCACCAACTTCGACAGCTCGGCGTTGTCGGCCGACTGCGAGATGGATCGGCTGAGTCGTTCGCGCAATGGTTCGACGATCGACGTGACGACGATCTCGTCGACGGCCTTCAGTTGGCTCTTGACCATGTCACCGAGTTCGCGGTCGGTCGCTTTGCTGTCGGACGTCTGCATCGAACGAGCTCCGGCGACGGCGGCCGACTTGATCGACGCCGAGAGAGCCGAGCAGTAACGCTTGGTGTGCTCGGCTTTCGGTCCGACGATGGCATCGAGTGTCTTCACCGGCTTCTTGGCGCGCAATACATCGAGGATCTGGTTCTGCTCGTCGGCGAGCACCCGCTTGGCCTTGCGACTCATCGTCAGGATGAGCGGAACGATGATTTCGTCGCGACTCTCGAACGTGCTCACCGTGCCCACGGTCTCGGCGATCGAACGGGCCACCGGCACCTCAGGTGCCTTGGGTTCCTTGGCTTCGGACGACGCGCCCTTCTTGTCGGCCTCACGATTCGCGTCCTTGGCCACCATCTCGGCACTGGCCCGACGCAACTTGGCGAAGATGTCGTCGGTGCTGGCTGTCGGACGAGCGGCGCGTGGTGCCGGCGTCGGCTCGGGAGTCTCGTCGACGTCGACGGAGTCGTCATCGTCGGCATCGACATGATCGACAGTCGGCTCGGCCTTGCCGAACAACTGCACCACGTTCGACACCGGCTCGGGCGTCTCGA
>CAZTPF010000009.1:16134-19055 GCA_964614655.1 uncultured Bifidobacterium sp.
ACGACATCGGTCGTCTCGACGTCGTCGGTCGTCTCGTCGGCTGCCTCGTCGACCATTGTGTCGTCGACCACTGTGTCTTCGATCGTGACTTCCTCGACGACCGTTTCCTCAGCAACCACGTCGGGCGTTTCGGGCTGATCGACCGACGGATGGCGCACCACGCGTGCATCGACCTCGTCATCGGTGTCCTGGTCGTACACCACCGGCTCGTCCTGAACGACGAGCGGCACCGGACCGGTGGAATTGGCGAGGTTCACGAAACCACTCGGCTCGTCGGCGGCGTCCTCGAGGTCACTCAACACGTCGTCCGCCGCCACCCGGGCCCGTTCGAACGCCTGAATGAGGCGCTCACGACCGTGATACAGGTCTTCGATCTGTTCACGGGCCAACTCGCGACGGCGCGAGATGTCGGCCAGAACCCGCTCGCGATAGGCACGGGCTTCGTCGACCATGTCGCGGCCCTGCTGCTTGGCCATCATGATCTCGCTCTCGGCGTCGGCCATGGCGTCCTGGCGGACCCGGGCCGCCTCGAGATCGGCCTCTTCACGAATCCGAGCCGAGTCCTCGGTGGCGTCGCGAATCAGACGCTGGGCTGTCTCTTCGGCCCGGTGGCGCAACTTCGCCCCGGCCTCACGAGCGGCCTGGATGATGCGGGCCGTCTCCTCGCCCAGGAGTTCGGCCAGGCGCTCCTCGTCGAGGTCGCCCGGTACGAGCGACACACCCTGCTGATTGGCGAGTTCGCGCTCGAGAAAACGCTCCCGCTCCTGCAAGCGGGACAATTCGGCCGAGACCATGCGCAGGAAGTCGCGCACTTCGGACTGGTCGAATCCTCGGCGGGTGGTCGGGAACGACGCCCCGGCCACAGCGGACGGGGACGACGGATCGGGACGCGAAAACGAGATAGCCACGCAGGGAGAGTACGGAATGCCTGTGGACGAGGGGTGGCAATCCCCCGTGACGTGCGAACGTCAGCCCTGCTCAACCGGGGTTCCACCCCGTTCGGCCAGAGCGGCCAGCGCCTCCTCCAAGGTGGCCACCGGCACGATTTCGACCCCCGGACCGGCCGCCGACCGGGCCGCCGCCAGCTCGTCGACGCTCTGGGCACCCGGCACGAGAAAGAGGGCGGCCCCGGCCCGCCGCACGGCCACCGCCTTTTGCACCAGGGCACCAATCGGGCCGACCGACCCGTCGCCGGACATGGTTCCGGTGACGGCCACTCCGCCGGGAGGGCTCAACTCACCCGGGGTGAGGGCGTCGATCAGGGCCAACGTGAACGCAAGGCCGGCTGACGGCCCACCGATCGAGTCGGTGTCGATGTCGACCTCGACTGGAAGTTCGACGGTTCGGGTGTCGCGCGGGTTGAAGCCGATGATCACCCGCCCGGGCTCGGACGGACTCTCCATGAGCTCGACCTCGACCACCCGCACTTCGTCGTCGGGCGCGCCAATGGGTCGCACGGTGACGGTCACGACGTCACCCGGCTGGGTGTCGGCGAGGGCTTCGCTCACATCGGACAGAACGCCGATTCCGGTGACTGCCGTCGGCACGCCATTGCGGCCGTCGACTTCGATCGACAGCAACACGTCGCCCACTTGAAGCGTGCGGCATGCACGCAACTCGGGTGCATCGGCCGGACACAACTCGGGATCGAAGCCGCCCACTTGGGCCGGACCTTCGGCGAACGTCGCTTCGAATCCGAGGTACGACAAAGCAACGAAGGCCGCGACTTCTTTGGCGGTGGCCATCGCGCCCAACTGGATCTGCTTGCTGATCGACGGCTCGCAGTCGCCGAAACGTTCTTCACAGGTCTGCACGTTCACGTACGGATCGACCCAACCCATGAACGCTTGCAGTGGAGTGAGCTCGCTGCCAAGAGCCGTCACGAATCGCACACCACCGTCAGGGTCGAACACCTGAACCGGCTCACCTGATGCCTCGCCACCCGAGATGGTCAGACGCGACGACACGAAACTTGCGGTACCCGGCGCCGTCTCGTACCGCTCGATCGGCCACACCATCGCCACCAGGACGGCCGCGATCACGAGGTAGGCCACGGTCACGAAGGGCACCCCCCACAGCGGCCGGGCGCGCACGGTCTCACCAGGTGGGGCCGGTACGGTGTCGGTCGTCATGTCGGTCTCTGACATCACTCTTCGGGTCGCTCTTCTCGCTGGTCTGGCGCTCGCCGCGCTGGTGGCCGTGGGATGGCGCAAGCCTGCCAGAAGTCCCCGTGCGAACCCACGCGACGGTGCTGGTCGTGAGGCACCCGTCGAGGCCTGGCCTGGTGTCGCCGAGCGAACTCGGCGCGGAATTCTTGATCTGATCGCCCTCGGTGGGATAGCAGTAGGGGTGGCGTTCGTCGGTGCGATCGCCACGGCGCTCGTCATCTCGTGGACCGTCACGAACGTGATCGAGCGCCTCTAGGAAGGAAGTCGGAGGGGGAACATGGGTGACGGCGACGCAGCCGAGCTGCGCCGCGACGTGGTCATCGCCGGTCATACGGGTGACGTCAGCACGGTCGAGCGCGCGCTCGCTCACGACGAACCCGGTGTACGCGAGGCCGCCTTCGGTGCCATGGCCCGACTCGGACTCTTCACCGCCGAGTTGGCTTCTCGAGGAATCGACGATCCGCACGCGCGCGTGCGCTGTCGGGTGGCCGAGCTCTGTGCCGAGCTGCCGGGTTTCGACCTTCTGCCGCTCTTGAACGACGCCGATCCGATGGTCGTGGAGATGGCCGCCTGGTCGTGCGGTGAACACGAGACACCCCTACCGCACATCGTTCCGCGCCTCGTCGAATTGTGCACATCGCACGACGAAGCCCTGGTTCGCGAAGCAGCCGTTGCCGCGCTCGGGGCCATCGGCGACGAACGCGGGCTACCGGCCATCCTTCAGGCGTGCACCGACAAACCCACGGTTCGTCG
>CAZTPF010000009.1:19155-56471 GCA_964614655.1 uncultured Bifidobacterium sp.
CGAAGACCTGCTCGGCTGAATTCGGTCGTCGGCGGGCGACAGTACAGTCGCGACGTATGGGGATCGTGATCAACGAGCGCTTCCGCTCGACGTTGCCGCCGGACGACGACCACCCGTATCGCACGGGTGCGTGGCGACCGCAGTCGACCGAATACACCGCGACCCAGATGCCGACGGTCGGAAGCGTTCCCGACGATCTGAACGGTGTGTACATCCGCAACACCGAGAACCCGCTGCATCCGAATCTCGAGCGCTATCACCCGTTCGACGGGGACGGCATGTTGCACTGCATGTCGTTCGCCGACGGCACCGCCGAGTACCGCAACCGTTTCGTGCGGACCACTGGCCTGGCCATCGAGGGCGATGCCGGATCGGCGCAGTGGTCGGGGCTCGCCGAGTCGCCGGCCAAGTCACCACGCAGTGATGGCTGGGGTGCGCGCACTCGCATGAAGGACGCCTCGAGCACCGACGTGGTCGTGTTCGGCGGGCTCGCTCTGTCGAGCTTCTATCAATGCGGTGAGTTGTACCAACTCGATCCGCGAACGCTCGACGATCGCGGTCGGGCCTCTTGGAACGGCAAGTTTCCATCGGCCGGTGTGTCGGCGCACACCAAGGTCGACGAGAACACGAATGAGTTGCTCTTCTTCAACTACGAGACCGCCGCGCCCTACATGCACTACGGCGTCGTGAACGATCGTCACGAACTCGTGCACTACGTACCGATCGAACTACCCGGACCGCGTCTTCCTCACGACATGGCGTTCACCGAGAACTACGCGATCCTCAACGACTGTCCGCTGTTCTGGGATCCCGAACTGATCTCTCGCGGTGTGTACGCCACCAAGTGGCATCCGGAGATGCCCACTCGCTTCGCCATCGTGCCGCGACGTGGTGGGCCGGGCGACGTTCGCTGGTTCGAAGCCGATCCGACGTACGTGCTGCATTGGATCAACGCCTTCGAGACTTCCGATCACGAAGGCGACTGGGTCGTGCTCGACGGATTCTTCCAGTACGACCCGTCACCGTCGGTGCCGCCCGATGCCGATCTCAACACCCGCATGTTCCGGTTCCTCGATCTGTACGCCATGGACTCACGGGCATATCGCTGGCGGTTCAACCTCACGACGGGTGAGACACGTGAAGGTCCGCTCACCGATGAGGTGAGCGAGTTCGGCATGATCAACGGTGCCGTCGGCGGCCGCGACTATCGCTACTACTACTCGGTGGTGCCGACACCCGGTCGTTTCCAGTTCGACGGCATCGTGAAGAACGATCTGCACACCGGTTCGACCGAGACCTACTTGTTCGGAGACGGTGTGTTCGGGAGCGAGACGGTCTTCGCGCCGCGGCCCGACGCTCGGTCGGAGGACGACGGCTATCTCGTCACGTACGTCTCCGACGTGAACGCCGATCGCTCCGAGTGCTTGATCTTCGACGCCCAAGGTGTGGCCGAGGGGCCGATCTGCCGGATCGAACTACCCGAGCGGATCAGCAGCGGCACCCACGCCTGTTGGGCGTCGCTCTAACTCGGGACTCAGCGACCGAGGAGCGTCGAGAGGAAACCCTTCTTCGCGCCCGCCGGAGCCTCGTCACACTTGCAACGCTCGTCCTTCGGAACATGTCCGAGCACCTGCTCGACATGAGCTCCACATCCGGCCCAACCGGGCTTTCCGCACTTGTTGCACATCACTTGTCGGCACATACCCCCCAGGGTATATGGATCAGTGCGCGAAGTCAACCTGGAACACTGTCGCCATGAGCTATCTCCTCCCTGACGCCGTCGTCGTCGAGGCGTACCGAGATCTCCGTCGTCGAATGATCGACCTTCTCCAGGAGACCCCGCCGCAACTCGGTGCATCACCCGTTCCGCACTGTCCGGCTTGGTCGGTTCACGATGTCGCCGCCCATCTGGTGGGGGTTCCCGAAGACATCCTCGCCGGGCGGATGGAGGGTGTGACCACCGAAGCGTGGACCCAGGCCCAGGTCGATCGCCACCTCGATCATTCACTCGCCGACTTGGCCGACATCTGGGCGAGCCAGATCGAGTCGTTCGATGCCGTGCTACCGCACATCCCGGCCCCGGTGAACTCGCAGATGGTCATGGACGCCGTCACCCACGAGCACGACATTCGCCACGCACTCGGCAAAGCCGGAGCTCGTGATTCGTCAGCGGTGCGCGTCGGACTCGGATGGCTGCTCGACGCAGCCGGGGACGAGACCGGGCTGGCCGACCGGCTTCGACGTTCTGGTCTCGACGACTTCGACCTTCTTCGGGTGCTGTCGGGCCGACGATCCGTCGAGCAGATCGCTCAACTGGGCCTCGACACCGATCAGGTCCTCCCCCTCTTCGTCGGCAAGCCCTTGACCCCGCCGTCGATCACGATCGACGAATGAGGTGCATTTAGTCATTCGTTGACTATTCTCACCGGGGTGGCGTCTTCCCTGCTCAGGCGGTGTCTCGTGGTCATCGCCATCGGTCTCGCCGTCGGTTGTTCGGGATCGTCGGACCGGTCGACCACCGTGAACGTGTTCGCCGCCGCATCGCTCACCGATGCCTTCGGCGCCGTCGAAACAGCCTTCGAAGCCGTCAATCCTGATGTCGACGTGGTGTTGAACCTCGCCGCCTCCTCGGCCCTGGCCACTCAGATCGTCGAAGGCGCACCCGCCGACGTGTTCGCCTCGGCCGACGAAACGAACATGAACCGCATCGCCGATCTGATCGACGAGTCGGCCCCCGTCTTCGCCACCAATCGACTGCAGATCGTGACCGAGCCGGGGAACCCCCTCGGGATCGCATCACTCGACGATCTGGGAGATCCTTCGATCCTGTTCGTCACCAGTGCACCCGAGGTGCCGATCGGCCGTTACACGGCTGAGGTGCTGACGCGGGCCGGGGTGAACCTGAGGCCCGTCTCATACGAGGAGAGCGTGAAGGGAATACTGACCAAGGTGCGAACCGGTGAGGCCGACGCCGGCATCGTGTACAGCACCGACGTGACCGCCGCTGGCTCGTCGGTCACCGGAGTCGACATCGCCGACGAGTACAACGTGATCGCTCGCTATCCGATCGCACGGCTGACGAACAGCGAAGCTGCAGCCACGTTCGTCGACTTCGTTCTGTCGGCGGATGGCCGATCGATCCTCGACGAGTTCGGATTCGGTGCGCCATGAGTCGACGAGCACGCTCCGATCGTCCACCGCTCGGGATCCTCGTCCTGGCCGGCTTGGCCGTCGCTTTCTTCACCCTTCCTTTCGCCGGAATCCTGTGGCGAGCGCCGTGGAGCGATCTGTTCGACGTGATTCGAGAGGACTCCGTACGTCGAGCATTGCTGTTGTCGATCCAGACGTCGGTGCTCGCCACACTCGTCGCCGTCGTTCTCGGTGTACCGCTCGCCTGGGTGCTCGCACGCGTCGACTTCAAGTTCCGCAACATCGTGCGAGCCCTCGCCACCTTGTCGATGGTGCTGCCACCCGTCGTCGGCGGTGTTGCGCTCTTCTTCTCGTTCGGACGGCGCGGCCTGTTCGGCCAGTATCTGTACGACTGGTTCGGTATTCGACTGCCGTTCACCACCGCGGGTGTGGTCGTTGCGCAGGCGTTCGTCGCCATGCCCTTCCTCGTGCTCACGGTGGAATCGGCCTTTCGACAGTTCGACCTGCGCTACGAGGACGCCGCCCGCTCACTCGGCGCCGGCCGGTGGTACGCGTTCCGACGAATCACGCTGCCGACCATCCGACCGGCGATCATCGCCGGACTCGTTCTCGCCTGGGCCCGGGCACTCGGTGAGTTCGGAGCGACCATCACCTTCGCCGGCAACCTCCCTGGAACCACGCAGACGATGCCACTCGCCACCTACATCGCCCTCGAGTCCGACCCCGGTGCCGCTCTGATCCTCAGCATCGTTCTCATCGTGGTGTCGTTCGGAGTTCTGATCGGTCTACGCGACCGATGGCTCGGCAATCCCCACGAGGTGACCCGACCATGAGTCTGTCGGCCCTTCTTCGCGCATCACGCGGTGACTTCCGACTCGACGTGTCGTTCGACGCGACCGATGGAGAAACTCTCGCCGTCCTCGGTCCGAACGGGGCCGGCAAGTCGACGATTCTTCGCTGTCTGCTCGGGCTCGTTCCTCTCGACATGGGTCGCATCACGATCGACGATCAGGTTCTCGACGACCCGACGAACGACATCTACGTCGAGCCTGAAAACCGTCGAATCGGTGCCGTGTTCCAGGACTATCTGTTGTTCCGACACCTGTCGGTGGTCGACAACGTGGCCTTCGGTCCACGGGCGCTGGGCACCAAGAAGGACGAAGCACGATTGGTCGCGCGCGCTCTGCTCGAACGCTTCGAGATCGACCACCTGGCCGAACGGCGCCCCTCGCAACTGAGCGGCGGCGAAGCCCAACGCGTCGCCCTCGCCCGAGCACTCGCCGTCGAGCCCAAAGCGCTGCTTCTCGACGAACCACTCGCCGCCCTCGACGTGACCACACGTCGCTCGGTACGGGACGAACTCGCGTCGTTCCTGTCGACATTCGACGGTCCTCGAGTGATCGTCACGCACGATCCGGCCGACGCCCGCCGACTCGCACAACGAGTGCTGATCGTCGAACACGGGGTCGTGGTGCAACACGGGCCGATAGTCGACGTGATCAGGAATCCGGCGACGCCTTACGTGGCCGCGCTGTTCGGTGACGGCACGTGACTCGAACCGCACGCACCGACAGCGAGCTGCTCCTCGGCGACTGGGCGTGCCTTGGCATCTTGGCCGTCGAACCGTCGCACGGCTTCGCTGTATCGGTGAGATTGCGACCCAACGGAGACATCGGACGTGTCTGGTCGCTGAGTCGCCCGCTCACCTACCGCTCGATCGATCGCCTGCTGAAGCTCGGATACATCCATCCAGTGAGCGAAGAACCTGGCATCGCCGGCGGCACGAAGACAGTTCTCGCCGTCACCGATGCCGGTCGATCAGCGTTACGAGAGTGGCTGACGAGCCCCGTGATGCACCTACGTGATCTGCGGAGTGAGCTTCTTCTCAAACTGCAGCTGGCCCGCACCCTCGACGTGGAGTCGACCGAGCTGGTCGAGGGACAAAAACAGGTCGTCTTCGGGATCCGACACAATCTCGAACGTCAACTGCGAACGCAGTCCGACGACATCGTCACCAGTTGGCGACTCGAATCCGCCGATGCAGCGTTGCGTTTCCTCGACTCACTGACGGATCGCTGACGCGATCGGTCACTCTTCGACGCCAGCCAGGATCGGCTTCAAAGTGAGTTCGGGTTCGTCGCTCATGAGCCGCTGCAGTCGGTAGCGATTCTCGAACAGCGCGACCAACTCTCCATCGCCTCGTCGCATGATGCGAATCCCTCCGATGCGGCGCAGGCGTTCGATCGACTCGTCGTCGGTCAGACGGATGGCCTGGTATCCGGCCGGCTCGATGCGGCTCGGTGCGTTGAACTCGTGTTCGAGCCGGTGGGCGAAAACCTCGAACTGCAACTGACCCACGGCGGCCAGCACCGGATCGGCTTCGCCCATGTCGGGGTCGCGCAGCACCTGCACCACACCCTCCTCGTCGAGCTGGGCGAGACCTTTGCGGAACTGCTTGAACTTGCCGGTGTCGACCGGACGAGCCGTGGCGAATACCTCGGGTTCGAAACGCGGGACTCCCGGGAACTCGACCCGCGGACCAGTGAAAAGGGTGTCGCCGATCTGCAGACCCGACGCGTTGATGAGGCCGATCACGTCACCCGGATAGGCCTGCTCGATCGTCTCGCGATCGGCGCCGAACGCCGTGGTGGCGTACTTGGTACCGACCGGCTTGCCCGTGCGGGAGTTGGTGACGTCCATCGACCGAACGAATTCTCCGGAGCACACACGGGCGAAGGCCAGCCGGTCACGGTGATTGGGATCCATGTTGGCCTGCACCTTGAACACGAAGGCCGAGAACGGCGCGTCGATCGGACGTGGCTCGCCGTCGACGTCGACACGTGGTGACGGTGCCGGCGCATAGTCGACGACCGCGTCGAGGAGCATGCGAACACCGAAGTTGGTGAGAGCCGATCCGACGAACACCGGTGTGGATTCACCGGCCAAGAACGACGGTTCGTCGATGTCGGCACCGATGGCGTCGAGGAGACCGCACCCGTCGAGCGCAACCTTCCATGCGTCGCCTTCCTCTTCGGCGGCAATCTCACGATCGATCACTTCTTCGGGGGCCAACGACGCGCCGCGTGCCGTACGCGTGAACCGGACGTATTCACCGCTGCGACGATCGATCACACCACGGAAGTCGCCGGGGATACCCACCGGCCAGGTGGCCGGTGTAGGGCGCAGACCGATCTGCTCCTCGACTTCGTCGAGCAACTCGAGTGGATCGCGTCCGGGTCGGTCGTACTTGTTGAAGAAGGTGACGACCGGAAGACGACGGGTGCGGCACACCTGAAACAATTTGAGAGTCTGCGACTCGATACCTTTCGCCGTGTCGAGCACCATGATCACGGCATCGACCGCGGCCAGCACTCGATACGTGTCCTCGGAGAAGTCGCGGTGGCCCGGAGTGTCGAGCAGGTTGATCACGTGGTCGTGATACGGGAACTGCAGAACCGCCGACGACACCGAAATGCCGCGCTGGCGTTCGAGTTCCATCCAGTCGGAGGTGGCTCCACGCCGATCACCACGAGCGTGAACGGCACCAGCTGACTGGATCGCCCCTGCATACAACAAGAACTTCTCGGTGAGCGTGGTCTTGCCGGCGTCCGGGTGGCTGATGATGGCGATCGTGCGCCGACGAGAGGCTTCGAGAGAGACGTCGGCCGACACAAGATGGGCAATCTACTGGGTGGCGCGACCGTGACCGCCGTACCCTGAAGACGTGAACACACGAGGGCGCGTCAGCGATCGGGAATTCGTGGCCGCCATCATCGCCGTGATGTCGAGCACCGCGTTGGCGATCGACATCATGTTGCCGGCCTTTCCCGAGATACGCGCCGAGTACGGCATGGCTCCCGGATCGGCCGACGTCGCCTGGATCATCACCGCGTTTTTCCTCGGTATGGCGACCGGTCCGTGGTTGTACGGCCCGGCCTCCGACAAGTACGGACGCCTCACACCGCTACGTATCGGTCTCACCGTGTACGTGGTGGCCGGCGTCCTCTCGGCCCTCGCGCCGTCGTGGGGCTGGCTACTCGTGGCGCGCTTCCTGTGGGGACTCGGATCGGCCGGGCCGCGTGCCATGACTCTGGCCATGGTCCGTGATCGATACGAAGGCGACACGATGGCCCGGCTGATGTCGCTCATCATGGCGGTGTTCCTGCTCGTGCCGATCCTCGCTCCGGCCCTCGGTGCCGGTTTGATCCACATCCTTCCCTGGCGCGCCGTGTTCTTCGCTCCCGCACTGTTCGGAGTCGTGCTCCTGCTCTGGACCTTCCGACTTCCCGAGACACTGCCCGCTCACATGGAACGACCCTTCACACTGCGTGAAGTCGGACGGGGCGCGCGTGAAGTCATTCGTCACCGACGAACCATCGGTTTCACACTCGCCACCGGATTTCTCTTCGGCATCGTCACGAGTTACCTCTCAGCATCCGAAATCGTTCTCGAAGACGTGTACGGCTACGGCGACTGGTTCCCCCTCTACTTCGGAGCGATCGCGGTTCTGTTCGCGCTCAATTCGCTCGGCAACGCTCGCTTCGTCGCACGAGTCGGCACCGACAACCTCTTGAAGCGATTGGCTGCGTACTGCTCCGTCACTGCGCTCTTTCTGCTGATCGTGTCGTTCACCAACGACGGAGTGCCCAACTTCTGGCTGTTCACGGTGGCTGTCGTTCTCGTGGTGCCAGTGGCTCAAGGAATGGGGCCGCTCTGCAACACCGCCGCCCTCACCCCCGTCCCCCACGTGGCCGGTACCGCCTCGGCCATGAACGCCACCTTCACCACGGCAATTGGCGCACTGCTCGGCAACCTCGGCGCCGGCCACATCGACGGATCGGTGCTCCCGTTCTCGGTGGCCGTAGCGATCTATGTCGCCGCTGCCGTCTTCCTCATCAACTGGTCGGTACGCGAACCGTCGTCGGTTCACCGCGAATTCACTCCCACTCCTGTTCCGGCTGACGGCTGACCTCGCTACTCTCGACTCGTCGCATCTCGTCAGAAGGAATGCCCATGTCCCGAGTTCAATTGGCCCTCAACGTGTCGAACCTCAGCGAAGCGATCGAGTTCTATTCGAAGTTGTTCGGGTGCGAACCGGCCAAGATTCGTGACGGCTACGCCAACTTCGCCGTGACCGAACCGCCTCTCAAGTTGGTGCTCATCGAGAAGCCCGACGAGGCCGGAACTCTCAACCATCTCGGGGTGGAGGTCGAGTCGACCGATCACGTGCAGAGCGCCATCGCCCGTCTCCAAGGACAGGGGATGGACACTCTCGTCGAAGACGAGACCACCTGTTGCTATGCGGTTCAGGACAAGGTGTGGGTCGACGGTCCCGACGCCGAGAAGTGGGAGATCTACACGGTGCTCGCCGATGCTCCGGTGATGAAACTCATCCCGGTCGCCGAAGGCGAGTGCTGCGCCTGAACGAGAACGAGTCTCCGGGTCGTCTGTCGACCCTCGATCGCTTTCTGCCCGTCTGGATCGGCCTGGCCATGGTGGCCGGGCTCGTGCTCGGTAATTCGTTCGACGGACTCGACGACTGGCTCGACACCGTCAAGATCGACTCGGTCTCTCTGCCGATCGCCATCGGTCTGTTCGTGATGATGTATCCGGTACTCGCCAAGGTGAAGTATCGCTCGATCGGCGGTGTGGTGGCCGACCGACGATCGCTCGCTCTGTCGCTCGTGCTCAACTGGCTGATCGGACCGGCGCTCATGTTCGCCCTCGCCTGGCTGATGCTCCCCGATCTTCCCGAGTACCGCACCGGCCTCATCATCGTGGGGCTGGCTCGCTGTATCGCCATGGTGCTGGTGTGGAACGACCTGGCGTGCGGTGACCGCGAACTGGCCGCCGTGCTGGTGGCCGTGAACTCGCTCTTCCAGATCGTCGCCTACTCGGTTCTCGGCTGGTTCTATCTCGACGTCCTGCCTGGTTGGCTCGGCCTCGATAGCGACGGCATCGACGTCACCGTGTGGGAGATCGCCCGATCGGTGCTGATATTCCTCGGTGTTCCACTGCTCGCGGGATTCGTCACCCGCCTCGTCGGCGAAGGCCGGCGAGGAACCGAGTGGTACGAGACTCGCTTCCTGCCGCGCATCGGCCCCTTCGCTCTGTACGGCCTGCTCGCCACGATCGTGATCCTGTTCGCACTACAAGGCGACCAGATCACCGATCGTCCTTTCGACGTGATGCGGATCGCGCTACCACTCCTCGTGTACTTCGCCGTCATGTGGTTCGGTTCTTTCTGGGCCGGCAAGAAGATGGGGCTCGGCTACGACCGCAACACATCGATCGCCTTCACCGCGGCCGGCAACAACTTCGAATTGGCGATCGCAGTGGCGATCGGCGTGTTCGGCGTGACGTCGGGCCAGGCCCTCGCCGGAGTGGTGGGCCCGCTCATCGAGGTGCCGGTGCTCGTGGGGCTCGTGTACGTGTCACTTCGCCTTCGGCGCGGCTACGAACCCGAAGCGTCGACTGCCGTCGTACGTTGATCGGCTAGAACGTTCGGGTGACCGACACCGTCGACCCGTCGACTCTCGACATCGCCGCCATTCAGAAGCGCACGTTGCGCGTGCTCACCATGGGACAGATCGTGGGCTCGGCCGCGCTCGGATCAGCGGTCACCGTCGGCGGCTTCGTGATTCAGGACATTCTCGATCAGGAGACTCCGTGGGCCGGCGTCGCCACGGCGACCGTCACCATGGGAACCGCCGTGATGGCCCAGTTGCTCTCGCGCTACATGCAGAACGCCGGACGCCGACCCGGACTGCAGACGGGTTACGTGATCGGTGCTCTCGGTTGCTGGCTGGCTGCGTGGGGTGCACAGATCGGGTCGCTGGCTCTGTTCCTGGTGGGTCTCTTCTTCTTCGGTAACGGTCAGGCGGCCAATCTGCTCGCTCGCTACACCGCCACCGACCTCGCCGAAGAACACGAGCGCGGACGTGCGATGAGCCGAGTCGTGTTCAGTTCCACTTTCGGCGCGGTGTTCGGACCCCTACTCGTCGGACCCACCCAACACGTCGGCCAGGAATGGCTCGGTCTGCAGAAATACACCGGACCCTTCCTTCTGAGCGGTGTGTTCTTGTTCCTCGCCTTCGTGAACACCGTGTTGAGACTCCGCCCCGATCCGCTCCACGTGGCTGCACAGATGCGCGGCACCACCATGGCCGCTTCCAAACCCGACCTGCGGATCATGTCGACTCTGAAGGATGCCTGGGCGACTCCGATGGCTCGCTTGGCCATCCTCACGATGGTCGTCTCGCAAGCCACCATGGTGGCGGTCATGGCGATGACACCGGTGCACCTCAAGTTGCACGGGCACGAAGGGGTGAGCCCGTACGTCGTGTCGCTTCACATCGCCGGGATGTACGCGTTCAGCCCATGGGTCGGCCGGTACGCCGACAAGAACGGTCGTCTCGCCACCATCAACATGGCAGCGATCATCCTGGTGGCCGCCACCTTGCTGTCGGCCTTGTCGGGTGACGTCGAGCAGTTGCTCTTTCCGTCACTCTGGCTGCTCGGTCTCGGCTGGAACTTCGGCCTGATCGGTGGATCGAGCCTGCTCGTCGACGCCACCGAACCTTCCAAGCGGGTCGCCACCCAAGGGGTGGCCGATCTCATGATGAGCTTCTGTGGTGGCTTGGCCGGTTTCGCCTCCGGATTCATTCGCAAGGCGATCGGCTATCACCTCCTGTCGGCCGGAGCCACGGTGGCGGCTGGCATATTGCTCGCTGCGGTGTACGCCCGACGAGCACGCGTAGCCTCGACTGTGTGAGCACGACAGTCGAACCACTCTTTTCGTTCGACAACACGTTCGTGCGCGAACTCGGTGGCCTGTACGAATCGTGGCCGGCCGAGATGGTTCCCGAGCCGAGGTTGCTCGCCCTCAACGACGAACTGGCCGCCGAACTCGGTCTCGACGCCGATCGCTTGCGTTCCGCCGACGGTGTCGCCTGTCTTGTCGGCAATGCCGTGCCGGTGGGCGCCGAACCGGTTGCCCAGGCGTACTCGGGCCATCAGTTCGGCGGCTACTCACCGCGTCTCGGCGACGGACGGGCGCTGTTGCTCGGCGAAGTGATCGACGTCCACGGTCGTCGTCGCGACATCCATCTGAAGGGTTCGGGTCGAACACCGTTCGCTCGTGGCGGCGACGGCAAGGCGGCCGTCGGGCCGATGTTGCGCGAGCTGATCATCAGCGAAGCCATGCATGCACTCGGTGTGCCGACCACGCGTTCCCTTGCCGTGATCTCTACCGGTGAACGCATCGTGCGCGACTCGTGGCAACCCGGTGCCGTGTTGGTGCGGGTGGCGGCGAGTCATCTACGAGTCGGAACTTTCCAGTACGCGGCGTCCACACAGGATCTCGACCTTCTACGACGACTGGCCGACTACGCGATCGACCGCCACTATCCCTCGGCTCGTGAGTCGAGCAACCCGTACCTTGCGTTCTACGAGAGCGTTCTCGACGCCCAGGCCTCGCTCATAGCTCGCTGGATGAACATCGGATTCATCCACGGTGTGATGAACACCGACAACGTGACCATTTCGGGTGAGACCATCGACTACGGACCGTGCGCGTTCATGGATCGCTTCGATCCGGCGACGGTGTTCAGTTCGATCGACCACGGTGGCCGCTATGCCTACGGCAATCAGCCGATGATCGGCCAATGGAACATGGCGCGTTTCGCCGAGGCGATCGCGCCACTCGTCGACTCCGATCCCGAGAAGTCGGTGCCTCAACTGGTCGAGGTTCTGAAGACGTTCCCCGATCGTTACGACTCGTACTGGAAAGCCGGACTACGAACGAAGTTGGGGCTCACGAGCGAGCGAGCCGATGACGACGAGTTGTTCGTCGACTTGTTGAAGGTGATGGAAGAGAGCAGTGTCGACTTCACGGCGTTCTTCCGTCACCTCGCCGATGCGGCCCGTGGTGACCGAGCGGGCGTCGCGGCGATGTCGGCCTGGGTCGACCGGTGGCTCGAGCGGGCGACGGCCGACGCCGACGACCTGGGTGCCGTGGCGTCGGCGATGGATGCGGTGAATCCGGTGTACGTACCGCGGAACCATCTGGTGGAAGAAGCGCTGGCCGCCGGCTCGGAAGGCGACCTGTCGGTGTTGCGCACACTGCTCGAGGTGCTCAGCGATCCGTACACACCCCGCCCCGAATTCACAGTGAACGGTGTCGACCGCTTCGCCGAACCCGCACCCGCCGACGGCGCCCCCTACGTCACCTACTGCGGCACCTGACTTGGTCGTTCTGGCGGCAAAAACGTCACGTGTTTCGCGTGATTCTGCCGCCAGTTCGTTCGATGGAGTAGACGATGTGTCGCCTCCCCCACCACTCCGGGGTTCGAGGATGATCGAAATCGAACTCGGGACGCCGTGACATTCCGATCCGCTTCATCACGTTCTCACTGCGCACATTCGTCTCGGTGGTGAACGAGTAGATCGTCATCAGTCCGGTGTCGAAGCCGATCCGCAACGCTTCCTGAGCAGCTTCGGACGCGACACCTTTACCCCACGCCCACGTCGCCAACCGCCAGCCGATCTCGACGTGTGGGCCCATCGGTGTGTCGAAGGTGGTGGTGTTGAGACCGGTGAACCCGGCCAGACGACCGTCGATCTCGACCGCCCACAGCCCGAACCCATGCCCCTCGAAATGTGACTCGATGCGTTCGATCATCGATGCCGACTCGTCGAACGACAGAGTCGACGGGAAGTAGCGCATCACCTCGACATCGGCGTTGATCGCAGCAAAAGGAACGACGTCGTCTTCGCGCCAGCGACGCAGGATCAATCGTTCGGTTCGGAACGAATCGGTCACGAACGGACGGTCTCGAGACCGACCATGTTCCCTTCGGCACGCCAGGCTTCCACGTGCTCGGCGAAACCGAGCACGCTCGTCATCCAGGCAATGGCACGCGCCGACTTCATGTCGCCGCCACCTTCACTGTTGAGGTAACCGGGCGTACAGGTGGAGTTGTAACGAGCCACTCCCCAGAGTTTCTCGAACAAAGTCTGGAACCACTGTTCCTGTGCATCGACGGCCGGCTCGACCTCAACGACATTCTCGCGGTGACAGCGTTCGACAACATGAGTCACATGCTTCACGATCTCGCTGATCGAGTGCACGAAGTTGGTGGCCTGCGCCCCCTGAACGGTGCTGATCATGAACATGTTGGGGAAGCCACGAGACAAGATGCCGTGCAGAGTGGCCGGGCCTTCGGCCCACGCCTTGCTCAACGACACGCCATCGCGCCCCTTCGGATCGAAACCCAGACGATGCGTGTACTCGGTGGTGACTTCGAACCCGGATGCGAACACGAGAAGATCGACCGGATACTCGACACCGTCGACAACCGGGCCGTTCTCGGTGATCTGGTCGACGCCACGACCGTCGGTGTCGACGAGGTGCACGTTCGAGCGGTTGAACGCCGGAAGGTACTCGTCGTGGAAGCACGGGCGCTTGCAGTTCTGGCCGTACCACGGCTTCAGCAAGTCGGCCGTCTTCGGATCGTCGATGGTGTCTTCGATCCGCTGGCGAATGCGCTCCATGTTCTCGAAGTCGATGCGCTCGAGTTCGGCGGCCTCCTCGTCGTTCTCGGGCATCTTCTTGGTGTCGTACCAGAGCATCTTCGTCCACTCGTCGTCGACCATGTCGACGTCGGGCTGAGCTCCGGTGATGGCCATGGTGAAGTTGCGGAGACGCTCGGCCTGCCAACCGGGCTTCAACGACTTGAACCACTCGGGATCGGTCGGCTTGTTGTTACGGGCGCCCACGCACGCCGCCGTGCGCTGGAAGACGTAGAGCTCCTTGGCCGACTCGGCGAGCTTCGGAACGACCTGAACTGCCGTGGCACCGGTTCCGATGATGCCCACTCGCTTGTCGGCGAGCTTGTCCATGTTGCCCTGCGAACTCCCGCCCGTGAACGAGTAGTCCCAACGGCTGGTATGGAAGGCGCGACCCTTGTAGTTCTCGATGCCGGGAATACCCGGCAACTTCGCCTTGTGCAGAACACCGCCGGCGATGATCACGTAGCGCGCCGACAGGCGATCGTGACGCGAGGTCTGAATGACCCATCGCTGCCGTGACTGATCCCATTCCATCGCTTCCACTTCGGTCTGGAAGAGAGCGTGTGGATACATGTCGAAGTGGCGGCCGAACATCTGGCAGTAGGCGAAGATCTCGGGCGCCTTGGCGTACTTCTCGGTCGGCATGTAGCCGGTCTCTTCCAACAGCGGCAGGTACACGTACGACTCGACGTCGCACGCGGCGTTGGGATAGCGGTTCCAGTACCACGTGCCACCGAAGTCGCCGGCCTTCTCGATGAGTCGGTAGTCGGTGATGCCCTTCTTAGTGAGCTCGGCGGCAGCGAGCATGCCTCCGAAGCCACCACCTACGATCACGACCTCGGTGTCTTCGACCACCGCCTCCCGAGTGAAGCCAGGCTCAACATAGGGATCGCGATCGAACTCCTCGTAGAGACCCTTCAGCTCCTTGTACTGGCGGATGCCGTCGGGGCGCAGACGCTTCTCCCGCTCGATGCGGTACCGCTCGCGTGCCTCTTCGATGCTGATTCCCACTCGGCCCCCTTCAGTCCGGACCACATCCTCGCAACAGGAAGAAGGTACCGCCAACTTTCCTCCGTCGGAAGAGAGTCGAAGGTCCCGTAGCCAGGTCTACGCTCGTCCCATGACGACCCTCGACGGCGAGTACGTACCCAGCACCATGGAATGGGTGCGGGATCAGATCGATCTCTACGAGCGGACCGGTGGCCGCGAAGGCAACACACTGCGCGACAGCGGTATCCCCGTGATCATCGTCACGATGCGCGGCGCGAAGACCGGTGCGGTCCGCAAGATCGCGCTCATGCGGGTCGAGCACGACGGTGCCTACGCCCTGGTGGCGTCGAAGGGTGGACACGAAACGAATCCCGACTGGTACCGCAACCTGATCGTGCATCCCGACGAAGTTCTCGTGCAGGACGGACCCGAACCGTTCCCCGTGCGGGTTCGTGAAGTCGACGGCGACGAATACGACCGGTGGTGGAATCGCAGTGTCGCCGTGTTCCCCACGTATCTCGAATACCGGGCCAAGACGGCTCGGCGAATCCCGATCCTGGTGGCCGAACCGCGCTGACTCGACAGCGTGCGAACATAGGGCATGGCTCCGACACCTCTTCCCCGGTCGCCTCGATCGGCCGACGACGTCATTGCCGACCTCGCCGAGTTGCGAGCCGACGACGTGAAATGGTCCGAAGGGCGTGCCTTCGGAATGGTGTACGACGGTGGTCCGGCCGTGCACGAAGTGGCCGAGCGGGCAGCAGCGATGTATCTGCACGAGAACGCTCTCAACACCAAGGCGTTCCCGTCGCTCGCACGACTCCAATCCGACGTGGTGTCGTGGACGGCGTCGCTGATGCACGGTCCCGACACTGCAGCCGGATTCATGACCTCGGGTGGAACCGAGTCGATCCAAGTCGCGGTGCTCGCCGCCCGTGAGCGCGCACGCACCGAGCGCGGTGTGACCGAACCCGAGATGGTGATCTCCGACACCACCCATGCCGCGTTCCACAAGTCGGCCCACATGTACGGCATGAAGGTGCACAAGGTGCCGTGTCGATCCGACTACACCGCCGACGTCGAGGCCATGGCCCAGCACGTGAACGAGAACACGGTCCTCGTCGTCGGATCGGCACCGCAGTATCCGCAGGGAGTCGTCGATCCGATTCCGGAGATCGCCGAGTTGGCGGCAACCGTCGACGCCAACTGCCATGTCGATGCCTGCATGGGCGGTTTCGTACTTCCCTTCGCCGAAATGCTCGGACGCGACGTCGAGCCGTGGGACTTCCGTGTCGAGGGTGTTCACTCGATCTCGGCCGACGTGCACAAGTTGGGGTACGCGCCCAAAGGCGCATCAGTGATCGTGTACCGCAATCGGGAGCTGCGCGCGCACCAGACGTTCGTGTTCTCCGACTGGCTCGGCGGCTTCTATGCGTCACCCAATTTGCAGGGCACGCGTTCAGGCCTTCCGATGGCGGCGGCGTGGGCGGTCATGTCGACTCTCGGCACCGAGGGATACATGGAATTGACTCGCCGAACCCTCGAGACCGCCGATGCGATTCGTTCCGCCGTGCGATCGATCGACGGACTCACGGTCCTCGGCGATCCGCGTTTTCATCTACTGACCATCGCCAGCGACACGACGTCGACGACCCCGATCGATGCTTTCGCACTCGGAGACGCTCTCCTCGCCCGGGGCTGGTTCCACGATCGCCAGTCGCCACCCGACACCTTGCACGCCACGGTGTCGAACTCGAACGTCGATCACCTCGAGCAGTACCTCGCCGATCTGTACGCCTGCGCCGATGAGGTGCGCGGTAGCCGTGCCGCCGATCGATCGACCAACTACGCCACCCTCGAGTGACCGGCGGATTCTGGCGGCAAAATCCCGCGAAACACGGGACGATTTTGCCGCCAGAATCACCAAGACGGGTCAGAGGGTGAAGCGGTAGACGTTGGTGTCGCGCACGACGAAGCCCATGCGCAGATACAACCGGTTGGCCGCCTCGCGACTCGGGCGCGACGTCAACTCGACCGTGATCGCACCCTCGGACCTTGCGAGATCCAGTGCCGCTCGATTCAGCGCCTCACCCACACCGTGTCCACGTGCCGACTCGTCGACCACCACGTCTTCGATCCAGGCCCGCACACCAGTCGGGATCCGGAACGTGGCCAGCGTGAGCGAGCCCACGATGCGACCCTCGACCCGAGCGACGAACAACGTCGACGCCTCGGACGAGACCAGCAATTCCAACTGCGACCGACTGGGCGGAGGGTTCGACGACGACAACTGAGGGATCAGACGGGCGAACGCTTCGACGACCTCGTCGGTCACTGATTCGCAGATGGTCACTTCAGTCGTCATCGATGGCTCCAGACCCGAGTGTACGAGTCGGGTCACCTACGGTTGGCCCATGGACACGACCGAACTCTCGACCAAGGCCCGCGCCCTCGGTGCCGCTCTCGAACCATTCGTCGGGCAGGTGTACTTCTCCGCCGAGTGCCACGACAACTACGTGGCGCTCGGATTCCAGCCCTCGCCGGGTCTCATGAACGGCGTGACCATGCCCGAGATGGTCTCGTACTTCACGAGCCGTGGTTCGCTCATGGGTCAGGTTCCCGGCGAGGTGGTGGCCGCCGCGTTCGCCGTCTTCAATCCGCTCGTCGTGATCCCGGCCGTCACCACCGGGTGGACGCTCACCGACGCGCCCACCATCTGCGACGCGCGTCGGCGCGGTGCGATCTCACAACTCGAACGCATCCTCGGCGCCAAGCCCGGCGGAATCGCCGACGCTCGGGCCGCTCTCGAACGAGCGGTCGCCGTTCTCCGACCCGAGGGTCGACCCCTCTTCGCCGGAACGCTCAGCCAGTCGATTCCCGACACCGATCTCGGAGCCGCATGGCACTACGGCGACATGCTCCGTGAATTCCGCGGCGACGCGCACACCGCAGCCTGGATCTCGGCCGGGCTCGACGCCACCGAAATCGGTCTCCTCACCGAACTCTTCTGGGGGCTTCCCCTCAAGTCGTACAGCCGCACTCGTGCGTGGAGCGAAGACGACTACACAGCAGCTCTCGAACGTCTCGAATCTCGCGGTCTCGTGAAAGATGGCGCGTTCACACCGGCCGGCCGAGCACTGCGCGAACAAGTGGAAGTTCACACCGACGATCAGATGCGCAGTGCCATCGATGCACTCGGCGACGGCTTCGCCCGACTGATCGATCAACTCTCGGCATGGAGTGCAGCAGTTCGTACGATGAAGGGATACCCCGAATCGGGTCCGCACGAACTCGCCGAAGCGGCGTCGAAGCGCTGAGAGGAACTCCATGAACTACGACCTGGTGGTCACCAACGGTGTCGTCATGCCCATGAACGGCGGCGCCACGATCCGTAACGGTGCCGTGGCGACACAGGGCAACACGATCGCCGCCGTGGGCCCGTCCGATTCGATCGATACGACGGCGGCCAAGCGGGTCATCGACGCCAAAGGTCGAGTCGTCATGCCCGGCTTCTGCAACAGCCACACGCACATCGCGTCGAACGTCTTGCTGCGCGGCCTTCTGGAGGACGTCCGCCTCTTCGAGTGGCTCGAGACCATGTGGAAGCTGAAGCAGAACTTCGACCAAGAAACTCTGTACTGGGCGTCGTTGTGCGGCGACCTCGAAATGCTGAAGGCCGGAATCACCTCGTTCAACGAGCACTTCGACGCCTACGACGTCGAACCGCAGATCGAGGCGTTGAAAGAGATCCCGCTGCGCGCCACTCTCGGCTACGGATTCGCCGACCGTGGCCTGTACGCGCCGCGTACCGAGTACTCGCATCGCACCATGGCGAATTTCGCCTCCATCGTCGCCGAGCACCATCGCACCAACGGTGATCTTCTGCACATCGCTCTGTCTCCGCACGCCGTGTACTCCTGTGGTGCCGAGATGTGGAACGAGGTCAGGCGACTGGCCGACGACCTCGGCGTGATCGTGCACACCCACCTCTCCGAAGGCATGCAAGAGGTCAACTACTGCCTCGAGAACTACGGACTTCGACCTGTGCAGTGGCTGCACTCTCTCGGCTTCCTCGGACCCGACGTGACCGCCGCGCATTGTTCACAACTCGACGACGACGACATCGCGATCATGGCCGAGACCGGAACCAAGATCGCCCATTGCCCGATCTGCAATGCCAAACTCGGCTCGGGCACCATGCCGTTGCGCAAGGTTCTGAATGCGAAGGTCACCGTCGGACTCGCCACCGACGGACCAGCCAGTCACAACGCCAGCGATCTCTTCCAGGAGATGAAGTTCGCCGGCCTCATCCACAAGGCCGCTGTCGACGACGTGGAATTCCTCACCATCGAACAACTGCTCGAACTCGCCACGTGCCAAGGTGCGATCGCCATGCACCGCCCCGAAACCGGACGACTCGAAGTCGGGGCCAAGGCCGACCTCATCGTGGTGAACCTCGACACCGCACACTCTCAACCCGTCTACGACGAGCGAGCCGCGCTCGTGTACTCCACCCGCGCCGACGACGTCACGCACAGCGTCGTCGACGGAAAGGTCCTGATGGACGAACGAGAGGTCGTCGGGATCGACGAGGAGCGCATCCGAGCCAAGTTCCACGAAGCCGCCCACGATCTGAAGAACCGCAGCCTCCGGTGAGGCACCAGGCGGAATCAGTGGAAGACTGACCGCATGATCCTCGACAGCCTCACCGTGCCGGTGGCGGACTTCGCCCGCAACACCGGTTGGGAACCCAAGCCCGAAGGCCTGTGCCGAGGCGAGGTGTGCGTTCCCGCTCCGGGTGCCCTCGACGGCGACCGGGTGAACGTCCGCGTCGCCGCCGAGAAGTTGGGGATGCCGCTCGTCGAGAGCTCCGAGCACGGCGTGTACGCACTCGGACCCGCCACCCTCGGCGGTCGCGCTCTCAGTACTGCCGTCGCGGCCGATCCCGAACTCGTGAACTACGACGGAACTCGCTTCTCGCTGTCGTCGCTGCGCGGCAAGAAGGTGGTGCTGGTCGCCTGGTCGAGTTATTGAGGCTGCCGATCCAGCCTGCCCGGGTGGCAGGCGCTCCACACCGAGATCGAAGCCAAAGGAGCGGTGGTCGTGACCGTCGCTCTCGACGTCGAACCGGAACTCGCTCGACCCTGGAGTGAACTCGCCGCTCCCACACATCCGTGTGTCGTCGACACCACCCATGCAACGGGTGCCGCGTTCGGTTTCACCAACATTCCGATGGCCGTCTGGATCGACGAAAACGGTGTGCTCGTGAGGCCGGCCGAAGCGGCATCGATCGAACGTAGTCCGCTACGCGACATCGAGGTCCCCGAAGGACTGCCCGAAAACCTCACCGCCATGTTCCGGGCCGTCAAAGAGATCCCCGACGACGCCGAGGCCTATCGGGAAGCTCTTCTCGACTGGATCGACAAGGGATCCGCATCGGATTTCGCATTGACTCCCGACGAAGTCGTCGAACGCAGTCAGCCGCGCAGTTCCGACGAAGCCATGGCGGCTGCGAATTTCGAACTCGGCGATCACCTCCGGCGACTGCACGGCAACGATGCAGCCATCCCGTTCTGGCGCGAGGCCCACCGTCTGCATCCGCTCAATCTCACCTACAAGCGGCAGGCCTGGACGCTCGTCACCACGGCTCCCGACGCCACCGAGTACGACCTGATGCAGGGACCGAACGACGTGTACGAGAGCAATCTTCTCGATGACGTCCTCGGTCACGGAGGATTCGGCGCCTTCATCGTCCGACCCCAACTCTGACGCGATAGCGTTTCGGCAATGGCCGATCTCGAACACGTGAGATGGATCCGGCGCCCCGAGTTGCGCCATCCCTACGTGGTCGCCGCCTTCACGGGCTGGAACGACGCCGCCGACGCCGCCAGCGGAACGGTCAAGCATCTCGTCGAGACGATGAACGCCACACCCCTCGCCGAGATCGATCCCGAAGCGTTCACCGATTTCGCGACCATTCGTCCGCACGTGCGGCTCTCCGAATCGGGAACGCGTCACATCGTGTGGCCCACCGTGAGCTTGTGGACCGTCTCCACGCCGCAACGTGATCTCATCCTCGTTCTCGGACCCGAGCCCGCTCTGCAGTGGCGCACCTTCTGCCAGCAGATCATCGGCGTCGCCCAGGCCTACGGGGCGAGCACCATGGTGTCGCTCGGTGCACTGCTCGCCGACGTGGCCCACAATCGACCCATCCAAGTACTCGGAACCGCAGCCGATCAGGTCGCGATCGATCGATTCGATCTCCGTCGCAGCCAATACGAAGGCCCTACCGGAATCGTCGGTGCTCTCGCCGACGCCTGCCATCGAGCCGGGATGTCGAGTGTGTCTCTGTGGGCCGCCGTCCCGGCCTACGCCGCTCAGATCCCGTCGCCCAAGGCCTCACTCGCCCTCGTCGAGCGGCTGAGCGAACTCCTCGACGTCGACATGCCACACACTCCGCTCTCCGAACTCGTCGAGCACTACGAGGATCAGGTCGAGCAACTCGTCAACAGCGACTCATCGCTCAGTCGCTACCTCGAACGCATCGAGAGCATGGACGATGACGACGACTACGAATACGACGAAGACGAAGACATCGAGATCCTCATCGACGACGAATCGTCACTCGACGAGCTTCCGCCCGAAGACCGCCCCCGCGACGACACACCACTTCCCGACGGGCCGGTCGACAGCGAGGCGCTGATGGAAGAAGTCGAACAGTTCCTGCGCAGTCAGGGAGACGACTGACGCCACACCGGATCGCGCGGCGGATCGAAACTCGCCGCACCGGTTGCACCACCGATCGCCGCGAAGGCCATCGGACCCCACCACTGCACTCCTGCCGTTGGCTCGGGCAACGACGCCTCGGCGAACCAACCGATTCCGTCGGTCTCGAGGGGATGTCCGTCCAGTGATCCTCCGGTGGCCCGACAATGGAAGAGCAACATGTACATGCCGAAGCGGCTGAAGCCCATGCGCTGTCCGTCGACCACCCCGAGAAGTTGGGCCGGTTCGCATTCGATACCGGTCTCTTCGTACACCTCTTTGACCGCAACTTCGGATGCCGAATAGCCGACGTCGGCCCACCCGGTCGGGTACAGCCACACACCCGAATCGGGTCGACGAACGAGAAGGATCTCTCCGTCGTCGTTGCCGACGATCGCGCCGATCGCGACCTTGGGTGTGACGTAACCCGGCACACCCTCCCCGACCGACTCCATCCACTCCTGGATGAAGTGATCCTGTTCGCGACGCACCGCCAATGCTTCGTCGGCCGCCGCCTTGATGTCGGCCGCCACGTGCAGAACTTCTTCGTAGCGCTCGCGCTCGTACAGGTTCTGGGTGAATCCGAGGCCGGTGCGGGCGATACCGGCCAAGGTCTCGCTCCAGCGCACCAGATCACGTGTGAAGTCGGACGGCGCAGCGTCGCTCATGATGACGACGCTAGTCGCATCGCTCAGGTTCCCGATCCGAGTGCGAACAGAACGGCTCGTTCGACTTCGGCACGGTGCAACGGATCGTCGAGAGGGACGCCGGCCGCGGTCCGGACGTAGAACGAGTCGACCACCTCGTCGCCGATCGTCTGCACCGACGCATGCCGGATGTCGAGACCGAGTTCGGCCATGGCCTTCGTGACTCGGTGCAGGATGCCGTGCTGATCGGGAGCCCGCACCTCGATGATCGTCGCGTTCGACGTGACTCCGTCGACGTAGGTGATGCGCGGCGGCGCCAGAACTCCAGCCGATCGACGGCGACGCTTGTAGGTGCGCGCTCGTTCGGCGAGGCGCGGTTCGAGGGCCAGTTCGCCGCGCAACGCTCGGTGCAGATCGTCGAGGACTGGTTCCCATTCGATCGGGCCGTGGGTCGGAACCTGTACCCGGAATCGCGAGGCGGCCATACCCTGTTCGTCGGAGTGCGCCTGGGCCCCGAGGACTGCGAGTCCCCGCAATGTGAGGACCGCCGCCACGCGACTGAACGTTCCGGGTCGGTCGGGACTGACGACGGTCAGCGAATCCGGGGTCACGCCGAACGTGACGACACCTCGGGCCATCATCTCGAGAACGTCGGCATCCGGGAAGAGTCGCCATTCGGAACGATCGGGTGCAGTTCCCGACAGCACCTGATGGGTGCGACCCACCAGTTCGTTCACGAGACCGGCCTTCCACGGACCCCACGCCGCCGGTCCGGTGGCGAGGCTGTCGGCCTCGGTGAGTCCGTGCAACAGATCGAGAACGAGCGGAGTACCCACTCGCTCGATCACGAAGTCGATCGTCGCCGGATCGGAGAGATCACGGCGAGTGGCCACGTCGGGCAGCAACAGGTGGTGTTGCACCATCGTCTGCAGGATCACCATGTCGTCGTGCGAGATCCCGAGGCGCGGGGCGATGCGTCCGACCAGCTCGACACCGACGTCGTTGTGATCGCCGGGATACCCCTTGCCGATGTCGTGGAAGAGTGCACCGAGAACCAGGAGATCGGGGCGACTCACACGATCGGCGAGATCGCTCGCGTTGGCAGTCGCCTCCCACAAGTGTCGATCGACGGTGAAGCGGTGATAGGCGTTGCGCTGAGGCCGACTGCGATTCGGAGCCCACTCGGGGAGAATGCGTACCCAAAGTCCGCGCTGATCGAGCGATTCGAGCACGGGAATGGCGTCGTGTCCGGTGAGAAGCAACCCGACCAAGTCGTCGATCGCGCCGGCCGGCCACGGGCTCGGCATGGGTGGACTCTGCTGCGCAAGTCGATCGAGTGACACTCGATCGATACGTGTCCGTTGACGAGCCGCCGAGGCGGCGACGCGCAGCACCAACGACGGATCGGCACTCACGTCGACCGACTCATCGAGATGGATCTCTCCCTGTCGCAGAAGAACTCCGGGCGCAACGGCCACGTCGGGGCGACGAGGTGAGCTCTCGGCGAGCACCCGAGCCCACACCTCGTCGCCCACCCACGCGATCGCGCGCGCCGCGTTCGAGAGCGACGACATCAGAGCGTCGGCACTGCGATATCCGCACGCCGCCGCCACCGCGTCCTGCTCCTCGAGATGAAGAACTTCGTTGGGTCGTTCGACCGAACGATGCAAGGCGACGCGCACCGATGTGATCACGTCAGTGCCGGCGTCGAGAGTGGCCCGATCCGACATGGAGATATCGAGCCCACCAAGTTCGGCCCAGGTGAGCGCGTGGATGTCGCGCAGTCCCCCGTAGCCCTCCTTCAGATTCGGTTCGAGAAGGAAAGCCGTCTCACCATGGGTGGCTTGACGTTCGCGCACTCGGCGCATGAGTTCGGGGAGACGACTCTTCGTGGACGCCTTCCACGCCTTGACCGCCATCTCGTGCAGCTCGCGGGTCAGCTCGGCGTCGCCGGCGACGTGCCGTGCCGTGAGAATCGCCGTCGCAGTGTCGAGTTCGGTTTTGGCCAGCTCGACGATCTGCTTGATCGTGCTCACCGAATGGCCGAGCTTCACATTGGCGTCCCAGATGGGATACCAGATCTTCGACGCGAACTCGTCGACGTTCTTCGCGCCGTCGTGTAGGAGCACGACGTCGAGATCGCTGTACGGGGCGAGTTCTCCTCGTCCATACCCGCCGATGGCGACGAGAGCCGCTCGCTTCTTCAGTGGGACCTCGTCGATGGCGCGCTCCCAGAGTTCGACCAGCCATTCGTCGGTCGCCCGGCACAAGGCGCGGGCGAAAGGCATGCCCTGCAGCGGCGAGTCGGCGATCAGTTCACTCCGACGACTCATGAGATCTCGCTCCGTTCGATCGTGGTCCGGCGATGGGAGATGATGGTCGCCGCCTTCCAGGCCCCCCATTCGAGTCCGACCTCGTGAAGGTCCGGATGCACATCGGCCCACGTGGCCGGGCACAGATCGAAGGCGTCTCCGGGGAACGACTTCTCCTGGAACTCGTCACGCTTCACCGGACGGGCTCCGATCGCGCCGAGTTCCTCCGACAGTCGGGTCGTGCACTCGCGCACGAGATCGAGGGGGTTCCGCCGTTGCTCCCACGCCTCGGACTCGAGCAACGAGCCGAGTTCCGACAGCAGCCAGGCTCGTGCCTCGTCGATCGCCACGTCACGCCGTTCGGGATCGACCCGATCGTGCAGACCTTGTGCCGACACAACTCGGTCGAACGAGGTGCGTAGCCAGACAGGAGTCGTCATCTCCATGGTTCGGAGCAGACGTTCGGAGTACTGATTCATCTCACTCCATCGAGACAGGGGCCCCTCCATGATCGCAGTGCCGGCGTCCGATTGCTCGACTCGGATTCGGCGTGCAGTCCCTTCACGTGGCTGTGCACAACTCGAAACCTTGCCGAAACAATTCTTTCCGACACTCTCACCGCCCCTACAACCGATCGAGGAGACACCATGGAGAGTGGCGATCTCGCCTGGGTGCTGGTTTCGGCTGCACTCGTCCTGTTCATGACACCTGGCCTGGCCCTGTTCTACGGGGGCATGGACCGAGGACGCAACGTCCTCAACATGTTGATGATGAACTTCTACTGCTTGCTCATCGTCCCGGTCCTCTGGGTGATCGCCGGCTTCTCGCTGGCCCAGACACCGTTCGACAACGGGTTCATCGGCAACTTCGATTCCTTCTTCCTGAAGGACATCACCGTGGCCGGTGACGGAGGCGCACTCGCCACCGTGGCGTTCCTCGGAATGTTCGCCGTGATCACACCCGCTCTGATCTCGGGAGCCGTGGCCGATCGCATGAAGTTCAGCGCGTGGGCGCTCTTCGTACCGATCTGGCTGTTCCTCGTCTTCGTTCCCGTCTTCAAGTGGGTCTACGGCGGATGGCTCTACGACCGTGGCTCGATCGACTTCGCCGGTGGAACCGCGATTCACGTGAACGCCGGAATCGCCGCTCTGGCCGCCGTCATGGTGCTCGGGGCGCGCAAGGCGGATCCGTCACCTCCTCATTCGCTGCCCCTCGTCATGATCGGAACCGGAATCCTGTGGTTCGGATGGTTCGGCTTCAACGCCGGTTCGGCTCTCGCCGCCAACGGGCAGGCCGCGCAAGCGTTCATGAACACGTTCCTCGCCGCTGCTGCGGCCGGGTTGGCCTGGATGATCGTCGAATGGAGGCGTGACGGACATCCGACGACACTCGGCGCCGCCTCGGGTGTCGTGGCCGGTCTCGTCGCCATCACTCCGGCTGCCGGCTACGTGTCGGGCCCGGCCCCCATCGTGATCGGTCTCGTCGCAGGTGTCGTCTGCTGCTACGCCGTTCGACTCAAGAAGAAGTTCGGCTACGACGACGCTCTCGACGTGGTGGGTGTTCACTTCGTCGGCGGTCTGGTCGGATCGCTTCTCATCGGCTTCTTCGCCAATCCGTCGTTCTTCGACGGCGAATTCGACGAAGGAATCTTCTACGGCGGTGGCGGCAAGCTGCTCCTCGAGCAGTTGATCGCCAACGTCGCCGCCATCGTCTGGTCGTTCGTGATCACGTATCTGATCATGGTCGCCCTGAAGAAGACCATCGGGGTGCGCGTGAGTGCCGAGGCCGAGTCCAACGGCCTCGACCTGTCGGAGCACGGCGAGACCGCTTACCATTCGGGTTCGTGACCCGGCGTACGTACGAGACACGAGGGAGACACACATGAAACTCATCACCGCAGTCGTCAAGCCGTTCAAACTCGACGACGTCAAAGAAGCACTGAAGGCGGCGGGAGTCGTCGGGATCACGGTCACCGAAGTGAAGGGGTTCGGCCGTCAAGGCGGACACACTGAGACCTACCGAGGTGCCGAGTACAAGATCGACTTCCTACCCAAGACGAAGCTCGAGATCCTGGCCGATGGTTCCGATGTCGATCGCATCGTCGACGTGATCGCCGCCGCCGCCAACACGGGCAAGATCGGCGACGGCAAGATCTGGATCACCGATGTGGAAACCGTGATCAGAGTTCGCACCGGGGAGACCGGCACTTCGGCCATCTAGCAGGGGTTTCACCAGACGTCCGGCTCCCGCTAAGATACCCCCTAGGGTATCTACACAAGGAGCACCATGTCCGCTGTCACCACGTCCACCCACTCGACCTGGCCACTCGAACGAGTTCTGTTCGCGCTCGCCGGGACGGTCGCACTGCTCAGCGCACTCCTGGTGGCAATCGTCAGTCCGTGGTTCCTCCTCCTCACGGCGTTCGCCGGTCTGAACCAGTGGGCCTACGTCATCGTGCGAGCGTGTCCGGCGTCGATGATCCTGAAGAGGTTCGGCAAGTCACCTCAGTGCAAGTGGTGACCACCACTCGTCACTGATCTCGGTTCGCGTCGAACGTCCAGATTTTCACCGCACACGGAGCCGGCGGCCCTTGGTGTTCGCCGGTTCGCACGTCGAACTGCGCACCATGCAGTGGGCACGTCAAGGTATGACGTCGAAGCCTGCCTTCCGAGAGGCGAGCATCTCGATGAGTGCAGTTGTCGTCGACGGCGAACAATTCTCCCCCGACGCGGCACACCACCACACCGTGATCACCCAGACCGTCGATGCGTCGCATCTGGCCGTCGGCGAGATCGTCGAAATCGGCCGCCCGTAACGAGTCAGCCATCCGTTCGTCCGGCACGTCCGGCCTCCACGTGTTCACGAACACGCATCTGCAGGTGTCGGACGCGAACCTCTTGGTAGTTGCCGAGAGTCTGACCACCTTTGCGGCTCGCTCGAAAACCACGGGTTTGAGCCTTCATGTTCGACGTGTCCTGGTCGTAGATCCGCCCCAGGCCGCCGAGGCCGGTCGCCAGCGTGTAGCTGTCGTCGACGTCGAGTCGGATCACGTCCGGGGGCGGAGGGGCATCGCCGTCCACCGGTCGCGGACGAAGAATCAACAGATCGAACCAACTGACGTCGACGTCGTCGGGATCGGGGCGGAACCGGTACACCATCGGGAGCGACAGTCCCGGGAAGAAGAAGGCGTTCGGGAAGCAGAAGTACTCGATCGAATCGAGTGTGATCGACTCGCTCGCCGACGAGAAGTCGCGGCCGTATTTGCGCGACAACTGATCACGCACGATTCGCGCGTATTCGTCACGAGCCCGCACGCCAGGTGGCAACACCGGTCGTGACTCGACCGGAAACGCCCTCACGAGATCGGCGAACAGCTCGTCCTCCGAACGCGGTACAGGACGTTGCGGGCTCTCGAGTCCGATGGTGTGGATGAAACGACTGACGTTGGGGGGAAACACGTCGTACTGCGTGGTGACCTCGTCCCCCAATTGACCCGTCGAGTGGGTCTCGCGGACGTGATACGCCTCGAGGAAGGCTTCGATCGCCGCTTTCCAGTTGCACGGCAACTTCTTCGAGACGTGCGTTTCGACGTACCGATCGTCGAAACCGAACTCGGTGAAGTGTTCGGGAAGGACTCCGAGGTACTCGGACAGAGGCGGAGCCGACGGATCGAAGTTGATCCACACGAATCCGGCGAAGACGTCGATCGGAAGACGGGGCAGAGCATGAGTTGCCGCGGTGACGTGCGGAAAATCCCAACGATCGGGCACGTCGATCAGTTCACCGTCGAGCGACCACGTCCAGCCGTGGAACGGACATTTCAATTGCTGGGCGAATCCGCAACTACCCGACGGCTTCAACTGCGTGCCTCGATGCATGCAGGCGTTGTAGTAGGCCTCGAGATCTCCTGACTCGGTGCGCACCACCAGTGCCGAATGAGGGCCGACGTCGTAGACGTAGTAATCGCCCGGTTCCGCGACGTGATCGACATGGCACGCCCATTGCCACGTCTTCGACCACATGTGATCGAACTCGTCGCGGAAGTACTCCTCGGAGGTGTAGTTGGAGTACGGAACGTCGTCGTCGCCGAGGAAGAGCGGAGCCTCCACGAGCAAAGGCCACGGAGGCGGTGTCGGATCGGCGAGAAGCTGATCGTGCAGCGACGGACCAGGAGCGCGCGCCGCGCCCTTCGCGTCGTTCGGACTCTCCCCCCGAGTCGTCATGGCGTCACTCTAGGCATCGAGGATCTCGATACGGACCCGCTTGTTGCCCTTCCCCTTGTTCTCGACCTTGGTCACCTTCACCCGTCCGACTTCGCGTGTGGTGTGCACATGGGTTCCTCCATCGGCCTGCTTGTCGAGACCGACGATGTCGACCACTCTGATCTCGGACACGCTCTCGGGGATGAGCGACACCTTGGTGCGGATGAGATCGGCGTCCTGCAAAGCGGTGTCACGCGGCAGGAACTCGACGCGCACCGGCCGGTCGGCGACGATCTCGGCATTGATAAGTTCTTCGATGCGCGCCGCGAACCCCTCCGGAACCGGATCGAATTCGAAATCCATCCGACCGCTCAACGGCTCCATGTTCCCGCCGGTGACCGGAACCTTCCACTCGTTCCAGATCACTCCGCACAAGATGTGCATCGCCGTGTGCGTCCGCATGAGATGGTGACGTCGAGAGTCGTCGACGATTCCCGTCACCGTGTCACCGACACCCGGAACCGGACCGTCGAGCTCGTGCCAGACCCAACTGCAAGATCCGTCGGGGGACGGACCCTTGCGCACGCCGACCACCGCCGAGCCGGCGAGAGTTCCGACGTCGTGCGGTTGTCCGCCTCCAGTGGGATAGAACGCCGTGCGATCGAGAGCGACCGTCTGGCCGTCGACGCCCACGACGACGGCCTCGAAGGTGCGCACGTCGACGTCACGCAGATAGACGAGGTCGGTGTCGGAGTCGAATGCGGTCATACCCCAGTCTCCCGTGTCGCCGGGCCCGCCATCAACCGAGCCTCTAGCCTGACCCCGATGAAGAGACGGCGCCACCCCAGCAGAGGGCTCGCCGTCGTCATGGCCGGACTGGTCGTGTTGGCGGCTTGCGGCTCGAGCACGTCGGCTCCGGCCACCACCGACGTCCCCCGCACCACCACGACCGTTCCCCGAGTGAGCGACGGGGTGCTTCGGCTCGGACTTCTCGTACCCCGATCGGGTGCCGGCGCGTCCCTCGGCGAGGCGCTCATACCGGTGGTCGAGGCCTCGATCACCACCATCAACGTGGCCGGCGGCTTCAACGATCGAAACGTCGAGCTCGTGATTCGTGACGAAGGAAACGACACTGCGACGGCACTCGCCGCAGTCGAAAGACTCGTCGACGAAGACGACGTCGACGCGATCATCGGCCCGCTCTCGTCGAACGTGGCCCTCGGAATCCTGCCCTCGCTCACCCGCGGCGAAATCGGCGTGTGCTCCCCGGCTGCCACTTCGGCACTGCTCAACAACTTCCCCGATCGGGGACTTTTCGTGCGCACTGCTCCGACCGACGCCCTTCTCGCGCAGGCGATGTCGCAGTCGATCGCCCAAACCGGTCAGAGTTCGACGGCGCTCGCCTTCCCCGACGATCGCTACGGACGTCGGATGGCGAGTGAACTCCGCCGCTACCTCGGCCTTCAAGGCATCTCGATCACCGACGAGGTCCCGTACTCCACGGCCGACGAGTCGTACACCGACGAGTTCGAGGGCATTTCGGACGAGGCTCGGGTCCTCGCCCTCGTCGCCAACCAGGAAAGTGGCGCACGCTTTCTCAACTCGGCGCTCACATCTGGCTCGCTGCAGACGATCGTGCTCAACGACGCCTTGGCCGACGTCCCCCTGCCGAACGACTCGGCACTCGATCGCCTCTCCGACGTGACGATCCTCGGTGTGGCCCACGACGTGACGATCGGGTTCCAGAACCTCGTCGAAGTCCTCGGTGAACGCCGAGTGTTCCCCGGACCGGTCACCTCCGGAACCGTGCGGCAGCCCATTCCTTTCGCCACGTCGACCCTCGACTGCGTCAATCTCATCGCGTTGGCCGCACTGTCGTCCTCGAGCGACGACCCTCTCGTGTTCATGAACTCAGTCATCCCTGTGAGTCGCGTCGGATCGTCGTGCAACACGTTCGATCAGTGCAGTTCGGTGCTCGGACGCGGCCTGAACGTCGACTACAACGGCCCGACCGGACTCCTGGCCCTCACTCCGAGCGGCGAACCGAGTCTGGCCTCGTTCGTGAACTACGGATTCGACGAGGACGGTCTGCCCGAATACCGGTCGTTCATCGGCGTGATCAGCTCACCCTGAGCGGTGCTCGCGACCCGATCTCGTGATCAGCCGGGGCTGTAGCGGACCGCTCGACCGTCGCGCACGAATCCGTACAGCGTGATCCCGGCTCGCTTGGCCGTCTGAACGGCCAGTGCGGTGGGCGCGCTCACCGAGACGAGCGTTCCGAATCCGGCCGCCCATGCCTTCTGCACCATCTCGAAACTGGCCCGCCCCGACACGAAGAGAGCCCATTCGTGAGCCGGAAGACGTCGGTCGAGCAACAAGCGACCCACCACCTTGTCGACCGCGTTGTGGCGACCCACGTCTTCACGTACGAGTTCGATCCGGCCGTCCACCGAGAAGGTGGCCGCGGCATGAACTGCGCCCGTCTCGGCGAAGAGTGGCTGCACATCATTCATCCGTTCGGGGATCGCAGTGATCGTCTCGATCGAGAAGTCGGGCAAGCGATCGGCGGCAAGGGGAACCAGTCGTTCGACGAGTTCGTCGAGAGCCTGCGATCCGCACAGACCACAACTCGACGAGGTGTTTCCGAGACGCGGCGTGGGAACAGGGGCTCGTCCACCGGTCTCGACGGTGACGACGTTGAACTCGCTGTCGACGGCCGAGCCATCGGCGCAGTAGCGAACTCCGGTGACCGGCATGCCGTGCAGCAGACCTTCGGCGAAGCAGAAACCGGCCGCGAGTTCGTAGTCGTGTCCGGGTGTACGCATCGTGGTGGCCACCAGTTCACCATCGAGTCGGATCGACATCGGTTCCTCGACCACGAGACGATCGGGAGTTCGTCGTGAATTCTCACCGTCGAACTTCACGACGAGCACCGAGTCGGTCCGCTTGCGAGCCACGTCGTCAAGGCTACGGTTCGAAACGTGGCCGACGACGAGAACGAGATCGACGACGATCCGTCCTGGGATCTGGTTCGTCCACCCGGACAAGAAGCGATCAATCGTCGAAAGACGGTTCCCGACGAACAGCCGCTGCTCACCCCGGCGCAACGCGACCCGATTCTCGCCGCCGATCCCGACGGGACCTCGTGGCTCGTTCGTCCCGACGAGACGAAACCACGTGACGATCGCGGCACCGCACTTCTCTTCGGTGTCGTGACCTTCATCGCCATGGCGGTCGTCGGACTGATCACGACGGTGGCGCTCACCGGTTCCGACCAACCTTCCACGTCACCAGTTCCTGTCGTCAGCTTCACCCCTCGCACCAGCGGTCCCGCCCCTTCCGGTTCGGTTCCCGACTCGACGATCTCGGTCGACCTACCCCTCGCCGACGCCGCCGACTCGACGGTTCCCGACAGCACGTCGACCACCATCTCGACCGAAAGTTCGGTGGGCACACCGATCGTCGTGGCATCGAGTGATGGCGTGTATCTCGAGACGAGTGCGGGAACGACACGGATCGTCGACGGCGCTTTCGACGTCGTCCTGGCCGTCGGAGACGGGACCTACCTCGTCCAAGCCGAGTCGGGCCGCGACTTCGACCCGCTCGCCACCAGCGTGCGACGGGTCTCGCCGGGCGGAGTTCCGAGTCCGATCCTCGAACCGTCCGACGACGTCGACGAATGGTTCACCCTTCACGACGTGACGATCCGAAACGGGAGCTTCACCGCTCTGCTCTCGGTGGCCACCGGAAATTCGGGTGGCGAGGCGACAGAGGAGATCGTGCTCGTCGCACTCGACACTCGCGAACGTCGAACCGTTCTGCGACGTGACGCCTCCCGCTCCACGATCTCGCACCTCTCACTCGGCGACGACTTCGTCGTCGGTGAAGTCGTCGAACAAGGGTCCGATGGCCGAGTCACCAATCGGCCCCTCTTACTGCGAATCACCGAGGGTCCCGATGGAACCATCGATTCCACGGTCGTCGGCTCGACCCCCTTCGGTGTCGCTGATTCGTACACCGGCTGCTTCGTCTGCCCTCGTGTCTTCGCCATCGACGAAGCGGGTGAGCGCATGGGTTGGGTCGAAGGCGACCTGCTCGTCGTGATCGACGTCGCGTCGACCCAACGTCTGTTGCTCGTCTCACTTCCTCAAGGCACGGGCGAACAGGTGATGGGAGTCGAAATCGGCGAACGAAGCGTGCTGCTCAATCGGCGACTCTCGCGCGACGGGCCTCATCAGAAAGCTCTCGTCGTGAGCGGTGACGGATCGATCGGCGCATCGAACTTCTTCGGCCGAGCGTCGTTCCCCGGCGACCTGACACGCTGACGCGGTCAGTCGAGCGATGCCGTGATGGCGTCGGCCGCACGTGACGCGGCATCGGGATCGGTCTGCAAGAAAAGCGACGGTTCGGTGAGTTCGAGCTCGACGATCATCGGACCGTCGGACGACGGAAGCAGATCGACACGCGCGTAGAGAAGCGACCCGAAGCGACCGGTCAACCATTCGATCGCCCGGAGACCGAGTTCGAGTTCGTCGACTGTCGGTGCACGACTGGCGATCTGCTCGCGCGCATACAAACCGGCTTCGAGATCACGGGCCGACGCCAACAGCGGACCCTTCGAGAACGCATGGCTGAAACGACCGGCCAGGAACACGAGCCCCGTCTCGCTCAGGTGGTCGACGTCGGCGAGATACGGCTGCACCATCGCACCACGGCCATTCGACGCGAGGTTCACGACGTGATCGCAAGCCGCCTCGACCGTGGAATGGCGTTCGGTGTCGTTGCTCCCGGCGCTGATACACGGCTTCACGACGACGTCTCCGTCGGCGATCCAGTCAGCGAGTCGAGAGCGCCAGATCTCGCTGTCGCGGACGGTGCTCGGATCGACGAACACCGTCGGCACCACCGACAGTCCCGCGTCGGCGGCATCGCGCAAGTAGTGCTTGTCGACGTTCCAGCGCACCACCTCGGCCGAGTTCTGCAGACGCGTCACCGACGACACGCGATCGATCCAACCGAGGAACTCGTCGACACGCGGAACGTAGTCCCACGTCGACCGGAGCACCACGAGCGAGAACGACGACCAGTCGATCGTCGGGTCGTCCCACACGACCTCACGATGAACCACACCACGGTCGTCGAGTGCCTGACGCAGAAGCGGCATGTCGGCGTCGAATCCGATCGCGGCCTCGGCCGTCACCAACGCGACAGGACCCCGGGTCGCCCCGGGGTCCTGTGCGTTCGAGCGAGTCGACGTGCGGCTCAGAAATCTTCCATTCCGCCACCCGGCATGGCCGGAGCCGCTTCGGGCTTGTCGGCCACGACGGCTTCGGTGGTGAGGAACAGAGCAGCGATCGAGGCCGCGTTCTGCAGAGCCGAACGGGTCACCTTGGCCGCGTCGATCACACCGAGCTTCACGAGATCGGTGTACTCGCCGGTGGCTGCGTTGAGGCCTTCGGCGCCCTTCAGGTTGCGTACCTTCTCGACGACGACTCCGCCTTCGAGGCCGGCGTTCTCGGCGATCTGCTTGAGCGGACCCTCGAGCGACTTGGCGACCAAGCGAGCACCCGTGGCCTCGTCACCCGTCATCTTCTCGGCGGCGGCGAGAACCGCGGCCTGCGAACGGAGCAGCGCGACACCGCCACCGGGCACGACACCTTCTTCGATGGCGGCCTTGGTGGTGCTGACCGCGTCCTCGATGCGGTGCTTCTTCTCCTTGAGCTCGACCTCAGTGGCCGCGCCGACCTTCAGAACCGCGACGCCACCCGACAACTTGGCGAGACGCTCCTGGAGCTTCTCACGGTCGTAATCGGAGTCGGTGTTGTCGATCTCGGCCTTGATCTGGTTGATACGACCCTTGATGTCGTCGTCGCTACCGGCGCCTTCGACGAGGGTGGTCTCGTCCTTGGTGATGATGATCTTCTTGGCACGGCCGAGCAGATCGAGCGTCGCGTTCTCGAGCTTGAGACCGACCTCTTCGCTGATGACCTGACCACCGGTGAGGATCGCCATGTCCTGCAACATCGCCTTACGACGCTCACCGAAGCCGGGGGCCTTGACGGCGACCGACTTGAAGGTGCCGCGGATCTTGTTGACGACGAGCGTGGCCAGAGCTTCGCCCTCGACGTCTTCGGCGATGATGACGAGCGGACGGCCGCTCTGCATGACCTTCTCGAGCACGGCGAGCATGTCGCGCACGGTCGAGATCTTCGACGACACGAGAAGGATGTACGGATCGTCGAGGACGGCTTCCATACGCTCCATGTCGGTGGCGAAGTACGGCGAGATGTAGCCCTTGTCGAAGCGCATTCCTTCGACGAGATCCATCTCCATGCCGAACGTCTGGCTCTCTTCGACGGTGATCACACCGTCCTTGCCCACCTTGTCGATGGCATCGGAGATCATCGAACCGATCTCGACGTCGGCGGCCGAGATGGCGGCCACCTGAGCGATCTGGTCCTTGTTGTCGACTTCCTTGGCGAGGTCGCGGATCGACGCGACTGCTGCGGCGACGGCGGCCTCGATGCCCTTCTTCAGGCTCATCGGGTTGGCGCCGGCGGCCACGTTGCGCAGACCTTCACGCACCATGCTCCAGGCCAGAACCGTCGCCGTGGTGGTTCCGTCACCGGCCACGTCGTCGGTCTTCTTGGCGACTTCCTTCACCAGTTCGGCGCCGATCTTCTCGTACGGATCTTCGAGATCGATCTCCTTCGCGATCGACACACCGTCGTTGGTGATCGTGGGAGCGCCCCACTTCTTGTCGAGCACGACGTTGCGGCCCTTGGGTCCGAGCGTGACGCGCACCGCGTCGGCCAACTTGTTCATGCCAGCTTCGAGACCGCGGCGAGCCTCTTCGTCGAACGCAATCATCTTCGCCATCGTGTTTCCCTTTCGTCGGAGATGTGAGTTGTGTGGGCAGGGCGAGTGGGCCGATTCGCCTGGCCGGGGGGTGGCCGGCGAACCGTTCGCACTCGACTCTCGCGAGTGCTAGCACTCTATTGAGCCGAGTGCTAAGCGACAACCGGTCGACAGAGGTCCTTCCGATCGTCAGTCCGGCTCCGATCCGGGATCTCCCGCCCTCTACGCTCGGGTTTCATGGACATCGTGGTGGTAGGCGGTGGGGTCTCGGGGCTCTCGACCGCCCTCAAGATGAGTCGGGCCGGACACCAGGTCACGGTCGTCGAGCGCGACGACACCCCCATGCCCGACTCCCCCGACCAGGCCTTCTTCTGGGACCGTCGAGGGGCACCCCAGGTGCGCCACAGCCACGCCTTCTTGGCCCGGCTGGTCACCCTCCTGAAGGCCAATGAGCCCGATGTCGTGGCCCGCCTGTACGAAGCCGGGGCCACTGAGCTCCGGTTCGGGGAGGATCTGCCCCCCACGATGACCAACTACGCGCCCGAGGCCGGCGACGACGAACTCACGATGCTCACCTGCCGGCGCACGACCTTCGAGTGGGTGCTTCGCCGGGTCGTTCTCGACGAGGGTCGCGTGCGGTTCCAGGTCGGCGTCGGAGTCAACGGTCTGGTGCACGAGACCGACGCCGAGACCGGACTCGAACGCATCGTCGGCGTGCGGCTCGAGGACGGTTCGGAGCGAGGGGCCGATCTGGTCGTGGTGGCCGGGGGTCGCCGTTCGGTCCTCCCCGAGTGGCTCACCGACATCGGGGTTGGTCCGGTCCCCGAGTTCGTGGAGGACACCGGGATCGTCTACGCCTCGCGGTTCTACCGACTGAAGCCCGATGCCGAGTATCCGCCGCGCAGTGGACCGATCGGCGGCGACCTCGGCTACATCAAGTACGGCGTCTTCGTGGGCGACAACCGCACGTTCTCGATCACGCTGGCGGCGCCCACCGACGACTCCGATCTCCGCACGCGACTCGCCGACCCGGACGTGTTCGACGAAGCGGCGCGCCAACTCGTTGCGACTGCGCCGTATCTCGACGGCCGGGCCGAACCGATCGCCGACAGTGTGTTCGTGATGGCGGGTCTGCTGAACCGTCATCGTGAATACGTGGTCGACGGCAAGCCGTTGGTGCTCGGCATGCTGCCGGTGGGCGATGCGGTGATCTGCACCAATCCTCTGTACGGGCGCGGTTGCTCGATCGGCTACTGGGGCGCGCACCTCATGTGCGAATCGTTGAAGAAGTTCCCGGGTGGCACATCGCAGGAGTTGTTCGATCTCGCTGTCGACTACGACGCGGCGATCTCACGCGAGATCGTGCCGTGGTACCGATCGGGTGTCGAGCAGGACGCCGAGGCGCGACGAGTGGCGGCGGCTCTGCTGCGCGGTGACGATCCCGATGGCGACACGTCCGACCCGAAGACGATGATGCGCTCGGTGATGCGCGAAGGTTTGCTGCCGGCCTTGCGGAGCGATGCCGTGGTGCTCCGGGCGTTCATGCGCAATCTCAACCTGCTGAGCGCGCCCGATGCGCTGGTGAAGGACCCCGAGGTGATGAACCGGGTGTTCGCCGTGTGGCAGGACCGGGAGAACCGCCCACCCGAGGTTCCGATGGGACCGAGGAAGCGCGCCGACTTCTTGGCCCTCCTCCCCGCGTAAATCACCCACTCTGTACAGAACACGACACCTACAGGTAGCCAGCGCTACAGGGTGGGTGAAATCAGCCGCCGGCGACGGCGGGGATGATGCTCACGGTCTCGCCGTCAGGCACCGGG
>CAZTPF010000009.1:56571-68214 GCA_964614655.1 uncultured Bifidobacterium sp.
TCAGCCGCCGGCGACGGCGGGGATGATGCTCACGGTCTCGCCGTCAGGCACCGGGGTGTCCATCCCCTGCAGATACCGCACGTCGTCATCGGCCACGAACAGGTTGACGAACCGACGCTGGTTGCCCTCTTCGTCGAACAATCGATCGCGAAAACCGGGATGGGCTGCGTCGAGAGCGTCGAGCACCTCGCGCAAGGTGCTGCCAGCGACCTCGACGGTCGAATTGCCGCCCGACAGCGGACGAAGGGTGGTGGGGATGCGCACGGTCACGGACATGACCGAAACCCTACCGAGTGAGTCAGGTTTTCTCCACCCTGAGGGCTGTCAGCCCATGGCGCACTTGTTGAGGGCTTTGGTCAACTCGACTTCGTCGTCGTCCGAGATCGCCTCGTAGGCCGCGTCCTCGGCGTCGTAGTCGTACGTCTCGTACGCCTCGTAGGCCTGAAGGAACAGCGTCGCGTTCTCGTCGCTCAACTTCTTGTGCTCCTTCAGCACGCAGTCGGGATTCGACGGCGAATAGATCCGGATGTACGCCTCGGCGGCAGCCACTTGATCGCCGCTCGGTTCGGAGTCGCCTCCTCCGCACGCCGACACTCCCGCCAGCAGAGCCAGTGCTGCTCCGGTACCCACGACGAATCGAATGCAATGCTTCACGTCTCTTCCCTCCACGTGACCGACGGCGAAACCACCCGCAACGTATCGCACTTCACGACAGACTGACGAAATGCGCGTGGTGGCCGCCGTCGACAAGTTCAAAGGAACAGCGACCGCCGACGCCGTCGCCCAAGCGATCGGTCATGCATGTTGGGAACTCGGCCACGACTGCGTCGAGGTTCCGCTCGCCGACGGAGGAGAGGGAACACTCGACGCCCTCGGCGGACCAAACCGCACATCGACAGTGACCGGACCACTCGGCGATCCGGTGGAAGCCGAGTGGCGCTTCCACCGCGGCACCGCCGTCATCGAGATGGCCCGCGCATCAGGGCTCGCACTCGCCGGTGGGCCCGACGGCAACGATCCGGTCGCCGCGTCGACCACCGGCACCGGTGAACTGATCGACAAGGCACTCGATCTCGGAGCCGAGCGCATCATCGTGTGCCTCGGCGGCTCGGCCACGACCGACGGTGGTCTCGGCGCCGTTCGCGCCATCCACGCGCCGGCCCGCTTACGAGGTGTCGAATTCCTCGTCGCCTGCGACGTCGAGACACACTTTCTCGACGCGCCACGTGAGTTCGGTCCGCAAAAGGGCGCCACTCCTCGCCAGATACGTCTGCTCGAGTCCCGGCTCGAACGGCTCGTCCAGCTCTACAAAGAAACCCACGGAGTCGACGTGTCACGCATGGAAGGTGCCGGAGCGGCCGGAGGACTGGCGGGCGGGCTGCTCGCCCTCGGCGCCACCTTGATCCCCGGCTTCGACATGGTGGCCGACGAAGTCGGACTCCACGATCACCTACGCGACGCCGACATGGTGATCACCGGAGAAGGTCAGCTCGACATCACGAGTTTCGAAGGCAAGGTCGTCGGAGGTGTCGTCGATCTCGCCCACACTTCAGGTCTCTCGGTCGGCGTGATCTGCGGCCGGATCCATCCGAGCGCACGTGACGCCGCCGAATTCGCACACATCACGGCCGGGGTGGCGTCACTCGTCGACGACTACGGCGAAGAACGCGCCCTGAACGAACCGTTGTGGTGCATCGAGCACACTGCGCTCGAGCTGCTGCGAAAGATCAGCCCGCCGTCGTCTCGGTGACGGCCGGATCGGCCGTGGGCAACGCACCCGGCAACAACTTGCCGGCCAGGTCGGTGCCGAGCATCACGAGCACGGTGGCTTCACCGAGGTCACCCGATTCGACCGGAGGAGGGGTGGCGACCGGCTGCGTGGCCACTCCACCGAGCACTTGTGACACCGCGGCGGCACCCGATTCGAAACCGGGCACGTAATACACGACGGTCACCGTCTGCTTCCCGACTGTCTCGGCGGCATTGGTGGCCGGCTGCTGCACGATGAAACCCTCGGCCTGCAGCGCCGTGCTCATCTGACCAGCACTGCCCGACACTCCCGACGCGTTGGCGACGAGAACTTTGTAGCCGGTACGCGGCAACGTGGTGGTCGAGACGACGACGTCGGTGGAGTCGGTGGGCACCTCGTCGGTGGACGCGGGTTGCGTCTCGACCGGACCGGTGGCGACGCCACCGTCACGATCTCGATTGATGTCGCGCAGAATGAGAAAGCCGAGCAGAACCGCGATGGCCGCCACGATGATGCCGAGGGTGGTGGACACACCCACGCCACCCGAGCGCTGTCCGGGCCGAGCCGTCCGTGATCCGGTGGGCTGTTCGTCACTCATGCCTGTACACCTCCCGACTCGGTGTTGCCATCGAGTCGCATCCGACGCCGACGTTCCCGAGCCCGCTGCAGACGACGGACCACGAGCGGGTCGTAGGCCAAGGCCTCCAGGCTGTCGAGAAGTCGGTTGAGTTCACCGTAATACTCATCGGAGGAGCACTGGAACCGCTCCCGGAGCATCTGGTCCTTGACCCCGTCTTCGGTCCACCAGCCCCTTTCGAAATCGAGGATCGCCTTCTCTCGTTCGGTCAGGGCCATTCGTCAAGCCTGCCCGTTTCGAGCCCCGATGACAAGCACCCTGGGCGTGTCCGATTCGGTGTCGGGCCAGTACTGTCGCGTCGATGAGCAGGGAGAACGTCATCCGCCCCTTCCTGATCGGCGTCGCCGGGGGTACGTGTTCGGGCAAGACGACCGTCACCGAACGTCTCGTCGAACTCGTGGGTTCCGATCATCTGGCGCTCATCAAGCAGGACGCCTACTACGTCGACCGCGCTCATCAGCCCTTCGACGAGCGGACCAAGGCCAACTACGACCACCCCGACGCTTTCGACTGGAACCTCACCTTCGACCAGCTGAGCACCCTTCTCACCGGTCGCAGTGTCGACGTTCCGGTGTACGACTACCCGAATCACACCCGTGGTGCCGAGGTGATCAGGGTCGAACCGACGCGCATCGTCGTGTTCGAGGGAATCCTCGCTCTGTACGACGAGAGGCTTCGCGATCTCTTCGACCTGCGCATCTTCGTCGACACCGACGCCGACGTGCGCCTGATCCGCCGTCTCGAACGAGACGTTCGTGATCGTGGCCGCACACCCGAGAGCATCATGCGCCAATACATGACCACGGTGAGGCCGAGCCATCTTCAGTTCATCGAACCGACGAAGCGGTACGCCGACGTGATCATTCCCGAAGGCGGACACAACGATCGGGCACTCGACGTGCTGGTGGCCCGCATCAACTCGCTCGTGATCTGACTCACCCGCTGCAACTGGAGCCGGGTGTGGGGATTGAACCCACGACCTACCGCTTACAAGGCGGTTGCTCTACCACTGAGCTAACCCGGCCGGAACCGGCGACAGACTAACGGCGATAGCGCGCCACTTCGTAGGTGGCCAGCGCAGCAGCCGTCGACACGTTGAGCGAACTCAACCGACCGCGCATCGGAATACTCACGATCAGATCGCATCGTTCGCGCACCAGTCGAGAGAGACCGGGACCTTCGGCACCGAGAACGAGGCAGATGCCCTCTTTGGCCAGATCACCGAGATCGAAGAGGGACTTGTCGGCCGAATCGTCGAGACCCACGACCCAGATGCCGGCATCGCGCATCTTGGCCAGAGCGGTGGGAAGTCCGCCGACCAACGACATCGGTACGTGCTCGCACGCACCCACCGCCGCTTTGGCGACCGTCGGTGTGATGTGGACCGAACGATGTTTCGGCAGAACCACTCCGTCGACTCCGGATCCGTCGCACACTCGCAAGATGGCACCCAAGTTGCCGGGGTCGGTCACCCCGTCGACCGCCACGATGAACGGAGCCTTGCCCGGTCGGCGTTTGATCAACGTGTCGAAGGGAACCGGTTCGATGGAATCGGCTCGGGCGAGCACCCCCTGCGGCGCTTCGCTGCGAGCGGCGAAGTCGAGCTTCTTGCGACTCACCTCGAGAACCGGAACTCGATTGGCCCGAGCCAATTCGACGATGTCGTCGACCACGTCGCTCTTGTCGCGGTCGGAGGCGATCCAGACCTCGTGCACGCGACGCCGTCCGGCGATCAGCAACTCGCGCACCGCCTGTCGTCCTTCAACCTGACCGCCACCCAGATCGTCTCGATCGACCGACCGCTTCGGCTTGTCGAACGAGTTGCGAGAGCGATCGTTCGGACGCGGTCGACGAGAGGGCGCACCCCCACGCTTCTGCGGCCCACGAGCCGAGGATCCACGAGCGGGTCGGCGGGGAGCCATCACATCACCTGCCGTGACAGCACGGCCACCGCCCAGCAGGCGATTCCTTCTCGGCGGCCGAGTGCGCCGAGACCCTCGGCTCGTCGACCCTTCACGGTCACGGGAGCTCCGACCACCGACGACAGCGCGTTCTGCATGTCGTCACGTCGTGGAGCCAACTTCGGTGCTTCGCACACCACACTGCAATCGACGTTGCCGATCGTCCAGCGCTCGGCCTGCACGAGGCGAACCACTTCGGCCAACAACTCGAGAGAATTCGCGCCCTTCCACTGCGGATCGGTGTCGGGAAAGTGCTCACCGATGTCACCGAGGCCAGCGGCACCGAGGAGCGCGTCGGCACACGCGTGCGCAACGGCATCGGCGTCGCTGTGGCCGTGGAGTCCTCGCTCGCCGTCGAACACGACTCCGCCCAACACGAGGACGCGCATCGGATCGTCGCTGAAACGATGGACGTCGAAGCCCTGACCGACTCGAAATTCGGGGGCGCTCATTCTTCGTCTCGATTCGTCGTTCGACTCGACAGGAAGTCGCGGGCCCACTCGAGATCGTCGGGATGAGTGATCTTGCGGTTGTCGACCTCGCCGGGCACGACGACGACGGTACCGCCGACCGATTCGACGAGGACGGAATCGTCGGTCGCGTCGATCTCGGATCGATAGGCCTCGCGCAGAATCGAGGCCCGAAACGCCTGTGGGGTCTGCACGGCGACGAGCGTGGCCCGATCGGGCGTGCTGACAACTCGTGGAATCGCCATGTTGGCGACGCTGTACGAATCTTCCAGGCCGAGTGAGTTCGACTCGACGACTTCGATCGACTTCACGGTGTCGGTGACCGGCAGTCCGGGAACCGCACCGTCGGCCCCGGCACACACTGCGTCGACGACAGCCGAGAAGAGTCGTGTCGACGCGAACGGACGCGCCGCGTCGTGCACCAAGATCACGTCGGCATCGATCGGGACGGCGGCCAGACCGTTGCGAACACTCGCCGTTCGAGTCGGACCACCAGCGACGCCCCGTTCACGCTCGGCATCGTCGACCGGAACGACCAGGATCACGCCGTCACTCACCTCGCGAGCACTGTCGAGAGCGAGATCGACCACGCGCCGATCTCCGAGTTCGGCGTATTGCTTCAACGAACCGAATCGGCGGCCCGAACCACCGGCGACGACGATGGTCCACACGCTCACACCCGGTCGACGAGATTTTTCGGAGGCCAAGTTCGCCATTCCCCGTGAGGGTAGTACCGTTCCTGGTGATGCCGTACGAAGACATCCTCGCTCGCTCCGACTTCTTCGCCGACGCTCCGGCCGAGGAACTCACTCGAATCTCGTCGATCGGCCGCAAACGCGTCCTGTCGCGTGGTGATCACCTCTTCGAAGCCGGTGAAGACGCCGAGTCGATGTTCATCGTGATCACCGGTCGGGTCGCCATTGCGATCGCCAACGAACTCGACAAGCGCGAGAGCATGGTGGCGCTCATGGAGACCGGCGACCTCTTCGGCGAAATGGGTCTGCTCGACGGCGGGCCACGGTCGGCGATGGCCCGAGCCATCGAACCGTGCGAAGTGCTCGAGATCCCTTACGACCCGGTCGAAGAGATGTTGCAGCAAAACCCGCAGGTGCTCCGCGGTGTGGTCCGCATGCTCGCCGACCGCCTCCGCATCATGGACGGTGCACTCGCCGACTCGGTGTTCCTCGACGTGACGGGACGGACCGCCAAGCGACTCCTCGAACTCGCCGGTGACGCCGACGAATTCGTCCTGCCGGTCACTCAGGAAGAACTGGCCGGAATGGTCGGCGCATCACGCGAACGTGTGAACAAGGCGATCAGCAGTTTCATCCGCCTCGGCTGGATCGAACAGCACGAGCGTCGCTACAAGATCCTCCTTCGCGACCGCCTCGAACTCCGCTCACGCTGACAACCACTCCTTCGCCCGGCGAAACGCGTCGGCGGCGTCATCGGCCCGGTGAGCCGGTCGACTCGAATCATGAGCAAAGCCGTGTTCGGCCTCGGTGTACTCCACGACGTTCACTCCTGTCGATCGCAGCTCGGCGACGTCGGGATCGGGTGTCCACGTGTCACGGTTCCCGATGATGGCGAGCACCTTGGCCGCCTCGTTCGGATCGGCCGACAACGTCGTCAACGGTTCACCTTGGCCGTCACTCCGCCAGGTCTCGGGAAGCCGGATCATCCCGTAGAAACTCGCGATGCGGTCGAATCTCTGCATCGCCGCCGCCTTGAAGCAGTACATCCCGCCCATGCAGAAGCCGATCATCGACACCGAAGCACAGCCCGTGGCATCGGCGGCCTCGTTCAGATCACGGAACTTGTCGGCGTCGTTCAGCGTGGGAACGGCGGCGAACCGTCCTTCGATGTCGGCACCGAGATCACGGCCCACCGCCGAGATCGGAAACGGTTCGATGGCGATCGTCGTCATTCCCCACTCGTCGGCGAATCGTGCGACGTGATCGTCGAAGAGTGGACGCAAACCGAAGATGTCGGGAAAGACCACCAGGCCCCGGGATGAACCTTCGACTCGTCGGATCTCGGCCGGTGTTCCGGAAGGAAGAGTGATGCGCATCCCCGAATCTTGGTTCAACTGAGCCGAGAGACCGACGATTCAGCCGTCACCAGGAGTGACGGGTCTCACCGGGACTCTCACCGGCCGCATCAGATCGACGAACCAGTGCTCGCACCGACCCTCGGTGAGGTCATCCGAGTCGTGTCGGGTCATGAACACACACGACAACCCACAGCCCTCGTCCACCTTCGCCGCGCGGCGTCTGACCAGTCTCGGCTACTCGCTCGGAACTGCCCCCGAGTCGACCCGTCTGCCCACCGCCACCCGCCTCTGGCTCGACTGGGACGCCATCGCCCGCTCTCGGCGAGACATCCGTCGGGCCAACGCCTGGAATCTTCCCGGCGAGCCGGTCCGGCATCTCGACGAAGTCCTTCGGCGAGCCGGTTACGGGGAGTCGATGACCGACGAGGAGTGCGACCGCTACTTGTCGCAGTTGACCGCCATCGCACGACACGACGAACTCGCCTGCCGCATCGTCGTCCAGCGAATCCTTCCCGGCCTCATCGCCATTGCGATCCGCCGTGGCCGAATCGTTCAGGGAGGACAATCGTTCGCCCTCGATCAGTTGGCGTCGTCGGCGTGGATGGTGATCCGCCACTACCCCATCGATCGACGACCGGCCCGGGTCGCCGCCAACTTGCTCCGCGACATCGAGTACCAGGCATTCGTTCGCGAATCACGAACGAAGAGGAACAGTGTCGAAGTATCAGCCGACACCTGGACGATCGTGAACGGCGAAACACTTCGCGCCGCACGCGGCGTCTCGATGCGCGGTGTCTCGTCGGTCGCCACCGACGTCGACCCGGTGGGCGCCGCGGCCGAAGTCTCGAACCTGCTGCACGATCTCGAACGACTGGGACTTCGTGAGATCGATCGGATCGCCATCGACGAGATGTTGAGTGATCGCCTCAGCCCTGAATCGGCCAAGTTGGCCGGTATCTCGCCTCGGGCCCTTCGGGATCGACGGGTGGCGGCGATCCGGCGCTCACAAGAACTGCTCGGACTCGATCCCGACGCGTTCAGCGACGCAGACGCAAGCTGTTCGACACCACGAACACGCTCGACAGCGCCATCGCCAGTCCGGCGAGCATCGGGTTCATGAGACCGGCGACGGCGAGCGGCAGCGCGGACACGTTGTAAGCGAAGGCCCAGAACAAGTTGGCCTTGATCGTGCGCAGTGTTCGTCGACTGATGTCCAACGCCTCGGGGACCAGTGACAAATCGCCGCTCACGACGGTGAGGTCGCCGGCTTCCATCGCTGCATCGGTCCCCGTGCCCATGGCGATTCCGAGATCGGCAGCTACCAGTGCTGCGGCGTCGTTCACCCCGTCGCCGACCATGGCCACCGTCCGTCCGGACTGCTGCAGTTCGTGAACCAGTCGCAACTTGTCGTCGGGCAGAACTTCGGCTCGCGCGTCGCTTTCGTTCACACCGGTCCGTTGGGCGACGTATCGCACGGCCGACCACGAGTCGCCCGAGGCGATCATGGGCGTGACCCCGATGTCGCGAAGTCGTCGAATCGTGTCGGCCGCTTCCGGGCGAGGGCGATCGCTCACCGAGAACCTCACCCGAACACGTCCGTCGACGAGACCTTCCACGACCGTCGCACCGTCTTGGTCGTCCCGTGAGTCGGCCGACGCGCGGCGTACCGACACCAGCCGGCCGTCGACCACACCGACCACGCCCACACCGGGGCGATTCTCGAAGTCGACCACCCGACTCACATCGGCGTGGATCTGCCGGTCGCGCAATCCGGCGACGATGGCACGGGCGATCGGATGCTCGCTATTGGCCTCGAGGCTGGCGAAGAGCTCCAGTTCGGCGTCGGTTCCTCCGGGCGACTGATCGATGTCGACGAGGGTCATCACACCGGTGGTGAGCGTGCCGGTCTTGTCGAGAACCATGACGTCGACGGCTCGCGTCGCCTCGAGTACGTGGGCGCCGCGGATGATGATCCCCGACCGAGCCGCTCGACCCGTACCAACGAGGAGCGCCACCGGAGTCGCCAGACCGAGCGCACAAGGACAGGCGATCACCAGTACCGACACCGCCGCCGAGAAGGAACGATCGGTCTCGCCGGTGACTGCCAGCCACACCACGAGCGTGGAAACCGCCAGAGCGATCACGATGGGAACGAACACGGAACTGATGCGGTCGGCCAGGCGTTGAACCGGTGCCTTCCCTTCCTGAGCCCGCTCGACGAGGCGTGCCATCTGAGCCAGCACGGTGTCGCGGCCGATCCGGGTGGCCCGTACGAGAAGTCGACCGGTCGTGTTGATGGTTCCACCGGTCACGTCGTCGCCGACCTCGACGTCGACGGGAACGCTCTCACCGGTCACGAGACTGCGATCGATCGCACTTCGGCCGTCGATCACCACACCGTCGGTGGCGACCTTCTCACCCGGCCGCACCACGAACACTTCACCGACACCGAGCGCGCCGATCGGAATTTCGGTCTCGGCGCCGTCGCGCCACAGCACAGCCGTCTTGGCGCCCATGGTGGCAAGAGCCCGCAACGCACTGCCGGCCTTCTGACGGGAACGCAGTTCGAAGAAGCGACCGGCCAGGATGAACGCCGTCAAGGTGGTGGCCACCTCGAGGTAGACGTCGTGATGTTCGGCCCCACCATGGCCATGCGACACCGAGGATCGCGGGAAGAGGCTCATGTCCATCGTCATGCCGATCGTGCCGGCACCCCCGAACACGAGCGCCCACAGACTCCAGACAGTCGCAGCGATCACACCGAGCGACACCAACGTGTCCATGGTGGTCGTGCGGTGGAGCGCATTGCGCCAAGCGGCGCGATGGAAGGGAAGGGCCGACCAGGTGACCACGGGAGCGGCCAACACCAGCGACACCCACTGCCAGCCGTCGAACTGGAGAGACGGAATCATCGACAGAACCATCACGGGTAGAGCGCCGACACCCGCCACCACCAGTCGGCGTCGCACGTCGTCGACGTGGGCGTCGGTTGCGATCTCGGCGGTGGATCGCGAGCCGTCGTCGGTGGACACCGGCACGGCTCCGTAACCCATGGCGTCGACGGTCTTGGTGAGGACGTCGGTCGACATCGCATCGGCCCGCGACGGATCGACGTGGACGGTGGCTTTCGACGTCGCATAGTTGACGGTGGCTGAGACACCGTCGAGTCGATTCAGCTTCTTCTCGATCCGAGCGGCACACGCCGCACAGGTCATACCGGTGACGGCGAGAACCAGTGGCTCGTCGACCGAGGTGTCAGTTGCCGACGGCTTCGAATCCTGCTTCGTCGACGGCATCGACGATGGCCTTCCAGTCGACCGGTGCTTCACTGCTCACGACCACTCGCTTGGTCTCGAGATCGACGGTCACCGACGTGACACCGTCGATCTTCGACAATTCGGTCGAGACCGCCTGTTCGCAATGACCACACGTCATGCCGGGAACCGAGAAGGTCGTACTGCCCATACCGTCATTCAACCAGTCACGGTCGGATTCAGTCGGTCGGACGTTCGGTGAAGACCGGAGCTCGCTTGTCGAGAAAGGCGCGAATCCCTTCCTGAGCATCGGGTGACACGGCGGCTCGGGCCATCACCTCGGCGGCGTATCCGTAGGCACCGCCTTGGTCGAGGCCGATCTGCGCGTAGAAAGCCTGTTTGCCGAGAGCCTTCGACATGGCCGAACCGCGTATCGACCGGCCCACCAGATCGGCGACGGCGTCGTCGAGGTCGGTGTCGGCGACCACTCGATTCACGAGTCCCCAGTCGGCGGCGGTACGCGCGTCGATCGGATCGCCGGTGAAGGCCATCTCGAGAGCGCGTTTACGACCGATGTTGCGCGACACCGCGACGAGCGGTGTGTGACAGAAGAGGCCTCCCTTTCCGCCCGGTAAGGCGAAGGCCGCCGATTCGGCGGCCACGGCCATGTCGCAGGAGGCGACCAATTGGCATCCGGCCGCCGTCGCCAATGCATGAACCTTGGCCACCACGATCTGAGGAATCTCCTGCACCAGATTCATCATCTGCGTGCACACGTCGAAGAGGTGGCGGGTTGCGTCGAGATCGGCTCCGGCCATGTCGGCGAAGTTGTGACCGGCCGAAAAGACCGGTCCGTTGGCGGCGATCACCAGGGCATCGGCGTCGCTGTCGGCCACGTTCTGCAGGGCGTCGACGATCTCGAGCATCGTCGGAAGCGACAGTGCATTCCGCTTCTCGGGTTTGTCGAGCACGAGTGTGGTGATGGCGCCGTCGGTGCTCAGTCGGATCGCGTCGTACGACGGGAAGGAGGACATGACCACAGTCTTTCAGGTGTCGACCGTCCTCGGAACAGGCCATGCGAGCAATTCGACCCCCGAGTCGGCATACTGAGCGGGACGTCCGATGTCCGCATCGGATTCGAGTTGGCGTGTGACTCTTCCACCCCATGGTGAGAAGGAGGCTTCCTCAGTCGGGTTTCGGTCGGCACCCCTTGCCGCCATCACCAAGGAGTTTCCTTTTCATGTCCCCCACCTTCTCCGACCTCGGCGTGCCCGAGGCCGTGGTCAGCGCGCTGAACACGAACGGCATCACGGAACCATTTCCGATTCAGCGCGTCACTCTGCGCGACTCGCTCGCCGGTCGAGACATCCTCGGTCGCGGTCGTACCGGTAGCGGCAAGACTCTCGCCTTCGCCTTGCCGGTCGTGGTGCGTCTGTCAGCCAACAAACAACGTCCTGGTCGAGGAGCACCGCGGGCTCTCGTGCTCGTTCCCACGCGCGAACTCGCCCACCAAGTCGC
>CAZTPF010000010.1:0-45626 GCA_964614655.1 uncultured Bifidobacterium sp.
ACCCAGAACGCCAAGGGACGGGTTATTCGCCAGCTACTGGAGCTGAAGATTCGGCGAGGAGGGGTGATCCCGGATTGGCCAACTGACGCTCGCCGTTCTCGATGGCTTCGAGCAAGTGGATCGCAATGTCGCCCACCCGAACCTGATCTTCCTCGACGCCAGCACCTTTCACGCCGTCGTCGAGCATGATGTAACAGAACGGGCAGGCAGTCGCCACACGCGACGCACCGGTCGACAGGGCCTCGCGAGCCCGCTCGTCGTTCACCTTGGTTCCGATGGATTCCTCCATCCACATGCGAGCACCACCGGCACCGCAGCACATGCCCTTGGTGCCGTTGCGACTCATCTCGACGACCTCGACACCCTTGATCGACGCCACGACCTTGCGGGGTGCCATGTACACGTCGTTGTGTCGGCCCAGATAGCACGAGTCGTGATAAGTGATGCGCTCCTCGAGAGTTGCGTTGCTCACGTCGAGCTGGCCGCTGTCGATCAGCTGTTCGAGCAACTGTGTGTGGTGGATGACTTCGTAGTTGCCACCCAACTGCGGGTACTCGTTGGCCAACGTGTTGAAGCAGTGCGGACACTGGGTGATGATCTTCTTCACACCCATGCCGTCCAACGTCTCGATGTTGGGCATGGCGAGCATCTGGAACAGGTACTCGTTCCCCGAACGACGAGCCGAGTCGCCGGTGCACATCTCACTCGGTCCGAGGATTGCCACGTCGATTCCGGCCCGACGCAACAACTTGGCCATCGACTGCGTGACCTTCTTGTTCTTGTCGTCGAACGAACCAGCACATCCCACCCAGTAGAGGTACTCGTGCGAGAAAGTGTCGCCCGGATCGACGATGTCGACCTCGAGATCCTTGGCCCACTCGGCGCGATCACCTTGGTTCATGCCCCACGGGTTGCCCTGGTTTTCCATGGCGCGGTAGGCGTTACCCAACTCGGCCGGGAAGTTGCTCTCCATGAGCGACAGGTACCGGCGCATGTCGAGGATCTTGTCGAGGATCTCGATGTTCACCGGGCAGATCTCGTCGCACGCCTTGCACGACGTGCAACTCCAGACTTCTTCGGCCGTGATTCGCTCGAACAGCGAATTGGCAGTGATCGTGATCTCGGGATCGGTACCGAGCGGCGGGCTCACTCGTCCACCGGGCGCGTGCGACGCAGTGGCCGCCATCACTTCACCGGTCTTCAACACGATCTCCCGCGGGTCGAGCATCTTGCCGGTCGCATGGGCCGGACACACGCTCGTACAACGACCGCACATTGTGCAGGCATCAGTGTCGAGCAACTGCTTCCACGTGAAGTCTTCGACCACCGACGCACCGAACGTCTCGAGTGACGTCTCGGTGAGGTTCGGCATGGCCTTCATCGCACCCTTGGGCCGCTCACGATCCTTCAGGTACATGTTGAGCGGCGACGTGAAGATGTGTCGGAGCATCGTCATGGGAAGGATCACGAGGAAGGCGACGAATGTGAGGACGTGGGCGACCCACCAGCCCTGATGCCACAACTCCAGGCTGCTCAACGACCAGCCGTCGACCAGCTGGGCGAGCGGGTAACCGATGAACGACCACTTCTCGTGGTCCATGTTCAGACCGCTCGCCTGGTTCTCGGCGATCCGGAACATCTCGGCGCCGTACCCCGACACGCCGATGGCGAGCAGCACACCGAGGATGACGGCGTGCTCGGGCTTCGACTTGATGCGAATGCGATAGGGGCGCTGGACGTACCGGCGCACGATCGCCCACACGACTCCGCCGGTGAACATGAGACCGGCAAAGTCGCCGACGAACACGTAGCCGCGATACACGTCACCATGGAGGAACTTCAGACTCTCGGGCATCTGGTGATCGACCTCGAGCACCGTGGTGACGCCGAGCAGGATCAGGAATCCGAAGTAGATGAGAGAGTGCATGAGACCAGCGGCCGAGTCGCGCAGCAGGGTCTGCATGTACACACCGGCCCGGAAGTCGCGCAGGCGATTCTTGGCGTTCTTGGTGGTCGTGCGACGGCGATCCGGCGCACCCCGCTCCCAGTTACGTACCCGGTCGGCGAAGCGGAAGGAACCCCACAGGATCAGCGCCGGAATCACGGTGTAGAAGGCCACCTTCAGGGGGCCCGGGATCCCACCGAAGACCTCGCGGTGAATCGGCGAATCGCTCTTCCAGCCGGTCAGGAGGGGCAGGATGCCCGACACGACGATGAACACCGCCATGAACGACCCGATGGCGATCGAGAGCTGATACGGCTTCAGTCGCCGCGGGCCCGTGGGCGCGGCCGGGGAGTCGGTGTGCGTAGCCATGCAGGGAGAACGCTACTCGGGCCTCGCAACGATGGGGAACCTCACCAGGAGGTAAGGATCGGATCAGCCGTAGTACTGGCGGTCGAGCTCGCGAATTCGGCCGGCGAGAGTGCCGAGCAACTTGTGAGCAAGTGCCGGAATGGCATCGATCACGCCGAGGAACTGACGCTGGCTGATCACGAGCATCGTGCAATCGGTGTCGGCGACGACGGTGGCGGTGCGGGGCCCATGATCGAGCAGGGACAACTCGCCGATGACGGCGCCCGGTCCGAGGGTGGCGACCTTCTTGCCGTTACGACGCACGGTGGCCGATCCCTTCAGGAGAACGAAGGCCTCGCGACCGGTCTGACCCTGATCGACGATGGTGGCGCCGGCCTCGACTGTGACTTCGTCACCAGCCTTGGCGATCTTCTCGAGGTCTTTGTTGGAACAGGACGAGAACAACGACACCTTGCCGAGACCCGCCAAATACGCCTTTTTGCCTGCCATGAGCGTCACTATACGGCGATCGTGAACATGTGCCGTTCACATACGAACGAGCCAGTCGTCACCGGGGCGAGCCCGGCGACACACGTTCCCCATACTCACCAGCCGACGAGTCAGCCGCCGGCCTGACGGGCCACCGCAGCCGCCGCGGCTTCGATGGCGGCGGCGTCACCCAGGTAGCCGACCTCGGTCACCGAGAAGTCGTCGGCGAACCGATACCGCCGCGGCACACCGGTCGGGATGTTGATCTCGGGGATCTCGGACTCCGACACGTCCTCGAGATGCATGAGCAAGGCCCGCAGCGAATTGCCGTGTGCAGTGACCAATACGTCGAGCCCGGCGCGGAGCTGCGGAACGATCTGGTCGTACCAATACGGGAGAACCCGAGCCACCACGTCCTTCAAGCATTCGCTGGCCGGCAACGAGTCGGGCGCGAGCAGTCGGTATCGAGCGTCGTTGACCGGGTGCTCGGGACTGGTCGTGTCGACCGGCGGCGGTGGGACGTCGAAACTCCTCCGCCACAGGTTGGTCTGTTCCTGTCCGTGGCGTTCGGCGGTGGCCAACTTGTCGAGGCCCTGAAGCGCGCCGTAGTGCCGTTCGTTCAGACGCCACGAGCGCTGCAACGGCAACCACACCTGCCCCATCGCCTCCAGCGCCAGGTGGCACGTGACGACGGCCCGTTCGAGCACCGACGTGTGCGCCACGTCGAAGCGCAAACCCACTTCGGCCATGGTGCGACCGGCGGCGGCGGCTTCGACACGACCCTTGTCGGACAACGGGACGTCGTGCCAGCCGGTGAACAGGTTCTGCTGATTCCAGGTGCTCTCACCGTGACGCAGGATGACGAGTGTTCCGACTCCGCCCATGGGAACGTTCTACTTCACGAACAGTTCGGCGATCTGGACCGCGTTGAGCGCGGCGCCTTTGCGCAGGTTGTCGTTGCTGACGAACAGGACGAGTCCGCGCCCGCCGTCGACCGTCGAGTCCTGGCGGATACGACCGACGAAACTCGGATCCTTGCCGGCGGCTTCGAGAGGTGTGGGGACGTCGAGCACGACCACACCAGGAGCGCTGGCCAACAACTCGGTCGCTCGTTCGACCGAGATCGGACGGGCGAACTCGGCGTTGATGCTGAGCGAGTGCCCGGTGAAGACCGGCACCCGCACACATGTACCCGACACCTTGAGATCGGGAATGTCGAGGATCTTACGGCTCTCGTTGCGCAACTTCTGTTCTTCGTCGGTCTCGCAGGATCCGTCGTCGACGTACTTGCCCGCGTACGGCAGGACGTTGAACGCGATGGGTTTGGTGAACTTGGCCGGCTCGGGAAAGGGAACGGAGTCGCCGTCGAAAGTGAGGTCGCGCGCCCGATCGACGGTGTCGCGCGACTGCTTGTCGAGTTCGTCGACACCGGCGAGCCCACCGCCCGACACCGCCTGGTAAGTGCTGACGATCATCTTCTGCAACGACGCCTCGTCGTGCAGCACCTTCAACACCGGCATAGCGGCCATCGTGGTGCAATTGGGATTGGCGATGATGCCCTTCTTCGTGGCGTGAACCAGTTCGCCGTTCACCTCGCTCACGACGAGAGGTACGTCGGGGTCCATGCGCCACGCCGACGAATTGTCGATCACGGTCACCCCGGCGGCCGCGAACTTCGGCGCGAGCTCGCGTGACGAGGTGGCACCGGCCGAAAAGAGAGCGATGTCGAGACCGGACGGATCGGCGGTGGTCGCGTCTTCGACCACGATGGGCTGACCCTTCCACGGCAAGGTCGACCCGGCCGATCGGGCCGACGCGAAATATCTGATCTCGTCGACCGGAAAATTGCGCTCCTCCAGGAGCACGCGCATCACACTTCCGACCTGACCTGTCGCTCCGACCACACCGACTCGCATGAGGCCAGAGGCTAACGGTCGCCTCAGTCGGGTCGACGGGCGATTAACCACCAGTGGCTGGGGTCGATTCCCTCGAAGGTGCGAATCGAGAAACCGCTGACCCCGCCCTTGGACGCCACGCGACGATGACCGGTGCGGAACCAGAGCTGCGGTGTCGACACCTTGATGCCGCTCGACACCAGATGACGCACGACGGCACGCGGCGAGAGTCGGTTGGCCTGCCACCCGAGACGGGTGGACCATCGCTGGCGGGACAGCCATGTTCCGGCCAGCGGAACTCTCCACAGCACGCGGGTGATCACGCCGGCCGGAAAGAGAACCACGTCGCGTCCGATCCAGGTGCGGTAATTGAGGATCACCAGACCACCGGGCTTCACCACGCGGAACGCCTCCGAGGTGAGATGAAGGGCGTCGTCGGAGTCGCAGTGCTGCAAGGTGATGTAGCTGAAGACCACGTCGGCCGACGAGGATTCGAGATCGAGAGAACGGCCGTCCGACACGTGCGAGACGCGTAGACGATCGGGAACTCCGAACGCGGCCACTGTCTCGCAACAACGTTCGAGGAACGACGCGTCGAGATCACAGGCAACAACCGATGCGAAACGTCGCGTGAAGCTGGCGGTCATCCGGCCGATGCCCGAACCGATCTCGACCAACGACGCCTTCTCGTTGTCGGACGGGTCGAGTCCGAAGCATTGCAAGTAAGCGCCGACTTCTTGTTCGCCGGAATCGACGAACTGCTCGAGAGTCAGTTGATCGCCGGTGGCGTTGTTGAAGACCCAACCGGTGTCGCGAACCACGTTGTCGGGATCGTCGTGCCGCTCGGAAGCCCGCCCGGCGGCCTTCCACGGAACGTGTTGATGTCGGCGCTCGTCGGCCACTCGGTGGAGTCCCGTCACTTCCGCTCGGGAAGCGGCGCGCTGTAGGCCTGACCGCTGTCGAGACCGAACGCCGTGTGGAGTGCACCGGCCGCGCGCTCGAGATCGGACGACGCCACGACGACCGAGATCCGAATGGTGGACGTCGAGATCATCTCGATGTTGACACCTTCGTCGGCGAGGATGCGGAACATCTTGGCGGCGATACCCGGGCTCGTCTTCATGCCGGCTCCCACGAGCGAGATCTTCGCGATCGCGTCGTCGTGCGAGATACCGGTGGCGCCGATCTGCTTCGCCACGTCGGCGACGATCGATTCGGCGACCTTCATGTCGGCCTTCGGAACGGTGAAGCTGATGTCGGTCGTTCCGTCGGACGACGTGTTCTGAACGATCATGTCGACGTTCACGTTCGACTGGGCGAGCGGTTCGAACAACGACGCCGAGATACCCGGGCGGTCGGGAACGCTGCGCACCGTGACCTTGGCCTCGCTGACGTCGGTGACGACACCGGAGATGACGGGATCTTCCATGGAAGGCTCCTGACTCGTGACCCAGGTTCCGGGCTCCCATGTGAAGCTCGAACGGACCTGGATCGGAACGTTGTGATTACGGGCGAACTCGACCGACCGCAGCGCGAGGACCTTGCTGCCGGCCCCGGCCATCTCGAGCATCTCGTCGAAGTTGATGTGAGTGAGCTTGCGAGCCTGCGGGACGATCCGCGGATCGGCCGAGAAGACTCCGGTGACGTCGGTGTAGATCTCGCAGCTGTCGGCGTCGAGGGCGGCGGCCAAAGCGACCGCCGTGGTGTCGGAACCACCACGACCGAGAGTGGTGATCTCGCGATCGGTGCTGACACCCTGGAATCCGGCGACGACGCAGACCTTGCCCTGGGCGAGCGCTTCGCGGATGCGGTCACCCCGCACTTCGAGAATCTTGGCCTTGGTGTGCGTGGTGTCGGTGATGATGCCCACCTGGCTGCCGGTGAAACTGACGGCGTCGATCCCGAGATCGGCGAGAGCCATCGCCACGAGCGACATCGAGATCCGCTCTCCGGTGGTGAGCAACATGTCGAGTTCGCGGCCCGGGTGCACCGACGACACGTCGTTGGCCAACTTGATGAGATTGTCGGTCGACTTCCCCATGGCCGACACCACCACGACGACGTCGGCTCCGTGCTTCTTGGTGAACGCCACGTGTTCGGCCACGGCGCGGATGCGCTCGGGGTCGGCCACCGAGGTTCCACCGAACTTCTGCACGATGAGTGTCACGAAAATCGCAGGCTACTAGCCTCCCCTGCTCATGGGTACCGCCAAAAGAGAACGCAAGAAGCAGAACCGCGAGATGGGCCGTCAGGCCGCCGCCGCCTCCGAGCGCCGACGGGCCACCATTCGCCGAACGTCCCGGATCGTCGGTGTCGTCGTGGTCATCGTGGCCCTCATCTTCTTGATCGCCATCCTCACCGACGACGACGGCGACAACACCTCCTCATCGCTGACCGACACCGAGAACTTCGGTGCCACCACCACCCTCGTCGGCGGTGCCACGACCACGCTGCCGCAAGGTCCGACCACCACTTTGCCGAGCGGTCCGGTCGAATTCGTCTACGGCACCGGCGACTGCGCCCCGACCGACGGCAGCGCCGTCCAGACGCGCGAGTTCTCCGACGCCCCGCAGCTGTGCATCGATCCCTCCAAGACCTACACCGCGGTCGTCCAGACCAACGAAGGATCGTTCACCATCGAACTCGACCCGGCGCGAGCACCGGGAACGGTCAACAACTTCGTCAACCTGGCTCGCTTCAAGTACTTCGACGACACCGAGTGCCATCGTGCGATCCCCAACTTCGTCGTGCAGTGCGGTGATCCCACCGCGACCGGTACCGGCGGTCCGGGCTATTCGTTCGCCGACGAACTGCCCGAAGCCGGTGAGTACGAGATCGGGTCGATCGCCATGGCCAACTCGGGACCGAACACCAACGGAAGTCAGTTCTTCGTGATCACCGGTTCCGACGGCGCCGCCCTCCCGCCGAACTACACCCTCTTCGGCCAGGTCACCGACGGACTCGACGTCGTGGCGGTTCTCGACACTCTCGGCAACCCGAACGACAACGGTGTGCCGCCGCTCGGCGACATCCTCATCGAGTCGATCACCGTCACCGAGGCCTGATCGAATCGGCCCCGCGGCCGAACTCAGATCTCCAGTTCGCTCATGTCGATCGGTCGACCCTCGTCGATGGATCGGTGAGCGGCCACACCTATCGCCACCGACGCCAGTCCGGCGTGCACGTCGACGTCGGGCCTCGTGCCGTTCCGAACGGCATCACAGAATCGCGCGACCTCCACGAAACTTGCGCCGAAATGAAACCCCACATGGGTGACCGACGGATCCATCGCAACGGGTGACGACTCGATCGTTCGATCGTCGCGGGATCCGATGTGCACCGCACCGTCACCGGGTACCGCCGCTTCGACCTTTCCGCGATCGCCCACGACGACGATCTCCTGCTCGTCACGGGATCCTTCGGCGAACATGCAGAGATCGAGATGAGCCCGCACACCGTTCGCGTAGTCGACGATCACGAACGCATTGTCGAGAATGTCGGATCTCTCGCCGTCGTACACCTCGTCGAGATGATTCACGTCCTGACCCCCGCTCGCGTACACCCGACGCGGTGGAACACCGACGATCAGATTCATCAGATCGAAGAAGTGACAGCACTTCTCGACGAGCGTCCCACCAGTGTTTCTCGTGAACCGATTCCAGTTGTCGACCTTCACCAGAAAGGGGAAGCGGTGCTCGCGGATCGAGACCATCCGTGTGTTGCCGAGTCGACCCGATCGAACCACGTCGACCAGAGCCGCGATCGGAGCCATGTACCGGTACTCGAGTCCGACCCAGGTGATCGCTTCGCGGCGTTCCGACCATTCGACGACGGATCGGCAATCGTCCATGGTCGTGCACATCGGCTTCTCGACCAACACGGGAACGTCCGACGCCAACACGTCGCGCAACACGTCGACATGTGTGTGATTGGGCGACGCCACGATGACGGCATCGACCACGTCGGCGTCGAGCAGTTCTCGATGGTCGCGAAACTCCGAGACCGATCGTCCGCCGAGTTCGCGCCGAGCCCACTCGAGTGGTGCGTCGTTCGGATCGCTGATGGCCGTCACCTCGGCGCCGGCCAACGCCTGAACGTTGCGGATGTGCTCGCAACCCATCATGCCGGTGCCGATCACACCGATGCGCAAATCGGCCGACACGGAGCGACTCAACTCGGGAGTTCGCCGACGACTTCGTGCGGTCCGACGCTCTCCCAACCGGCGTCGGTCCGCAGGAGCGACGAGGTGGACGGCAGGAACACCAGAGGAACATCGGTGAGTCGACGGACACGTGCCTGACGATCGTGCGTGAGCGTCTCGGACTGAGGGACGACGGTCATACCGCTCAGGAGTCCGAGGCCGAGGGCCAGCGCGCCACCGCGCGGGTCGAGCATGGGATCGCACAGTGCCGATGCCGATGCCGCACATCCGACGACCACACCACCAGATCGAAGCACATCGTGCAACGCGTCCCAGATGGGAGTGTCCTTCACGACACTGCGCAGATGGATCGGGTTGTCACCCACCAACCACACGGCCCGCGCCGAACGCACCACATCGGCCGCGCCTTCGTCCATCGCCTCCGGACGACTCATCACCATGAGGGCCTCGACGGTCACACCGAGTCGCTCGGCCCACGCCAGGGCCGCCGACACCAGAACTTCGGGGCGCTCGAATGCATCGGCAGTGGGCAACACGACCACTCGATCGGCCCCGGCCTCCGACAGGAGTCGGCGGTCGAGTTCGTCGTGAAGGCTGAACGGACCTCCACCCTGCAGAACGACGGTTCCCGGCATGACAGCGACCTTAGGCGGTGCGTTCCCCCACTTCTTGCCCGGGTTACCGGGGGGTAATTATGGTGGCCAAAACATCTCGGACATCTGGCCTCCGTTCTCCGTCGGACGGCCCTTCGGAAAGGACATCGGATGGCCATTCACACCGTCGGCATCGTGGGCTCGGGAATCATGGGATCGGGTCTGGCCGAAGTCGTCGCCCGAGCCGGGCTCACCGCCATCGTTCGTTCGCGATCACAGGCCACGGCCGACGCCATGGTCGCGTCGGTGGCCAAGGGACTGGCCAAGCAGGTCGAGAAGGGTCGCTTGTCCGAGGAGGAGTCGGCGGCGATCCTCGGACGCATCACTCCGGTCTCCGATCTCGGCGCGCTGGCCGACTGCGACCTCGTCATCGAGAGCATCGTCGAAGACCTCGACACCAAGAAGGCACTGTTCGCCGAACTCGACCGCACGGTCAAGATGGGCGCCATTCTCGCCACCAACACGTCGACACTGCCGGTGATCGAACTGGCGATGGTCACGTCCCGACCCGAGGCCGTGTGCGGTGTGCACTTCTTCAACCCGGCTCCGGCGATGCCCCTCGTCGAGATCGTGCGACCCCTGTCGGCGTCCGATGCCACGATCGACGCCGCCACCGCGTTCGCCGAGACCTGTGGGAAGCAGCCCGTGCAGGTGAAGGATCGCGCCGGCTTCATCGTGAACGCACTGCTCTTCCCCTACCTCAACAACGCCATTCGCATGCTCGAGCAGGGCACGGCCAACATGGCCGACATCGACACCGCCATGAAGGGTGGCTGCAACTTCCCGATGGGTCCGTTCGCCCTGCTCGACCTGGTCGGGCTCGACACGTCGCTCGCGATTCTCGACGCTCTCTACGACGAGTTCCGCGATCCGAACTACGCCGCCATGCCCACGTTGCGCCGCATGGTCGCCGCCGGTCGGCTCGGTCGCAAGACCAAGGGTGGCTTCTACGACTACTGATCGGCGCAACTGCTGATCAAATGTTGCGATGACGTCCTCGCTCCTCGAACCGGATGATCTGGAGCGGTTCACGACCGAGCCGTCGCCTTTGCCGGCGAGCGAGTGGGACTTCTCGGAGATTCCGCTACCCGAGTCAGATCCCGAGGACGACTCCGATCTCGTGTGCGTCGGCGCCGACCTTCGGCCGGCCACTCTGGTCTCGGCATACTCGAACGGTTTCTTCCCCATGCACGTCGGCGGACGTCACAAGGAGATCGGTTGGTTCTCGCCCGATCCGAGAGGTGTCATTCCGATCGGAGGACTGCACGTGTCGCGATCGCTCCGAAAGCACGCCCGCCGGTTCCGATGCACGGTCGACGCTGCGTTCGAACGCGTGATGCGCGAGTGCGGGGACGAACGCCGACCGCACGGCTGGATCGACGACGCCTTCGTCGACGCCTACACCGAGATGCACCGTCTCGGTCGGGCGCACTCGATCGAGGTGTGGCAAGGCGACCAGCTGGTGGGTGGCCTCTACGGAGTACGCATCGGCCGACTGTTCGCCGGGGAGAGCATGTTCCATCGAGTCACCGACGCGTCGAAGGTCGCTCTCGTTGCGACCATGGAGGCATTGACGACCCTCGACTTCCTGGTGTTCGACGTGCAGTGGACCACTCCTCACCTCCGATCACTCGGCGCGATCGACCTTCCCCGAAGCCGCTACCTCGACATGATTCGTCGAGCCGTCCCCGCCGCACAGCGAGGAAATACGGCGGTGCCCCCGACAGACTGATGCCATGACCGCTGATTCCTCGGCCCCCGAAGCGCCCCGACGCGACGCTCCGTGGCTGATGCGCACGTATTCGGGCCACTCCACCGCCCGGGCGTCCAACGAGCTCTACCGCACGAACCTGGCCAAGGGACAGACCGGCCTCTCGATCGCCTTCGACCTTCCGACGCAGACCGGATACGACCCCGACTCGTCGATGGCCGCCGGCGAAGTCGGCAAGGTCGGCGTACCGGTTGCTCATCTCGGACACATGCGCACCCTGCTCGACGGCATTCCGCCCGGGCAGATGAACACCTCGATGACGATCAACGCCACGGCCGCCTGGTTGCTCGCTCTCTACGTGGCCAACGCCGAAGAGCAAGGTGTCGAGCGCGCTCAATTGCGCGGGACCACGCAGAACGACATCGTCAAGGAATATCTCTCGCGTGGCACCTACATCTTCCCTCCGGTTCCTTCCCGTCGTCTGATCGTCGACATGGTGGCCTGGTGTGCGAACAACACACCCAAGTGGAACCCCATGAACGTGTGCTCGTACCACTTGCAGGAAGCGGGAGCCACACCGGTCCAGGAGATCGCCTACTCACTGGCCACTGCGGTCGGAGTGCTCGACGCCGTCCGTGATTCGGGCCAAGTGCCGGCCGAGCAGTTCCCACAGGTCTTCGCATCGATCTCGTTCTTCGTGAACGCCGGCATCCGTTTCGTCGAAGAGGTGTGCAAGATGCGCGCCTTCACCGAACTCTGGGAACGGATCGGCCGCGAACGATACGGCGTCACCGACGACAAGGCCCTGCGCTTCCGCTACGGCGTCCAGGTCAATTCGCTCGGTCTCACCGAGGCCCAACCCGAGAACAACGTGCAGCGCATCGTGCTCGAGATGTTGGCCGTCTCCCTGTCGAAGCGGGCCCGTGCCCGATCGATCCAGCTCCCGGCCTGGAACGAAGCTCTCGGTCTGCCCACCCCATGGGATCAGCAGTGGAGTCTGCGGATGCAGCAGGTGCTGGCCTTCGAGAGCGACCTCCTCGAGTACGGCGACATCTTCGACGGTTCGCACGTGATCGAAGCACGAACCACCGAGATCCGAGACGCGGCGTGGGCCGAGTTCGAAGAGGTCCTCCAACTCGGGGGCGCCTTCGAAGCCGTCGACCATCTGAAGGGTCGTCTCGTGAAGTCGATGGCCGAACGCACGCGTCGTATCGAAGCCGGCGAGCAGATCGTGGTCGGCGTCAACAGCTATCGCGAGACCGAAGTGTCACCCCTCGGAGGCGGCGACAAGATCGTGAAGGTCGATCCCGCCGTCGAGCGCGAAACGATCGCCGACGTCGAAGCCTGGCGAGCGGCCCGTGATCAGAGTGCCGTCGACGCCGCCCTCGCGGAACTACGGCGGGCCGCCGTCGACGGCGACAACGTGATGGAGCCCTCGATCGCCCTCGCGAAGGCCGGCGGAACGACCGGCGAATGGGCCGGGGTGCTCCGAGAGGTGTTCGGCGAATACCGAGCACCCACAGGGGTGGCCGCGGCGGTCGGCAAGCGTCCGGGCGAACTGGCCGACGTCGCCGACTTCGTGCGCACCATTCCCGGAGGACCGCCCAAACTTCTGGTGGCGAAGCCCGGACTCGACGGACACTCCAATGGTGCCGAACAGATCGCCGTCGCTGCACGCGACGCCGGTATGGAAGTGATCTACTCCGGTATCCGCCTCACACCCGAACAGATCGCCGCCAGTGCGCGCGACGAAGATCCCGACGTGATCGGACTCTCGATCCTGTCCGGTTCGCACTTGTCTCTCGTACCGGCCGTCATCGAGTGTCTGAAGCGGGACGGTGTCGACATCCCGGTCGTGGTCGGCGGGATCATCCCCGAGGAAGATCGTCCGCGTCTGCTCGCCGGTGGCGTCACCGCCGTCTATACACCGAAGGACTTCGAACTCGGTCGCATCATGCGCGACATCGCCGAGATCGCGTCGGCGTCTCGGGTCTGACGTTCAGACCGCGACGGCGCGCTGCGAGTCGATCCACTCGCCGAGACGGGGGCTGCTCTCGAAACTCGTGATCAGCGCATAGCGAGGATGGTCGGCGTTGTGCACCACGACGTGCCACAGACGCTGCGTGTCGACGACGAAGCGAGCACCCTTCGGCAACGGCACACGTCGCTCGGTCGACGGATCGGGAAGACCGTCGGCGTCGTTGTCCATGAGGAGCATGTAACTGTCGGGCTGATCGGTGAGTTCGACCCACGAGCGAACGACCCATCCCTCGTCGTCGGGGTTGAAGCGATTGTTGTCGTCGCGGTGGATGGAGCGGAGCGCAGTGGCGTGATCCTGCGGCTCGAGCTTGATGATGCGGACGCGACCGAAGTTGGCGCCCACCGAATCGACGTAACGACGCAGAGTCGGCGCCTTCTCGGCGTTGACCGTCCAGAGCGCGTCCTTGTCGGTCTTGCCCTTGTCCCAGAACCCACGACAGTCGAGCTCTCCATCGGCCGAGGCGAGAGGTGCGAAGTTGGTGTCGCCTCCGCTCTTCCAGTCCATGTATTCGAGTGACTCCCACTCCTCACGCGGGACGTCGATCGGCATCGGACTCAGTGCCACGAACCCCGATTCGTCGAGAACGGGAAGACGACGATGAGGCGTGTGGAGGGGAATCTTGACCGACCAGTGATCCGGGGTCGGCCAGAACGTGGTGCCGTCGGCCATGGACGCAGTGTACGAAGTTCGTTCAGGGAGTGGCGATCGTCGACTCGACGACGGGGGCCGCCGTCGTGGTGGCCGACGTGGGCGGAATCTTCAGACGTTGACCGGCCTGAATGGCATCGGGATCGGCGATGGCGTTGTACGAGATGAGATCGGACATCGACACACCGAACGACTGCGCGATGGCGAAGAGCGTGTCTCCCTGCTGGATCGTGTAGAACTCCTCGGCCACCGGAGCGAGAGTCGTCGGAGCGATCGTGGTCGCCGGGATCGTCGGAGCGGCGGTCAACAACGGCAGCGTGTCGACCGATTGCTCGTCACCGCCACAGGCGGCCAACGACAGCGGCACGAACACCGCGAACACGAGAGCGACCGATTTCACGTCCCGCATCGTAGGGGCTGACACCCGGCGATCCTCGGCGGTCAGTCCTGACGTCGGGTCACGTACTCGGCGAGCGCGACCAGTTCGGATCGAGCCGAACCAGCGAGGTCGATCGCATCGAGAGCCGTCACGGCCTCGGAGGCCAGACGAGTGATGATCGACTCCATCTCGGTCAGGGCGCCGCAGGCGACGATGACGTCCTGAACCGCGGCGACGTCTCGATCGTCGAGTTCGGAGCGACCCACTCGGTCGAGGACCGCACGTTGCGACGGGTCGGCCCGTTCGACGGCGATGGCGAGCAGCGGGGTGGGCTTGCCTTCCCGCAAGTCGTCGCCGACCGGCTTGCCGGTGACGGCCGGATCGCCGAACACACCCATGATGTCGTCGCGCATCTGGAAAGCGTCTCCGAGTGGTAGACCGTACGTACTCAGGGCCGGCAGAAGGGTGGACACCGATTCGGGAGCGGCGATCGCTGCACCGAGGTGCAGTGGACGTTCGATCGTGTACTTGCCGCTCTTGTAGCGGCAGATGCGCTCGGCCTTGTCGCGTCGACGATCGTGATGAGCCGATCCCATGAGGTCGAGGAGTTGACCGACGTTCAACTCGATGCGGAGTTCGTGCCAGATCGAACGCGCCTCCGACGACACGCCATCGAGCAGACGATCACTGAACACGAACGTCAGATCCCCCACCAGAATCGCCATGCCGTCGCCGTAACGACGGGACTCGCCACTTCCGCCGTTCTCACGATGGCGTTCGGCGAACACTTCGTGCGTCACCGGCTCACCGCGGCGGGTGGAGGCACCGTCCATGACGTCGTCGTGGAAGAGGGCGAAGGCGTGGAGCAGTTCGAGGGCGGCCGCGGCGTCGACCACTCGGGGATCGTCGGCGGAACCTCCGGCCGCCACGAAGCCCCAGTGGCAGAAGGCCGGACGCAGTCTCTTGCCGCCGGCGCCGACCAACCGCCGTATCTCGGCCACCGGTGAGGCGAGGTCGGCATCGAACGACGACCAGCGATCCTCCTCGACCCGCAGCACCGAGTCGAGACGCGCTTCCACGCGGCGCGCTATGTCGAGCAGGGACGGCGGGGGGGCCGAAGTCACCTCGTCAGGCTAGGGGGACGTCGGCGACGGCAAGCGTCAGTCCTCGAGTCCGGCGACCACTTTCTCGATCTGCATCTTGGCGTTGCCGATGCGCTCACGACACACACGAATGAGTTCGGATGCCCGAGCCACTCGCTCGGCCAGCACGTCGACGTCGACGTCGCTCTCCTCGAGTTCGGCGAGGATGCTCTCCAGCTCTTCCAGAGCGGCGGCGTACCCGATCTCGTCGACCGAGTCGCCGGACGCGGCGGTCTTCTTGCTCATCGGGTTCTCCCTTCCTCGCTGCTTCTCGTCGACACGGTACTCGTGATCGAACCGTCGACGACCTGCGTCACGATGTCGTCACCGTCCTTCACGTCGTTCGCCGAACGGACGACGACCCCGCTGCTCGACCGGGTGACCGACCAACCTCGTCGCATCAGTTCACGCGGATCGAGCAGACGACTTCGCGTCTCGAGTTCACCCAGTCGGCGAAGGTGTTCGCCGACCACGGCCGGTCCCCGTCGGCGGAGACCCTCGGTGTGCCCGGCGAGGATGGTCGCTGCCGCCGTGACCGACCCTCGGGACGACGACACGAGACGAAGCCGTCGTTGCACGAGTCGATCGTCGGCACGCACGAGTGCGTTCCTGGTGTGACCGGCGATGAGACGAGTGAGCTCGGTCAGCGCGGTCGTGGTGTCGTCGAGACGATCGGACGACAAACGCGCGATCTCACGCCACGACTCCTCGGCAGCGCTCACGAATTCTTGCACTCGCTCCACGAGTCCGGCTGCGCAAGCGGTCGGGGTCTTGAACCGACGGTGGGCGACTTCGTCGGCCACGCTGTTGTCGATCTCGTGGCCGATTCCCGTCACGACCGGAACGGGCGAGCGCGCGATGGCGAGTGCGATCGCCTCGGCGTCGAACGTGGCCAACTCGGCTCGGCTGCCACCCCCGCGAATCACGGCGATGACGTCGACGTCCGAACGTCGACTCAGGGCTTCGATCGCTCGACTCACCTGCGACACGGCACTGTCACCTTGCACCGTGACGTCGGCGAGTCGCAGCACGAAGCCAAGTTCACTTCGTTCGATCTCGTGCGTGAAGTCGGCCCACGCCGCACTGCTCCCACTGGTCACCACGCCCACACGCAACGGCACCGGACTCCACTCGAGTTCCTTGTTGCGGTCGTAGTCACCCGACTCGCGCAACTTGCGAATCAACTCGTCACGTTGCATCGCGATGTCACCCAGGGTGAAACGCGGGTCGATACCACGCATGACGAGCGACAACTTGCCGAACGGCGCGTAGAAATCGAGTTCGCCGTACACGCGAACCTTGAGCCCGTTCTCGAGTGTGACACCACTCTTCATGAGAATCGGTCGGATCTTGTTGAACTCACCACGCCAGAGATTGACGTTCAGCTGGGCACGCTTTCCGTCCGTCAGCTGTTCGACGAGTGTGAAGTAGGTGTGACCGCCCTTGTTGCTGATACCGGTGATCTCACCCCACACCCAGACGCCCTCGTCGAAGGATTCCTCCAGGACGTCGTTGATGGTTCCGGCCAACTCCGACACCGAGTAGGTACCGGCTTCGTTCGACTCGTCGCCGTCGTCGTCGAAGAAGTCGTCGTCGTGTTCGAGATCGTCGTCGAAGTCGTCGACCGACATGGCGATCAGGCCTCCAACACCGCGCGAGCACTGGTGCGTCCGGCCCGCTCGTGGCGAACCTCGACCTCGACCTCCGAGCCCGGCGCCGCCGACACGATCCACTCGTGGCGAACCCGATCCGGAGTGCCGTCGGACATGGCCCCGCCGTTCAGACGAAATGCCGCTCGCCCCTCGAGCTGACCGAGTTTGACGCGCGCCGGTGAGCCGACGACCTCTCCGTTCGACACCCTGATCTCGGCCGACACCGGAAGCACCAAGGTGTTCTTGCGAGCCAGAGCACTCACGTCGGTCGGGAGCCAACCGGTGTTGGCCACACCGAGAACGACCCGCCACGAATTCGCTCCCAGCGATCGGACCGACAGTTCGCCGATCTCGATTCGTGGAGACGCCAAGGCTTGGTGCACGGCGAACTCGGCGTGCGGCGCGACTTCCTTCTTCAACCACGACAGAGGTGGGTTGGTCCACGTATGGAAGACGTCGCAGCCACCGATCTCGACCGGTCCGAGATCGGGATGATCGAACGCGCGCCACGGCACGTACGAGCCCGGAGCATGGGTGTCGGTCCAGCGGGCGACGGCGAGCTCTTGTTCGGGAGTCGGACCTTCGTACCAGATGAAGGTGTGCGCCCGTTCTCCGGTGGCGTGATGGATCACGTCCCAGAACTCGGTGGTCCACGAGAACACACCGAGGTGCTCGTAGGCCCAGTCGTCACCTGCACCACTCATCACGTCGGACTTGTCCCACGTGAAGTCCTCGTAGACCGAGTGCACCTTGTAGCCCGTCAACTCGGTTCCGCGTTTGCCGAACTCGTTCCACGTCCAGACGTCGACCGGTGGCAACGACGAGTCGGCCTTCGTGCTCGACGGACGAAGGAGTACTCCACCGAACGTGTGGTAGGCGTTGTAGCCACACACGTTGGTCCGTGCTCGCACGGCGCGAACGAGCGCGTCGATCTCGGGTTCCGACATCGGATGGTCGCCCGAACCGGTGACGGTGGTCGACCAGCCGGCCGGAAAATTGCGGTTGAGATCGAGACCCGAGGGATCACGGGGGGTGGGAATCGTGAAACCGTCGTAATCGACCACGCGACCCTCGGTGAGCAATCGATACCGCGGACGATCGGTGAGCCCGTCGAGCGGAACCGGAATCATCACCCGCGGGTCGTCGGGGTGTTCGACCCAGGCACCGTCCGGATCGGCGACGCGCATCGTGAGGATGCGACCGTCACCATCCACGTCTTCGGCGTGGAGTCCGGGCCACCGGTGTCCGTCCGTCCAGGGCCACGAGCGAACGCTCGAACGATGGAACTGCGGACGATCGGCCAAGGCGGCTTCCACGCCGTCGGGGTTGACACGCGGCGCGACATAGAAAGTTCGTGTGCGAAGTGCTTCGGTCACCATGGGGTCGCCGGCTTCGGCGCCACTCACGAGATGGTGGATCAAATACAACGCCGCCACACCGCCGGTCACCTCGACCGCGTGAATGTTGGCGTCGACCCAATGGGCTGGCTTGGAATCGTGCGGGCCCGTCGACGAATCGGTGATCGCCACCACCCAGAGCTTGCGACCCTCGTAGGAATGACCGTAGGACTCGAGGGTGACGAGATCGGGACGTCGGGCCGCCACGTGATCGAGCCAGCCGACCATGTCGTCGTAACGGAGGAAACGATCGAAGTCGTAGGTCACCGGATCGAAGGACATCGCCGTGACCCTACTCCTGAGCTCTGAACGACTCGGCCGTCACGCACATGTACACGGACACGACGTGCACCGCGGGCAACCCTCGGCGTAACGGGAGACCGCCTCGGACAAGTCGACTCCCATCTGGTTGGCGAGCGACGCCACCCATGCGATCACGTCGCCGAACTCGTGGACGCGTTGCTCGTGCGATCCCTTGCGAACCGCCTGCGCCAGTTCGCCCACTTCTTCGGTCAACCAGGCGACGGTCGAGGGAACTCCCCGTTCACGATCACGCTCACCGAAGGTGCGCTCGACGATCGTCTGGAATTCCGAGAGATCCACGCCGTCACCGTAGGCGACGCTCAGCCGAGCGTCGACGTGACCCAGGCGTCGAGGGCCTCGAGTCCCTTCTCCCCCGACGTACGTCCCTTCACGGTTCCGTCGGCGCCCACCAACACCATGAACGGATAACCGCTCACGCCGTAGGCCGCCGCTGCGGCTTGATCGACCGAGTCGGCCACGACCGGCCACGTCCAACCTTTGCTCGCGAGCCAATTGGAGGGTGGATAGTTGGGGCGATCGGCGCTCACCGCAGTGCTGATACCGACCACCGTCAACCCATCGGGGATCATTCCGCTCGCCTGCCAGTCGAGAAGTACGGGAATTTCGGCGTTGCAGTGCGGACACCAATGGGCGAGGAAGACGAGCAGCAGGTCACCGTCCTGTCCGGGGGTGACGATGAACGAACTGCCGTCGAAAGATGCCCCCGACAGCGTGGGGGGCGTCAGCCCGACCGCCGGATCGGCGTTCTCGTCGGCGAGTGGAACGAGAGCAGTTCCGTCGACCACCACCGGTTGGCTCTCGGCGGCTCCTCCTGGCGTGACCGCCGACGACGGGGTGGTCACCGGGGCGACGTCGTCATCGGACGAACCTCCTCCGGCGACGATCGCCACCACGAGTGCCACCACGATGGCCACGACCACGGCACCCACTACGAGTCGGGTGTTGCTCGAGCTCTTCTTCTGATTCTTGGCTGACTTCGTCATCGTGGTCTCCTGGGGGAACGTGCGCTCTCTTGTCTACCCACTCAGTCGGTGGACGCGGGGGTCGGGTTCCCGCCGTCACGATCGTCGACCGAGGTCGACGGTGCAGGTGTGACGAACAACAAGGCGAGGATCACGGCGAATCCTGCCCAGGCCATGAAGGCCAACGTGACGAATCCGAACTCCCGGAACCAGACGTCGGTGCACGAAGGGCCAACCGAGCAGGCTCCGTCGCCGAGCGCCGGCTTCCATTCGATGAGGTAGTGGTACGAGGACACCCCGAGTCCGGCCACCGCGAGCGGGAGCGCGTACCACTTCACATTTCGATCTCTTCGCAGGGCGGCGATCAACAAGATGGCAGCGAGCGGATACATGGCGATGCGCTGGAACCAGCACAGACGACACGGCACGTAGTCGGCCACTTCGCTGAAGTAGAGGCTGCCGACAGTGGCGACCGTGGCGACCAGCCAGGCCAACCAGAGGGACACTCCATTCAGGCCTTCGCCGAATCGACGAGCCAGCGACGAGACCGGAGCCAAGACACGGGCTCCCACGACCACGAGTACACCCGCCGCGGCAACGATCGCCAGCATCGACGAGAAGAGTTCCATCGACTGGACGTCCATCGATTCCAGTATGCCGTCGCCCGGTGCGAAGATGGGTCCCTTGGGCGAGTACGACGAGGTGACGATCCCACCGTTCGTGTCGATCGACGACGTCGATCGACTGCTCGCCGAACCATCGATACATGTCGTCGTCGCCGACGTTCGCTGGTATCTCGACGGCCGTGACGCTCGTTCGCTGTATCGAGACGGTCACGTACCCGACGCCGTCTTCGTCGACGTCGACACCGATCTGTCGGCACACGCTCTCACCACGTCTGGCTCACCGACCGACGGACGACATCCGTTCCCGTCCCCCGAAGCGTTCGCCGATGCGATGGGACGACTCGGAATCGGTGACGACACCTGGGTCGTCGCCTACGACGACACCGGTGGAATGACGGCCGGTCGACTCGTCGTGATGTTGCGCATGCTTGGTCGGCAGGCCGCGCTTCTCGACGGCGGACTGTCGGCCTGGATCGAGAAGCACGGCGATCGATGGGAGACCGGTGACGTGACCCCGGCTCGAGCGTCCTTCACGCCCGTCCCCTGGCCGAGCGAGCGTCTCGCGTCCATCGCCGACGTCGACCAGTTCGTGTCGCGCTCCGACACCGACCGCATCGTGATGCTCGACGCGCGAGCGGCGGCTCGCTTTCGGGGCGACATCGTGGCCGTCGATCCCCGACCCGGGCACGTGCCAGGTGCCTACAACTCACCGTGGGAGTCACTTCTGCAAGACGGTCACCTGCGCGCCAAGGACGATCTCGTCGACCACTACCGCAAACTGTGCGTCGACCTCGCCGACGACGTGATCGCCTCGTGCGGTTCGGGAGTGTCGGCCTGCCTCAACGTGCTCGCAATGGAACACGCCGGGTTCGCGACGCCGCGACTCTTCGTCGCCTCATGGTCGGGATGGTCGTCCGATCCCGATCGAGCGACCGAACTCGGCGATTCACCACCCGATCGTCGTCGCTTCGTCATGGCGGAGCGACGTCGCGCGGCACAAAACGCATCGCTCGGAATCTCGGCCTTACGCGACCTGAGACGTACTCGACGCGGTAAACGGCTCGCACAACTCGAATGGTTCGAGGCGTTGTATCGGGTCTACCTCGCCGCCTTTGTCTTCGGTGGCTCGTTCCTCTTCGTCTCTGGTCTGGTGACCGACGGCGAGTTCGCACGCGACACCACTGCTCGCATCGTGGCCGAGGGTCCCGGATGGCTCGGCGTCCTGGCCACGATCGTGTTCGCCCTCGGTCTTCGGTCGGGAAGTCTCGGCGGTCCCATCGCACTCGAAGAAGCCGACATCCGCCACGTACTCGGTGCACCGATCGATCGACGTCGCGTTCTGCTCGCCCCCGCACTCCAACGTGCACGAACCGTCACCTTCGCCGGTGGTCTCGCCGGTGCGGCGGCCGGGCAACTCTCTGGCCGGCGTCTTCCGGGAACCGAGCTCACCTGGGCCATGGCCGGTGCCGCCTTCGGCGCAACGATCGGCCTGGTCTTCGTGGCCGCGGCACTCGTGGCCCACACCCTTCGAGCACCCCGCTGGCTCGCCACCGTTCTCGGTTCGCTTCTCGTCGCGTGGCAGACGGTGTCGGCACTACCGGACAACGTGAACCTCGTCGGGCCCGCCGACGGATTCGGCGGCCTCGCGTTCTGGGAGATCCACGTCGAGTGGATCGACGTCACGGCCCCACTGTTCGGCCTGCTCCTTCTCACGACGGGACTCCTGCTTCTCGGACGAGTGTCGCTCGAAGCACTCAGCCGACGGGCTGTGCTCGTGTCGCAGATGCGGTTCGCCGTGACGTTGCAGGACCTGCGGACTGTGATGCTGCTCCGTCGACAGTTGAGTCACGAACGGAGTCGAGCCCGACCCTGGATCGGGCGGCGACGCAACAGCGGGTCGCGCGCCGAATGGCAACGGTCGTGGCACGGACTGTTGCGCTTTCCCGGAGCACGCGTCGTACGCATCGTCGTCCTGACGATGATCGTCGGAGCGACTTCGTCACTCGTGTTCGACGGAACGGCTCCTCTTGCGATCGTGGCCGGCTTCGTCTCGTTCGTCATCGGTCTCGAACTCACCGAACCGCTCGCCCAAGAGATCGACCACGGAGATCTCACCGATCGGTGGCCGATCGAACGCGGCCAGATCCATCTCGGACTCCTCGCCGCTCCTCTCGCCGCCTCGTTGCCGCTTGCGATCGTGACCGCCGTCGTGCTCGGCCTGATCGGCGACGACGCATGGACCGTCGCCGTCGTCGTCGGTCTGCCCAGCGTCGTCGCCGGCGTCGCCGGCGCCGCCGTGAGCGTGGTCTCGGGTGCACCCGATCCGGTCACTTCGGTCGCGCGTGACGCGACACTCCCACCCGAAATCGCCGGCACGGCCAACATCGTGAAGGCGATCTGGCCCATTGCGATCACCATGACCGGGCAGATTCCGATCGTGGTGGCCGAAACTGCGCGCCAATCGGGATCGGGACCCGAAGCCGCCGCCCTTCGCGGATCGATCTTCACCATGCTCGTCGTCGGACTCGTCGGTGGTTGGATCCACCGTCGGGACGCCATTCGTGCGTGGGTCGACCGGGCCCGACAAGAGAGTCGAGGAGTACGAACGTGAGCACCATCGCACTGACGGCAACCGAACTCACCAAGGACTACGGCGACGGACCGGCTCTGAACGCAGTGTCGCTGACCATCGAGGCTGGAGAACGCGTCGCTCTCGTCGGACACAACGGTTCCGGCAAGACGACTCTCATGCGTATGACCGCCGGTCTTCTCGACGCCACATCCGGTCGACTCGAGATCTTCGGATGTCGACCTACCGACGTCGACGCTCGACGTCGTCTCGGTTACCTGTCAGACACTCCGGTCTTCTACGACGATCTGTCGGTGTGGGAGCACCTCGAATACACGGCTCGTCTCCACGATGTGGCCGAATGGGTCGATCGGGCCACCCAACTCCTCGTCGATCTCGGCCTCGACACTCGGGCCGACGACCTTCCCAGTCGTTTCAGTCGCGGCCTGAAGCAGAAGGCGGCCATCGCCATGGCGTTCGTCCGACCATTCGATCTGCTCGTGGTCGACGAACCGTTCGTCGGACTCGACACCACGGGCAAGGCCGCTCTTCTCTCGCTCTTCGACGACGCATCGCGACGAGGCGCGACTCTCGTCGTCGCGACCCACGAACCCTCGTTTCTCGATCGAGTCGACCGCGTCGTCATCCTGCGCAACGGTGACATCGCGCACGACGGTTCCCCGACGGACGAGTTCGTCAGGTCGTGGATACACTCGCCGTCATGACAGAGTTCGTCTCGATCAAGGTGTCGGCATTCGATCACGACGCTCTTGCCACGCACCTCACGGCCAAGTCGGCCGAAGGCTGGGCCGTCGTCGGCATCGTGTCGGTGAACTCCGACATCGTCGCCTACCTCTCGCGGGAGACGAGTGCACGTCCGACCGCCGCAACTAGTGACTTGTCGGTCGGATCCACCGAGCCCGCCGGCTGGGGCGCCGCATCGACTCGCGACGTCGCAACTTCGGCTCCCACTCAAATGGTCTCCACGACTCCTGCGTCCGACACACCGTCGACCGGAGCTCAAGCGACCACTGCGTCCGCTTCGGGAACACCGACGGTTCCGGCCGACTGGTACAAGGATCCATCAGGTCGCTACGAGTATCGCTATTGGGACGGCCAGAAGTGGACCGAGCACGTGTCGCGCGGCGGCACCGTGCACAAGGACCCTCCCACGCCCTGATGCGTCGACCGGCCGTCCACTAGGTTCGATCCGTGCGCGCCACGTCGATCGGACACGCCGGAATTCTCGTCGAGACCGCACAGGGCTCGATCGTGTGCGATCCCTGGTTCGAGCCGGCTTTCTTCGGTTCCTGGTTCCCGTTTCCGCGCAACGATCGACTCCCCTCGCGAATCGCCGACGCAATCCGTCGACCGTCTTTCCTCTACATCTCTCATCTGCACGGTGATCACCTCGACGAGACCTGGCTCGTCGAGAACATGCCGCGGCTCACTCCGATCCTCCTCCCCGACTTTCCGACCCAAGAACTCGAACGTCGACTACGCGGTCTCGGCTTCACCGAGTTCGTGAAGACGACGAACGGCGAGGAGATCGATCTCGGCGACGGACTCCGGATCGCCATCCATGTCGAGACCGCCATCGCCGACGGTCCGGGAGGTGACTCGGCACTCGTCGTCTCGGACGGTGTGCACCGACTCGTGAACCAGAACGACTGTCGCACGAGCGATCTTCGAGCACTCGCCGCCCACGGACCGGTCGATCTGCACTGGCTGCAGTTCTCGGGCGCCATCTGGTACCCGATGGTCTACGAGATGCCTGACGACGAGAAGCGGCGTCTGGTTCGCGACAAGGTCGAGAGCCAGTTCGCGCGTGCTCTTCGCTACGTCGAGGCGATCGACGCCCGTCACGTGGTGCCGTCGGCCGGACCGCCCGCCTTCCTCGATCCCGATCTCTTCGGATTCAACGTGATCACCGGTGACGAGCCGTCGATCTTCCCCGATCAGACCGAGTTCTTGCGTCGACTGTCGAACGACGGGCGCTCGGGACTGCTCAACGTTCCGGGAACGGTCTTCGAACTCGTCGATCATCAGGTGACGACCGTTCATCCGATGCCCGATCAGGAAGTGGCGGCGATCTTCTCCGACAAGGAGTCGTATCTTCGTCGTTATCAAGCCGACAACGCCGAAAGACTCGCCTGTCTGAAGGACGACTGGGCCCGTCCGACCACCGACCTGATCGACACCCTGCGCCTGTGGTGGGAGCCGCTCATGGCGATGGCACCGACCCTACGGTCGGCCATCGGCGGTCGTTGCCTCCTGCTCGCCGGTGACCTCGGCATTCTTCTCGACTTCCCGAACGGACGCGTCCTGCCCGACGACGGTGGCGAACACGACTTCCGCTTCGAGATCGACCGCCGGCTCGTCGAGACGGTGGTCGCCAACGGATCGGTCGACTGGAGCGACAAGCTCTTTCTCTCGTGTCGCTTCCGAGCTTGGCGCCGTGGGGGGTACAACGAATTCCTCTACAACTTCTTCAAGTCGTTGTCGGTCGAGCGAATGCAGCGAGCCGAGGCCGAAGCCGTCCGTCGTCGCGGTGACGACACACCGTCTGAGGAGATCGTGATCGGCGACCACGTGGTCGAGAGATACTGCCCTCATCGCAAAGCAGATCTCTCGGTGTTCGGCGAACGCGAGGGAGACGTCCTGGTGTGCACTCTGCACGGGTGGAAGTTCGACCTCGAGACGGGGCGTTGCCTCACCGCCGCCGATCGCGCGCTGAAGGTGCGCCGCGTCGACCGAGAACCTTCAGCCGGTAGCTGAACGACCACGTTCCGCCGGGAATCCGGAACGCGGGATCGACATCGGGTCCGCAACTCGCGGTGCCGACCCCGCGATACGCCACGTCGACGTGCACCACCAGGTTCGGACAGGGAGTCAATTCGGTGGAGTCGCGGGCGGAGAAGAGATCGGCGTCGCGATGACGAATCGCCGACATGTGCAGAGCGACGGGTTCGATCGCTTCGATCCGCAACCTCGTCGCGCCGTACACGATCTCCATCCAACGACAGTCGGTGCGTAGCCCGTAGTCCTGCGGAACGAGATAGGGAAGATCGTCGGGCACCATCTCCCACACGTCGAGCAGAGCACCGGATCGGCGATCGGGAACGTTCTCGAGCGGGCCGCGTCCGAACCAGCGAATTCGCTCGGCCATCGGGACCTCGAACACGGCGCCCACACGAGGAATATCGGTGATCGACTCCGGTACGTCGATCGTGTGCGTGAACGTCGTCCAACCGTCCTCGGAATGAACGACGTCGGTACGCCACGGCACACCGGCCGCGTCCGGTCCGCGGTCGAGTCGTTGGGCGAGCCATCGGGCCAAGGCCGGACCACCGACGCCCAGACGCTCCAACAGTTCGGGCATGAGTTTGAATCCGTCGTTGTCGACCGCCGCCCGCCACAACGACGGGACCGGATCCGCCAGGAGCATTCGAGACAGATCGGGATTGGAGGGCGAGGTCGCAACCACGGCCGGCACCGACGAGCGTTCTCGTCGGCGTAGGAGTATCTCGTCCCACGCGACGAGACGACCCGCCTCCCACCACGGAGTCGCGGCTCGGGTTCGCCAGCGAAACACGAGAGTCAGATCGGAGTCGGTCGAGTCGGCATCGGCGACCGCTTCGGCCATCGCCACCGGCGCCTCGAACAGCACGGAGTCACCCGCACCGACGTCGGGTGACCAGCGCCCCGATGCCACGGCCTCGCCGTCGCGGAGCAGTGCCCACTCCCCGCGCATCCACGAGAGACCGCGGAACGACTGCCGATTGGTCACTCGAATCTTCCATCCCGCCGACACGACCGAGACCGGCCGATGGACCCAGGCCAGTTCCTGCATCACGGGATGAGGTTCACCGAGCGGCGACACGAGACCGTCGGCCACGAAGTTGCCGTCGTTCGGGCGATCGCCGAACTGACCTCCGTACGCGAATCTCTCTCCCGCGGCGGTGGACTGACGCAGACCGTGGTCCTTCCATTCCCACACGAATCCGCCCTGAAAGCGCGGATGGCGGTCGACGAGTCGCCAGTATTCGGCCAGTCCGCCGTTCGAGTTGCCCATCGCATGGCTGTATTCGCACATCACGACCGGGCGATCACCGCGTCCGGATTCGAGATACGCCTCGATCGCCTCCGGTCCGGCGTACATCGGACACACAACGTCGGTGACGTCGCGCCCGCCGTCGTTCCAGCCGGCATGGAAGATCGCGCCTTCGTAATGAAGAAGCCGACTGGAGTCGAGTGAGCGGACGAGAGATGCACACGCATGGTGGACCTCGCCGAAACCGGACTCGTTCCCGAGGCTCCACATCACGATCGACGGATGATTCCGATCGCGATCCACCATTCGACCGACGCGTTCGAGCCAGGTGCTCCGATAAGCCGGATCGTGACACAGGCTCGTGTTGAAGGCGTGGCTCTCGACGTTCGCCTCGTCGATCACGTACAAGCCGTACTCGTCGCACAGATCGTAGAACCGATGATCGTTCGGGTAGTGGGACGTACGAACGGCGTTGACGTTGTGCGCCTTCATCGTCAGGACGTCGGCACGCATGTCGTCGACCGTGACCGCTTTGCCGCGATCCGGATGATGATCGTGTCGATTGACACCCATGAAGGTGACGGGACGTCCGTTCACGCACACGAGTCCGTCGAGCATCTCGACGCGACGGAATCCGACTCGCTGTGCGATCACCTCGCACACCTCGCCCGACGGATCGACCAACTCGCAGACAACGCGGTACAACGTCGGAGACTCGGCGGACCAAGGCATCACACCCTTCACTTCGGTCGACATCGTCGCCCGATGGCCCGTGAACACGTACGGGGATCGATGATTCGACGCGACTCTGGCCGTGATCGTCCGACCACGTCGAGACCCGGTGAGCGTTTCGACACGCACACGTGCGGTCCAACCTCGATCGAGTTCGTCCGATCCGGCGTCCACGTGCACGTCGACCGAGAGTGTGGCGGTCGACGTCTCGTGATCCCAGTCGGCGAGGGTGTGCAGTCGATCGACGTGAACCGAGCCGCGGTGTTCGAGGAACACCTCGCGATGGAGGCCGGCCATCCACCACTGGTCCTGATCCTCCACGTACGACTGGGCGCTGTAGCGGATCACCACGATGGCCACTTCGTTCGCACCCGACACCAGTCGATCGGTCACGTCGTATTCGCTCGGCAGACGGCTGTCGGTTCCGTAACCGACGAACTCGCCGTTCATGTAGACCACGTGGACACTCTCGGCGCCGCCGACATGAAGGATGGTGCGGCGACCGCGGGCGGCCCGGGTGAGACGGAACGAACGGCGATACACACCGGTGGGAATCCGCTCGGGCAACGACGGTGGTCGACCCGGCCACGGCATGTCGATGTTGGTGTAGTGAGGCGAGTCGCCGACACCCTGCATCGTCCAGTTGCCCGGGACCTCCACGTTTCGCCAGCCACGAGACGTCGCTCCGGTGACGGCGGAGGTCGGCACCAGGTCAGGGTGTTCGAAGAGCCGGAACTGCCACGTGCCGTCGAGGGTGAGACGCCACGGCGACGCCTCACGTCCCTGGCGAACGGTGTCGATGTCGGGTGCCGACGTGAGGGTGGGGCGCATCGGACGTCGGCCGATCGACACCACGGCCGGATCGGTCCACGGCTTCAGATCTCCGACGGCGGGTAGCACCTGCCAAGCGTGGCACAGCGCCACGTCGACTTCGAACGGATCAGTCGATCGAGTGGACCCACACGGTCGAACCCCGCGGCATCAGGTCGTCGCTCCATACGAAGTCCATGGCCGGAGTCGACACCCGCACACATCCGTGAGATGCCGGATGAGCTGGGATCTGATAGGCGCCGTGTACGGCGATCCCACCGTTGAAGTATTTGGGTCGATAGATCTCGCCCAGATCGCCGGAGCGCCAGCCCTTGGTGTGTTCACGATTCACCACGAAGATTCCGTCCGGAGTCTGCGAGTCGCCGCGAACCCACTTGCCCCACTCGTTGGCGTCACGCGCCACGTACGGAACACCACTTCCGGTCGAGGCGTTGATGGCCCACTCCGTCCGGCCGTCGACCACGACGAACAGCAGCTGACGGGTCTTGTCGACCTCGATGAGCGAGCCGGTGTCGGCGTGGCCCCGAACCCGGTCCTGAGCCTCGGAGAGCGCGGTCGCCGTCGGTTCGTCGATCGACTCGGTCGGTTCGAGGCCGCGGTACTTCTGGAACGCCATCACGGCCTGGCGTGTGGTGACTCCGTAGTCGCCGTTGGCCGCTTGCAACCAGAAGCCCAGTTCGAGCAGACGTTCCTGGACCCGACGAGCGCCCTCACCCGAGCGACGTCCGATGGCCTCGATCGGAGTGTCCATGGCTCCGATCGGTTCTGGCGGAAGAGTCGAAGGCGGCGGGGGTGCCGCAGTCGTGACGACCGGTTCGGTGACGGTCGGCTCGACCACCGTCGACGGGACGATGGTGTCCTGAGCGACCAGAGGTGGAAGGTCGACGGTGGCGACCGACGGAGTGGCCGCCACGGCGCTCGACCCCGAGGTCGAGCACGATGTCAACAGCGGTGTGATCGACAGGGCGAGCACCGATGCAGTCGTCGCTCGCCGGTGAGACGGACGAAGGTTCGATTGCAAAATCGTCCGATGGCGCACCACAGCGACATCGAACGTAGTGACGACCACGTGATCATTCGCGGATACTCATGTCGTCGCGTCGTGTCGAAGCGACGAGAGAGTCAGGTGTACTGGCCGGGCAGTTCGAACCAGACGGTCAATCCGTACTTCACACCGGAGCGCAAAGGTTCGGCGAGATGCGGGTGGGTGACGAGTGACGGCCACACCAGAAGCGAGCCCACCGGAACGTCGCCGTTGTTGACGCCTTGACGCGGAAAACTGAGTTCGGCTCCCTCGTAGTCGTCGTTCAACTTCACGGAGGCCGACACCTGGGCCACGTCGTGGTGGATGCGGAGTTCGGTCTGGGCGTCGGGCGAATACTTGATGACGAAGACGTCCCGCAGTCCGCAGTAGTCGATGAGTGGCCAGACCTCCTGGAGTTGAGGCCAGATGCGACGACCGAGATCGTTCTGCACGTGCTCGAAGAGCCGCGGGCTCACGACGGCCAGGCTCACCTCGTGGCCAGGAACCGGATCGTCGGGCTGTGGTTCGAATCCACCCACTGCCTCGGCGGCTCTGATGATCGCCGAACACATCGACCACGTCCAGAACGGCACCACGTAGAGCTCGGGTCCGATTTCGGTGACCGATCGTCGAGTGTCGATCGCATCGTCGTAGGCCAGGATTCGACGCAGGTCGTCGGAGGTCTCCGTCGTCATGAGGATGGAGTCTGCCAGTGTTCGGGAATCACCCACGCTTCGCTGGCGACGACGCTCCAGTCGAAGGCGTGGCGCGCCTCGGCGAGGGTCGTCGGCAAGCCGAAGCTCCCGAGGAGCGTCGCGACCACGTCGGGAGCCGACACCCCTCGATCGGCCAGATCGGCGAGAGTCACGGCACCGTGCCGTTTGGCGAGACGCTCACCGTCTCCTCCCACCACGAGAGGTACGTGGGCGTAACGCGGAGTCGGCACCCGGAGTAGCTGTTGCAGGTGGAGGTGCCGAGGGGTCGACGAGGCCAGGTCGTCACCTCGAACCACTTGATCGACCCCCTGGTCGGCGTCGTCGACGACCACTGCCAAGTTGTAGGCCGGGACGCCGTCGTTGCGACGGAGGACGAAGTCGTCGACCGACCCGGTCGACGGCCCGAGCACGAGATCGTCGAACGAGTACTCCTCGGCGTCGGTACGCAGACGGATGGCAGCCGGCCGGCCGGCGGCGATTCGATCGGCGATCTCGTCGTCGGACAGATTTCGACAGGTTCCCGGATAGGCCCCGTCGGGGTTGCGACCGTGCGGCGCACTCACGGCGTCGCGAATCTCCTTGCGCGAGCAGAAGCAGCGATACGTGAGACCACGCGCCGTCAGGTCGTCGACGATCGCGTCGTAGACGTGGAATCGCTCGCTCTGTCGCCAGACCGGTCGCGGAAAAGTCAATCCGAGGAGTTCCAGATCGGCGAGTTGTCGAGTCTCGTTCTCGGGCGACGAGTTGGCACGATCGAGATCCTCCATACGCACCAACATCTCGCCACCCGTCGACACGGCACCGAGCCACGCCACGAGAGCCGTTCGCAGATTGCCGACATGGAGAATCCCGGTGGGTGACGGGGCGAACCGTCCGCACGTCACACCGTTTCCGTTCACGATCGCATTCTCCACGATCGGTGAGGACTTCGTCGTTCTCGTCTGATGAGATGGTTCGGTGACCGAGACCCGACGCGAGCTCAATCGCCGGGAGAGGATGGCCGTCATCCTCGAACGTGATGGTGCGGAATGCGTGTGGTGTCGCCGCGCCATCGACATCCATCTGGTGGAAGCCACCACCGAACACCTGGTCCCACGTATCAAGGGTGGTCCGAGCATCATCGAGAACGAGGTTGCGGCCTGCCGTCGCTGCAACGGTCAACGAGGACATCTCACGCCGGCCGAATGGATCGACGAATGCGAACGACGAGGCTGGGAGCCCAACCGCGACGTCGTCGTCGGCGCCCTACGCCGACTCGAGCGGGCGTTCCACGAGCGGGGCGGCATGAGACGAGCCCGCCCGTACGTGACCACACAACTACGTCGCCTCACCAAGGCGTCCCGCTACTGACATGAGTGCGTGGCCGAGACGCGTCGCACTGGTGACGGCTCTCGCACTGATCACTGCGACGATCGCCTGGTTCGCCGACTCCGCCGGTGCCACCGATCTCGATCGGCTGGGCGGACTCGATCGCTACGAGACCGCGGCGCTCGTCGCCGAACGAGTTCGAGCCGAAGGGCGGGCCGGTGACACTGTTCTTCTCACCACCGGGGAGAACTATCCCGATGCCATGTCAGCCGGCGGCTGGAACGGGAACGGGGCCATCCTCCTGACCCGTCGAACATCCCTTCCACGGGCGACTCTCGACGTGCTCGGCCAGTCGTGGGTACGCAACGTCTACGTGATCGGCGGGCCGGCCGTCGTCGACGACTCGGTGCTGAACAGTGTCCGAGCTCTCGGGCTCACGGTCACCCGGCTCTGGGGGCAGGATCGATACGAGACCGCGCGCGAAGTGTCGAGGACCGCACGGGTAGCCGACTCGGTGTCGACGATCTGGGTGGCCCCGGGGACTTCGTTCCCCGACCAGATCGTCGCCGCGGCGGCCGCACGACGAGTCGGCGGCGCCTTCCTCGTGGTGGCACCTTCACGAGCGCTCGACGTCGAGTCGACCGCCGAGATCACCCGCATCGCAACCGCCGGCGCAACCCTTCACGTCGTCGACTCGGGAGCGATCCTCGCTCCGATCGCGATCGACGGACTCACCAAGGTCGATCACCGGCTCGATCCCTATTCCACGTCGACCACCACCCAGGGCTCGGGGTCGGTCACCATCGTCGCATCGGGTGAGAACTGGCCCGATGCTCTCGGCGGAACCCGCCTCGTCACCGCCGATCGCGGGCTGCTTCTCAGTCGCCAGGCGTGCGCCCCGACGAGCGTGGCCGATCGACTTCGCGGTTCGACGCGCGTCACCGTCCTCGGTGGACCAGCCGCCCTGTCCGACTCGGCGGCACGCGGCGACTCGTGTTCGGTCGCCCCTCCGGCCCCGCCCGTCACCACTCCTCGGTCGCCACTCGACGGACTCCGCATCGAACCGGAGGCATCGGACGGATACGACCGCTCCCTCTTCCGACATTGGATCGATGCCGACCGCAACGGTTGCGACACGCGTCGTGAGGTGTTGATCGCCGAGTCGACGACTCCCGTCGTGGTCGGCACCGGTTGTTCGATCACGGGCGGGACCTGGTTCTCGCCCTACGACGACGTCACGACCACCAACGCATCCGGTTTCGACATCGATCACATGGTCCCCTTGAAAGAGGCGTGGGACTCGGGAGCCCACTCCTGGGACTCGACGACACGCGAGGCGTTCGCGAACGATCTCTCACTCGACGAGTCGCTGATCGCGGTGTCGGCATCGAGCAACCGCTCGAAGAGCGACCGGGACCCGGCCGATTGGCTACCGCCGAGCGCCGGCTATCGCTGCACCTACGTCACCTCGTGGATCACGGTGAAGAAGGCCTGGAACCTCTCGGTCGACCAGCGCGAGCACGACGCGTTGGCTGCGGTACTGGCCGGCTGCTGACGAGTTCTGGTCAGGGGTGGCGAGCGACGAAGTCGACGATCGCCCGCGCGAACTCCGGTCCTTTGTCCTCCTGCAGGAAGTGGCCGGCACCCTCGATGGTCGTGTGCGGCATGCCCTCGCATCCCGGCACGTGCTTGCGGAACGCCCACTCGCCGTTGCGTGTGACCGGATCTTCGTCACTGAACATGCACACGAAAGGTTTGGTCCATGTTCCGAGCACGTCCCAAGCAGCTCGGTTCTCCGCGCTGGACGGTGCGTCGAGGGACGCCGGAACGAGCGTCGGGAAGATCCGCGCTCCGGCTTTGTGGTCGTCGTCGGGGAACGGTGCGTCGTAGCCGGCGACGACTTCGGGAGACAGAGGTTTGGATGCGCAACCGCCTTCGACGATGCGACCCACCTGGAACACCGGCGTGTTCTGACTGAACTCCCGCCAGGCCAAGAAGGCGGCGTTCGGCGGCGGATCGCCGGTGGGAAGACCGCCGTTGCCGAGAACGATGCGGGAGAAACGTTGCGACAACGACGTGGCCAGTCGAAGTCCGATCAACGATCCCCAGTCCTGGCACACGAGGGTGAGACCGTGAAAGTTGTTGATGAGGAGCCATTGGCTCATCCAGTCGACATGCGACTCGTAGGTGTAGTCGGAGGTCGACGTCGGCTTGTCGCTGCGCCCGAAACCCACCAGATCGGGTGCGATCACCCGATGACCGGCCTCGACGAGAACCGGGATCATGTGTCGATAGAGATACGACCAGGTGGGCTCGCCGTGCATGCACAAGATGGTCTCGGCGGCATCCGACGGTCCGACGTCGACGTGTGCGACCCGCAGAGTCGTGCCGTCGGCCGCTGTCACGTCGGTGTAGACGGGTTCGTAGGGAAAGTCGGTCAGACCGTCGAAACGTTCGTCAGGAGTGCGAGCCACCAACATGAGGCCACCGTACACATCGCCCGAGCCGCCGAACGAGCACGGATCGACGACGACCGAACGACGGTCAGATCACGTACGTGCTCGACAGACGGGCGGGTCCGCCGTCGACCGTGCGCAACCGACCCTCGTCGACCAGTTGGGTGAGGTGCGACAGGACGCTGCGGGCCGCCGCCACGTGAAGGTGTGGTGACACCGCTGCGTACATTCGTCGCACCATCGGTACGACCGTGTCGAGTCCGTCGGCGATCGCCTCGAGGACCTGCTTCTCGCGTGACAGCCGGTGTTCGTAATAGGCGTCGAGGAACGGCCCGGGATCGGTGACCGGCGCTCCATGGGTCGGCCAGAGAACGGCGTCTCCACGACGACGGACCTTGTCGAGCGAGGACAGATAGGCGCGCATGTCTCCGTCCGGCGGCGACACGACGGTGGTACTCCAGCCCATGACGTGATCACCAGTGAACAGAGCCCGTTCCTCTTCGAGAGCAACACACATGTGATTGGAGGTGTGACCCGGTGTGTGCACGCCACGAAGCGTCCAGCCGTCGCCCTCGGCCACGAGTCCGCCGTCGTCGACGCGTACGTCGGGTACGAAGTCGGTGTCGACCGTCTCTCGCACTTCGAAGTCGTCGGGATCGAGACCGGCCTGGCGAGCGATCTCCTTTTCGGCCTCGACCTCCTCGGCGGTCTTCGGGGGCGGCGCCAACTGCTTCATGACCTCGATGTCGTCGTCGTTGTCGAGCAATCCGACGGCACCGTGCGGCTTCCACGCCACGGTGGGAGCACCGGTCAGTTCCTTCAGCCAGGCGGCGAGACCCACGTGATCGCTGTGGCAATGGGTGACGACGATCGCCGTGACATGTCGGTCGGCCAACACCGCCTCGAGTGCCTGACGATGTTCGGGCACATCGGGTCCCGGGTCGATGACCGCACACTCGCGCAGAGACGGGTCGGGCGAGCCGATCAGATAGGTGCCGGTTCCGGTGAACGTGAAGTGATTGGGATTGCGGGCGATCACTCGCTCGACACGCGGGGCGACGCGCTCGATGGTCGCGTAGCTCAGTGGATCGATCGGGCTCACGAACGGGATACCGGCCATCGCTCCTCCTTCACTCGTCGACGATCGGGGCGAGATCCGAGGAATCGAATTCTGCCAATGAACCGACGATACGCACCTCGCCGACCCGACGACCGTGTCCGAGAACCGGAGAGATCCAAGCCGACGGATCGACCCCGGTCACGTCGACGCCCAAGGCGCGAAGGGCTGCATGCATGAGAGGTGGCCGAGCACGATTGGAACCATCGGCGATCTTGAGAGCGACCGCTCGACCGTCGGGCAGCGCGGCGGCGAACACGCCTTCGGCACCGTCCTTGGCCATGAGCCCGTCGATTCCCTGCATGATGAGCGTGACGTCGCGACGCGGACCTCCGACCATGATCGGATTCGACGTCATGGCTCGGTGAACACGCACTCCGACAGCACCGGCTTCACCGGTGGCCATCGCACGAAAAGCCTTCGCCAGACCCACGAGTGAGACGACGTGAGCCGGCGCTCCACACCCGTCGACACCGATTCCGACGACCGGTGATCCGGTGAGACCAGGAATCGAATCGGTGATCCGACGCTGGAGAGGATGACTCTCCTCGAGATACGACGACACGTCCCAACCGTTCACTCGACAGGTGGCGAGCATCCCGGCGTGCTTACCCGAGCAATTCTGCTGCAACGGTGACTTCGCACCACCCGATCGAACTGCGTCCTCCATCGACGAACTGTCGAGCGGCCAGTCGGCGGTGTTGAGCAGAGACGACTCGTCGAGACCGACCGAGTGGAGGATCCGACGAGCGCCGTCGAGATGTCGTCGCTCACCGTCGTGACTCGCGCAGACGAGGGCGAGTAATTCGTCGGGAAGGTCGAGACCGTTCTCCACCATGGCGAAGGCCTGCAACGGTTTGATCGACGACCGCGGATAGACGGCGACATCGGGATTCCCGATCGCGAAGGCAACCGACCCGTCGGCCGACAACGCCACGAGCGCGGCGTGGTGAATCGATTCACGACGACCGGATCTCGTGGTGATCGCCACGGGCTCGAACCCCAAAGCCGGTTCGAGTGACGAGCCGCGAGCCATCAACGATTCCGGCCGCGCCGCAGACGACGTCGCTTCCCGGGCGACTGATCGGAGTGCAGTTCACGCCGGGCCGAGCGAGTGGTCTTGTCGTCCATGGCCACCAAGGGATCTTCGATCAAGTCGTGACGTTCACCCGACGCCGCCGACAAGGCGACCGCCATGGCCGCGACCGGGAGAGCCAGAATCGCTCCGACTGGGCCGAGTAGTGCTGCTCCGGCGATGGCGGCACCGAAGGACACCGCCGGATGTATCTCCATCGTGCGGGCCGTGACACGCGGTGCCACGACGAAGTTCTCGAACTGCTGGTACAGAACGATCACGACGAGTACGAGCAGAGCGTCGAACGGCGAGTCGATGAAGGTCAGCACCACGGGCAGGATGCCTGCGATGTAGGTACCGATCACCGGGATGAACTGCGAGACGAGACCCACCCACACAGCGAGCGCAACGGGTGCCGTGGTTCCGATCGACTGGAACGCGATCCAGTGCACGAAAGCAGAGACACCGGCCAAGAGCGCACGGCTGTAGAGATATCCACCCGTCTTGTCGATGGCGAGCTCCCAGGTGTCGAGAACTCGGCGCTGTCGCGCCGGCGTCAGTCGACTGCACACGGAACGCCGCAACCGCGGCCCGTCGGCGACGAGGTAGAAGGTGAACAACAGGACCGTGAAGCCCTGGAGCAGAAGACCGAGCGCGGTCACCGAGAGACGCAATGCCTCGTCCTGCTGATTGCGGATGAACTCCTGTACGGGACCATCCGGATCCTGAATCGAGGCATTCACGTCACCGGGATCGATCTGGGCTCCGAACGTGTCGTTCAGGAAGTCGACGGTGCGATTCACGTAGCGCTCGGAGTTCTGCAACAGGTCGGCGATCTGAGTCGCCACGAGGGTTCCGATGGCCACCACGAACACCAGAACCACGACGATCAGAAAAAGCAGGACGAGCGCCGTGGCCCGCCCCCGCCTCCATCCCCGGCGAGCCAGACGCATCACCCCGGGTTCGATGGCCAAGGCGAGGAAGAGCGACACCAGTACGAGGATCAGGAGCGAGAAGAGCCGGTCGTAGGCGTAACGGATCAGAATCGTGCCCAGGAATCCGAGCCAGAAGACGACCACGGCCTTCCAGATCCAGGGAGGCATGCGGCGCGACGTCCAGACGTCGGTCGTTTCGGGACTCTCGTCGGACATGTGACGAGCGTAGTGAGTGCGACCGAGCCGTTCGACACGTCTCGTGGGACGATGTCGGGGTGAAGGAGTCGCCGACGAACCCGCCGAGCAACCCGCTGACGAACCCGGGGGTGGCCCTCGAGTCGGCGCGTCGCCTCATCGCCGACGCCGTGCGGGATCGCGTGGTCGGAGAACGCGCCGACGAGCGTTCGGCTCAGCTCTTCTCGGCACCCGGTGAACGGTGGTTCGCCGAGGATCGCCCGATCCGCATCGTCCACGCGGACGTCTCGATGTTCATCGGGGGGTTGCGCGCTCTCTTGTTCCAGTCGCTGCATCCGCTCGCCATGGCCGGGGTCGCCGCCCACAGCGACTACCGCGCCGATCCCTGGGGCCGACTGCAGCGAACCGCCGACTTTCTGGCCGCCACGACCTTTGGTCCGGCGACCGAATCGGAACGAGCGATCGCCATGGTCAAAAAAGTGCACGAACGTGTGGTCGGGATCGCATCCGACGGTCGTCCCTATCGCGCCAACGATCCGCACCTCTTGAAGTGGGTACACATCGCCGAAGTCGACTCGTTCATCGCCGCCCATCGTGTGTTCGGCGAAACCACCCTCACCGAGAACGACTACGACCACTACGTGGCCGACATGTCGCTGATCGCCGATCGTCTCGGCGTCGTGGAGCCTCCACGGTCGGTGGCCCAATTGCGACAGCAACTTCGCTACTACCGAGGTGAGCTCGCATCGAGCCGCGAAGCGCGCGACGCCGCCCGGTATCTGTTGATCACTCCCCCGCTACCGCTCGCCATTCGTCCGGTGTACGGGATCATCGGAGCGGCAGCCGTGAGCCTCTTGCCGGCCTGGACGCGTCGACCGCTGCGACTTCCATGGTTGCCGATCACCGAAAGGGCAGTGGCCCGACCGGCCGGAGCCGTGCTCACGCGAACTCTTCGCTGGGCGCTCACACCCGACGCCCCGCACCGCGAGATTCCCGGGGCCGACGTGATCGACATCGCGGCGCGCTGACCGCGTTCGCTCAGATTCGCTCGCGCCGCTTGGCCGCCCGCTGTACCAAGGCGTCGTACAGACGCTGTTGATGCGGATCGGTGGCCGCTGTGTCCTCCGGATGCCATTGCACGCCGATGATCCACTGGCCGCTTCCGGTGTGCTCGAGTCCTTCGACCAGACCGTCGTCGGATCGTGCCGTCACCTTCAGTCCTTTGGCGATCTCGTCGAGACCCTGGTGATGAAAGGAAGCCACTCGCGCCGAGGTGACGCGCATCGCCGATGCCAACTTCGAACCCTTGTCGATCGCGACGTCGTGCAGAACGAAGTCCTGTCCGGCCGGAAACTTGTCGGGTGCATGCTGGACGACTCCTTCGATCTCTCCAATGTGCTGGATGAGAGTCCCTCCGAGGGTGACGTTCACCAATTGAATCCCTCGACACACGGCCAAAGTGGGGAGCTTGGCCTCGATGGCCGCGTGCACGAGGGCGGCCTCGAAATGATCCTGTTCGGGTATCACTCCGTACACGTGAGGTTGCCGATGTTGACCATAAAGATGGGGGTCTACGTCGGATCCGCCCATGAGAACGAGCCCGTCGAAACGCGACAGCAACTCGAGCGCGTCGTCGTGACGTAGCTCGCGTGGAGACAGGGTGATGGGCTCCCCACCGGCTCTGATCACTGCGTCGAGATACACGCGACCGGCGAAGGAGATCGCGCTTCGCGACACCCGTCCGGCGGCGGCGATGCGACCGGCGACAGCGATCAGCGGACGAGACATGGCGACAGGCTAACGACGCCGCTGCGTCGACGAACGGCGAAGGGGTGCCGACAGATCACCACGACTTGCGACTTTCACCCGATCGAGTTCGAGCCAATCGGCCATCGATCTCAGTTCGTCGGCCAGTTCTCCGGCCACGTAGCTCATCTCGACATCCGCTTCGGCGAAGGCCCCGCCGACCAGAAGCGTGGACTCTCGACGATCGGCCTTCAGATCGACACGAGCCACCAATCGATCGCCGAGCAGGAACGGCAGGACGTAATAGCCGAATCGACGCTTGGCGGCCGGTGTGTAGATCTCGATGCGGTAGTCGAAGTCGAAGAGCCATCGACCACGATCGCGATGCCACACGATCGGATCGAACATGGAGAGAAGTGCGCGAGTCCCGAGTCGCCGGGGAACGCTCGCCGATGCGTCCATGTAAAAGGTTCCCCGACGATCGGTGACGTTCACCGGGACGACTCGCCCGTCCTCGACGAGTTCGGCGAGGCGCGGCTTCACCTGATCTTGTTTGAGGCGGTAGTAGTCGGCCACGTCCTTCAGCGACCCGACTCCCAACGACTTCGTCGCCAGAAGCACGAGTTCGCGATGGGCGTCGACGACGTCCGGAGTGGGGGCACGCAGATGCTCGACGGGAATCACGCGCTCGGGGAGGTCGTAGAGGCGAGCGAAGTCGCTGTCACGACGAGTGGCCGTGACGCGTCCGCAGTAGAAGAGGTACTCGAGCGCGACCTTGGCGTCGTCCCAGTCCCACCACGGGTTCTTCTTGTCGGTTCGTTCGCTCAGATCACCCGCAGTCAGCGGTCCGTCGGCGGTGACCCGCGCCAGGACTTCGTCGACGTACCCGCGTCGACGTCGTCGAAGGTCGCGTGCGACCTCCCAAGGCCCGTCATGGCGTGACTCCATCTTCCAACGCCACAGTCGGTGATGTTCGGTCGGGACATGAGCCGCGGCATGAGCCCAGTACTCGAACAGGCGTCCGGCGGCCGTCGCCTTCGGAATCGCACGACGGTCGTGTGATCCGAGCCGGGCGAAGAGAGGGAGTTCCTGACTTCGTACGAGCACGTTGACACTGTCGATCTGTACCACACCCATGGTGCGGACAGCTTGAACGACGTGCCGTTGGGTGACCGAAGACGGACGCGGCCGATCGAAACCCTGAGCCGCCAACGCAAGGCGACGGGCCTCGTCGAGCGACAGCGAACGACGGGCGGTGTCAGTCGGCGACGCTGATCGAGACCGACTGGATGACGACATCGGTGCGCGGACGGTCACCCGGTCCGGTGGGAACGTTCTGCATCGCCTCGACGACGTCGAGTCCCTTCACGACCTTGCCGAACAGCGAGTACAGAGGAGGCAGACGCACACCATCGGCACCGCTGATCAAGAAGAACTGGGAGCCGTTGGTGTCGGGGCCCGCGTTGGCCATGGCGAGCGAACCGATCTCGTACTGCCCGCTCTTCGGCAGCTCGTCCTCGAAGCGATAGCCCGGGCCGCCGGTCCCGGTGCCGGTGGGGTCGCCACCCTGACAGACGAAACCCTTGATGATTCGGTGGAAGATCACGTCGTCGTAATAGTGATTGAGCGCCAGGAAGACGAAGTTGTTCACGGTCTTCGGGGCCTTCAACGCGTCGAGCGCGATGACGAGGGTTCCCATCGACGTCTCCATCGTGGCGGTGTAGCGCTTGTTCGGATCGATACCCATTTCGGGGTAAGCCGGGAATTTCTGCGACTTCGGAGCCGAACCATCGAACGGAGGAAAGGGAGTTGCCATGGGAAACACGCTACTGGCGGGCCACTACTGTGAAGGCGTGACCGACGACCCCGCCACTTCCCACGAGCGCACGACCGCATCGATCGACGCGATCGAGCGTGATCTGGCCGATGTGGAGGCCGCTCTCTCCCGCCTCGACAACGGCACGTACTGGACCGACGAGATCACCGGCCAGCCGTTGTCGGACGACCTGCTCTCCCGGCGCCCGTTGGCTCGGCGGAACGAATCGTGAACGTGCGCCAGTCGACCATCCACGTCAACGGTGTCGATCTCGTCGTCACCGAGGCCGGTGACCGGTCGGCGCCCGCCGTGATCCTCAGTCATGGATTTCCCGAGTCGGCGTACTCGTGGCGGCATCAGATCCCGGCTCTGGCCGCCGCCGGCTATCACGTGATCGCACCCGATCAGCGGGGATACGGGTTCTCCTCGGTACCCGACGACGTGTCGGCATATGGAATCCGCAATCTCACGGGCGACCTCGTCGCACTTCTCGACCATTTCGAACACGACACCGCCGCGTTCGTCGGTCACGACTGGGGAGCGTTCGTCGTGTGGGAAGCCGGCCGTCTGCATCCTCAACGATGCGACGCCGTCGTGGCCGTCAGCGTTCCACTCACTCCGTGGCCCGGTCGACCGACCGACCTCTTCCGTGCCATGTTCGGCGATCGCTTCTTCTACATGCTCTATTTCCAAGAAGTCGGCCCAGCCGAGCGAGAACTCGAGGCTGACGTTCGACACACCATGCACCAGATCCTCTGGGGAGCCTCGGGCGAGATGTATCGCGGCATGCCGAGCGAGATCCCGCCCATGGAGGGAACGGGATTCCTCGACATGTTCAAGGACGTTCCCACCCATCTGCCGTCCTGGCTCACGCAAGCCGACCTCGACCACTACGTCGAGCAGTACGAGAAGAGTGGTTTCTTCGGACCGGTGTCGTGGTACCGCAACCTCGACGCCAACTACGAGATCATGAAGGACATCCCGTTCGACGTGATGACCATGCCCACCTTCTTCATCGGCGGATCGAAGGACGGAGTGATCGCCGACCGTCTCGACACCATCGACACCGTCAACTCGATCACTCCCCATTACAAGGGAAGCGTGATCATTCCCGACGTCGGACACTGGACGCAGCAGGAGAACCCAGCGGCGTTCAACGAGGCGTTGCTCGGTTTCCTGACGACTCTCTGAGTACCGACGGGATCCACTCCCGCAAGGGAAACTCCTTCTTCCAGACACCATGGGCATCGGTCGATGCCGGCGGCCAGTTGTCGTCACAGGTGTAGGCGTGCCACTCGAACGGGTTGCGGTAGTACGCGTATCGGTCGACGACGTCGGAGAATGCGGCGGTATTGCGATTCGTGAGACGACGTGCCACTGCAACGACGGCACCTCCCACGAACCACGCCGCGTAGAGAAGTGGATAGAGCGGACCGAGAAGACGGGCCTGCCACACGTGCACGTCTTCGTGATGTGTCACGAGCTTCTCGCGCCGTTCGGTGATCTCGCCGTCGGCACCTCCAGCCCCGGTCACCACGGTGCCGACCGTCAACGCGAAGCCACGGCGCAGAACCAGACCGCGTCGGAACACGAAGCGATCGCATCGACGAGACAACGACTCGAGGAAACCGGGATCGGCACCGCCGGCTCGGTGCCGTAACTCCGACAGCGCCATCGTGACGGTTCCGGCGATGGTGGTGGGCAACGCCCACGTGTGGTCGAGAACGAAGGCCACGAGGCCACGTCGATCCTGTCCGTACACCCGACGGCGTCCGGCCATCCAACCGTGAACGGCACCGACGGCTGCGCCGAGTCGCGGGGCTCCCCACATCGCTCCGGCCACTCCGCCGAGCACTGCCCCTGCCGCGCTCGTGCCGAGGGTTTCGGCGTCGAGTGCGTCGTTCACCAGACGAAACCTTTGTGTCCGAGCGACATGACGTCCATCAGGGCCGCCACGGCGACGTGCAACCCGACTCCCCACCACACGCTCTTGGTTCGGTACGCCAGCGTGCCCATGACGATTCCACCCACGATCGAGGCCAGCGCCTCGGCCGGTGGCTTCACGAAATGGATCATCAGATAGGGAATCGTGGCCACGAGGATCGACAGTCGACCGATCTTCGGAGCGAGTCCGAGAACGAGGAAACCGCGAAAGAACGTCTCGATCGCCACGAACTGTGCGACGTAGAGAGGCCACCAGATCGACAGATCGCGCCAGACGTCGGATTGTCCGGGGTAGATCTCGTAGAGCGGATAGCGATCCTGGAACTCGGCCGTGGTGCTGGCGACGATCACGAACGGCGCGGCGATCACGAAGAGTGCGGCGTACTTCTTCCAGTCCCGCGACGTCCCGCGAAGTCGCCAGCCGATGTCGGCTGGTCGAAGACCGATCGCCGCGATGGCCACCATCGGGAGCACCAGATAGAAGACGATCTGCGATCCGGCCCACCACGACATCTCGGTGAGTCGCGTCCAGTCGTCGCCTCGCCAACTGAAGGCGAACTTTCCGCCCCACAGGCTGACGAGCGCGACCCCGACGACCGTGATGGTTCGACGATCGAGATCGTCGAGAGCGTTCGTCACCGCTCGCGGAGTTTGGCGAGGAGTCGCAGGATTTCGAGGTAGAGCCAAACGACCGTCACCAGAAGACCGAAAGCAGCGAACCATTCGACGGCCTTCGGCATGCCTTGCTTCGAGCCGCGTTCGATGAAATCGAAGTCGAGGGCCAGATTGAAGGCGGCGATCGCAGCCACGAGAACGCTGAAGCCGATCCCGAACACACTCGTGGAGGTGATGAACGGTGGGGTGGCGCCGAACAACGACATCAACAACGAGATTCCGTAGAACACCATGATGCCGAGCGTCGCTCCGACGATGGTGCGACGAAAGCGGTCGGTGACCTTGATGATGCGAAGTCCGTACAGAGCGAGCATGCCGGCGAACACGGCCACGGTGACACCGGCGGCCTGCACCACGATGCCGTCGTAGTACGTCTCGTAGGCGCGGCTGATCGCACCGACGAACAGTCCTTGCGCGACTGCGTAGACAGGGGCGAGGACTCTCGCCCACATCGGCTTGAACGCCAACGTGATGGCAAGAGCGAAACCGACGAGCACGCCGACGATCGCGAACGTGGGGAACGAGTAGACCTCACCCTCCGGAGCGTCGACGCCCATCCAGCCGACCGTGGCTCCGGCGAGCAACAGGACGAACAGCACCGCAGTGGCCGACACCGTTCCGCCGACCGTCATGACTCCGGAAGCCGGAGTCCAGGGACTCACCGGCCCGTCGTCGATCGGGCGTCGGGAACTCGGTGCCGGTGCGCTCCAATCCGTCTGAGCGGGAGCCGCCCAACCCGCCTCATTGGCGGCCTTTTCGAGTTGCTTTTCATTTAGCACTGGATTCGCCACTGCGTTCTCCTTTGCACGTTTGTGAAAACACTACTGGGCGAATTTCGTTCTCGGGTTGCGGTTCACGTGTGCGTCGGTAGCGTTCCCGCCATTCGCCGGGGGATGGCGTGGCAAACCATTCAGTGGCGTTTTCGGGCAACCGAAAAGTGAGCGACAACTTGCAGTGAAGCGAGGGTGACAGGTGGCCAAGGACCGAGCTGATCGCGACGAGGAAGATCTCGTCCGGCTGTATCTCTCCGACATCGGGCAGTACACACTGCTCACGAAGGACGACGAGGTCCGCCTCGCCAAGCAGATCGAAGCCGGTAAGGCCGCCCGCGAAGAACTCGACGCGAACGGAGGCAAGGGCCTCACTCCCGCCAAGAAGCGTGAACTCCGCAATCTCTCTCGTGACGGAGACGTCGCCGAGCGTCAGTTCGTCCAGTCGAACCTCCGACTCGTCGTCTCGATCGCCAAGAAGTACCAGGCGTCGGGTCTTCCCCTCCTCGACCTCATCCAAGAGGGCAACCTCGGCCTCATGCACGCCGTCGAAAAGTTCGACTGGCGCAAGGGCTTCAAGTTCTCGACGTACGCCACGTGGTGGATCCGTCAGGCGATCACCCGCGGTATCGCCAATACCGGTCGGACCATCCGTCTGCCAGTGCACGCCGGCGACACCCTCGCCCGCCTGCAGAAGGCTCGCTCCCGCCTCGAGCTCAAGTTCGGCCGTCAGCCCACCCTGCGTGAACTGGCCGAAGAAGTCGAGATGCCCGAAGACAAGGTGACCGAGGCGCTGCGCTTCGCCGCCGAGCCGTTGTCGCTCAGCGAACCACTGCGCGAAGACGGTGACGCCGAACTCGGCGACGTCGTGGAAGACCGCTCGGCCGAAAGTCCCTTCGAAGTGGCGGCCACCGCCCTGTTGCCCGAAGAGATCCAGCGTCTGCTCGCTCCGCTCGACGAGCGCGAGCGCGAGATCCTGAAGTTGCGCTTCGGTCTCGACCGCGGCGAACCCCGCACCCTCGAAGAGGTCGGTGAGCACTTCAACCTCACTCGTGAGCGCATTCGTCAGATCGAAGCGCGCGCGATGTCGAAGCTGCGTCACCCGTCGTCCGACACGGGTGCACGCGACCTGCTCGCCGTCTGACAGAACCTCTGCGGCGTTGGCGGAGGTGGACGGGATCCGTCGCTCCGCTCCTCCCGATTCGAACGACCTCCGCGGGTGAGCTTCGCTGCGTGGCGGAGGTGGACGGGATCCGTCGCTTCGCTCCTCCCGATTCGAACGCACGCGT
>CAZTPF010000010.1:45726-64090 GCA_964614655.1 uncultured Bifidobacterium sp.
TGGCGGAGGTGGACGGGAATCGAACCCGCCGAACGGGGATCGCCCGTTCCAACCGCTTTGAAGGCGGCGGAGTCCACCAGGTACTCGGACACCTCCGACACCGAGGGTAACGGGAACCACCGCTAGCCTCACCGGCATGAAGAAACTCGTTCTTCTCCTCGCTGTCGTCGGCCTCGTGGCTGCCGCAGCCAAGAAGTTGCAGTCGTCCTGACCGCCTCTCGGTCGGCTCCGTCGCCACACTCCCCCGCGTTCGACTTCCCGCGTCCGCTCGAACGCGAGGTTCGTCATGCTGGTGGTTCTCTCGTCCGTCAAGGGAGGGGTCGGTACGTCGGTCACCGCCGCTGCCCTCGCCCTTCTCACCTCACGTGACACCTCACGTCCCACGTATCTCGTCGATCTGGCCGGAGACCAATCCGACATCAACGGACTCCCGTCCATCCACGACGGCCTTCACGACTGGCTGAGGTCGGCCGACCGACGACTCACCGACCTGGCGGTCGACATCTCGTCCAACCTTCGACTCGTTCCCACTGGGTCGTCTTCACTCGATCGTGATCGCGACCTGTCCGGCCTCGCTCTCGCTCTCGACGAACTCCGGACCGAAGCCCACGTCGTGATCGACGCCGGATGCCTCGACACCTCGACTGGTCTCGACCACCTGACGCCGCGACGATTGCTCGTCATCCGACCCTGCTACGTCGCCCTCCGAGCCGTCGTCGCCGAACCCTCTCGTTGGGACGGTGTCGTGGTGGTCCGACCTCCGGATCGGGTTCTCACGACTCGCGACGTCGTGAACGTGTCCGGTCTGCCACTGATCGCCGAGATTTCCATGTCGGCCGATGTCAGTCGAGCCGTCGACGCCGGTGTTCTTCGCTCTCGCCTGCCGACGGGTCTCGAACGAGTACTGCGCCCGGTCGTCGACGAACTCCGCGTCGATTCATGACCTCGATCGAAGCTCTCCGGCGACTACTCGACGATCCCGATGTCACCGACGTCCTCGTGAACCACGGGACCGAATTGTGGTGCGACCGTTCCGGCACGATGCATCGAGCGGGATCTCTCGCTCCCGGAGCGATCGACGTCGAACTCGAGAGGATCCTCGCTCCGATCGGCCGCCGACTCGACCGCCTTCACCCCATCGTCGACGCCCGCCTCGCCGACGGAACGCGTGTCTCGGCCGTCGTGTCGCCGATCGCCGTTCACGGAACGTGCGTCGCTTTCCGACTGCTACGCCACCGACGATTCACCGTGGCCGACTTCTCGTCCGACACCACTCCGGCGGACGAACTCCTCACCCTCGTCGACGAACGACGCAACGTGCTTGTGAGTGGTGCCACCGGGAGCGGCAAGACGAGTCTTCTCGGTGCCCTCGTCTCGGCGGTGTCGCCCCACGAACGGGTGGTGATCCTCGAAGACGTGCACGAACTCGTCACGTCCCACCCCCATCTCGTACGCCTCGAGACGCGCCTCCCCACCGCCGACGAACGAGCCGGAGTCGATCTCGACGATCTCCTTCGCGCCTCGTTGCGCCTACGACCGGACCGCCTCGTGGTCGGTGAGGTACGCGGACACGAAGCACTCACGCTCGTGAACGCTCTGAACACCGGTCATCTCGGATCGCTCTCGACGGTGCATGCCAACAATGCCCATGACGCCCTTCGACGTCTCGGCCTGCTCCTCCATCGGTCGCTTCACGGCGTGGATGCTCGAACGATCGAGAACATGGTGCGAACGGCTGTCCACGTGGTTGTCCACCTCGGTCGCGACTCGACCGGGTGTCGACGGATCGAACAAGTCCTGCGGTTGCCGCGATGAATCCTCGACGGCGGGCACGACGACTGGCACGACCCGACGAGGCTCCTGACTGTCTCGACGTGGCCGAGGCGTTGAGTCGACGACTGAGGTCGGGTTCCACACTTCTGGAAGCCATACGACATGTGGTTCGTGATCATCCACGTTCCTGGTTGGGAGTCGTGATGACCGATGTTCGACGAGGTGAGTCGCTTGCTTCCGGGCTCGAGCGCCGACTGTCGTTCGAGTCCGCCCGCCGTCGTCCGAACGGAGATCGGGTGCTGACCCTTCGGGTTCTCTCGTTGGCCGCCCGGGTCGGAGGTGAGCCCAGCCGTCACGTCGACACCCTGGCCGACACACTGCGGGCTCGACGGGCCGCGCGGGCCGACCGCTTGACCCAGGCCAGCACAGCGTTGGCCTCCATCCGCCTTCTGACTTGGTTGCCGCTCGTGTGTGCACTCTGGATGATCGCCGACGATCCGGACGTCCGCCAGCTTCTCGTCGCCAGTCCGATCGGCTGGACGTGCATCTCGCTCGGAGTGGTGTTCAACGTGATGGGTCGTCGATGGACCTCCCGTCTGGTGATGCGCTCATGATGGTGATCGTGGTGGCCTTGTTCGTCGTCGTGGGGGCGATCGGTCGGAGTCGCCGGCGACAGCGACGTCGCCATGCGGCAGTCGACCGTGTTCTCCCCGATGCAATCGACGTGATCGCCGCAACTCTCCGCGCCGGCTATCCGCCGATCGACACTCTTCGGATCGCCGCCCCTCACGTCGATCCACTCCTTCGACCCTCGTTCGAAGCCTCGGTTCGCGAGCTCAACGACGGCGGTCGCTTCATCGACGCACTGAAAATCCTCGAATCATCGATCGGTTCGCGAGTACGCCCCCTGATCGATGCCCTCGATGCCGGTCATCGACTCGGTGTTCCACTCGACGACGTCGTCGATCGACTTTCTCACGACGCCCATGCCATTCGTCGACGACAGCTCGAGAGTTCATCGAAGGAATTGTCGATCGAGTTGTCGCTCCCGCTCGTGGTGTGCGTGCTTCCGTCCTTTCTCGTTCTCGTGATCGTTCCCACACTCATCGGCACTCTGTCCCGTCTCGACCTGTCGTTCTGACTCGATCCGAACGACTGAGAGGAACCATGAATCAATCCTTCGAATCCGATCGGCGAGACCTCGGCCAAGCCACATCGGAATACGCACTCGTCATCCTCGCCGCTGCGCTGATCGCTCTCCTGGTGGTTGCCTGGGCCAGCGGGGGTGGAGGCGGCGGCAAGATCGGCGATCTCTTCGATCGCGTCATCGACAGTGTCACGTCGCAACTCCCTTGACGAACGACCGGACAGCGGGCAGGCGGCCGTCGAGTTCGCACTGACGGTTCCGATCTTGCTCATTGCCCTCCTGGGGGCGATTCAGGTGTTCGTCGTTCTCGTCGATCGCATTCACCTGGTGCATGTCACTCGTGACGCGGCGCGGGCGGCCTCGGTCGCCGAGGAGCCTCGGAAAGCTGCACAAGCGGCAGTCGAACGTTCGTTGCCGGCTCGTTCAGTCTCGGTGTCGGTCGACGAGCACGACGAGGTCGTGACAGTGGAGGTGACTCTGGTGAACTCGACCGACGTTCCGATCATCGGGCGATTCCTGCCCGATGTCGAACTACACGAATCGCTCTCGATGCTCGCCGAGACCTTCGTCGATCCGTGACGTTACATTGACGTCGTGGAGACGGTCTGGGTGCTCGGTGACCAACTCGGCCGTTCGCTCGGAGCACTCGGATCGGCCACTCCTGCGACGCATCGCATCCTCATGGTCGAGAGTTCGGCGAAGCTCACGTCGAAGAAATGGCACGTGCAGCGAGCACACTTCGTGATCTCGTCGATGAGGCATTTCGCCGAAGAACTCCGAGCTGAGGGTTTCGATGTCGATTATCGAAAGGCGTCGTCGCTTTCCCAGGGTTTTCATGAACACGTCTCCGATCACTCCCCCACTTCGGTCGTCGTCACCGAACCGGCCAGTTTCCGGGGCCTGCAGATGGTTCGCGATCTCGGATGCACCGTCGTGCGATCCAATCAGTTCCTGTGCCATTACGACGACTTCGCCGACTGGGTGTCCGGTCGCAAGTCGTTCAAGATGGAGGACTTCTACCGCTGGCAGCGAACACGACTGGGTTACCTCATGGACACCTCGTCGGACGATCCCTCGCCGATCGGAGGACGCTGGAACTTCGACGCCGAGAACCGCCAGCCACCGCCGAAGGACGGCGCCAATCACTGGCCGGCTCCACTCACCGATGAACTCGACCAGATCGATCTGGCCGTTCTCGACGACATCTCCGCGCATTGTCATGGAGTAGCTCCGAGCGGACTGTGGTCGACGTCGCGGGCCGGTGCCCTGCGACGTCTTCGCCACTTCGTCGAATCGCTGTTGCCGATGTTCGGTCCGCACGAAGACGCCATGACCACCGGGAGCTGGCATCTTGCTCACTCTCTGCTGTCGCCGTATCTCAACGTCGGTCGACTGTCTCCCGCCGAAGTGTGCGACGCCGTCCAGGAAGCCTTCGACGAGGGGCGTGTGCCAATCGAATCGGCCGAGGGATTCATTCGCCAGGTGATCGGTTGGCGGGAATACGTGTGGGGTCTCTACTGGCTGTGGATGCCCGACTACGCCGACGAGAACGCTCTTGGTGCCAACCGTCCGCTGCCGCCGGTGTTCTCCGATCCGAATCGGACCCATATGAGGTGCCTGTCGTCCACACTGGGTGACGTTCACGAACGCGCCTATGCACACCACATCCAGCGGCTCATGATCATCGGGAATCTCTCCCTGATCGCCGGGATCGATCCGCAAGAACTCACGAACTGGATGTGGGAGAACTTCGTCGACGGAGCGGAGTGGGTCATGGTGCCGAACGTGATCGGAATGTCGCAGTATGCCGACGGAGGCCGGATGGCCACCAAGCCGTATGCGTCAGGTGGTGCCTACATCGACAAGATGAGCGACTACTGCAAAGGTTGCCGTTACGACCGCAAGAAGAGGGTGGGCGACGACGCCTGTCCGTTCACCACTCTGTATTGGGACTTCATGGCCCGACACGAAACGACGTTCGGGCGCAATCCGCGGGTCGCGCAGCAAGTACGAGCGGCCTTCAAGCTGAGTGACCTCGACGCAGTTCGGGAGCGGGCGAGTGAGGTGCTCGCCGCTCTCGACCGCGGCGAGTTGTGAGTCTCGCCGCCACGAACTGCCCCTCAGCGTCGTGGCGACGAGACTCGATCGTGGTCGTCAACGACGAATCTCGAAGACGGTCGTCGTTCCCGAAATTTCGTACGAGACGATGAGAAGCGGCTTACCCGTGACCGAGGCGTAGGCCGGCACGTACTGGAGACCTTCAGGTGAGACATCGGCCGTACGAGCCCACTGGACGAAGTCGGGTGATGAAGGATTCGATGCGTCGAAAACCATGATCCCTCCCGAACGCTCCAACCCGACGAAGATCGTCGGCATTCCGTAAGGAGCCCCAACAGCGACACCTTCGGGTTCGGGTCCCTTGTCGTCACTCCGTCCGTCGTGGTTCTCGAGCCACTCCTCTTCGGTGATCGATGCTCGAATGATCGCCTCGAGACCCGAGCCCGAGTCGAAGACGACATTGCCACTCGTGTCCCAGACCGTGAACGACCGACCGCCGTACGCCGCCAGTCGTGTGTATCCGTCCTCACCCTTCACACTCGGATAGGACGTCGTGACCTTGAGTCGACCCAACTTGTCGTCGTCACCGATCCCGTCGACGAAGACCGAGGGATCGAGTGGCAGATCCTTCACACGTGCTTCGTCCGTGTAGCACAACTCCTGATCCTCGTCGTCGGACACCGGACCAGCGAAGTACTCGACTCCATCACCTTCGTTCGCCGTGACGAGGTAGGTCTTGCCGCCCACCCTCATCGACGCGATCGCATCCGGCATGTACATGTTCTGCACTGGCCAGATCGTCGTGGTGTACGAATCGTCCCTGTCGCTCGCATCGAATCCGATCCAGGACTTCTCCCACGACTTCAATCCGAGACCCTTCACGCCGACGAGTTCGGCAGACACCCAATCGACGATCGCCACCGAGTTGGCCTCCTGCAGCGTCACGTAGGCGTAGCGACCCGAAACGGTGATGAATTCGGGTTCGAAATCCTGAGATGGTGTCGCTCCCGGCCAAATCGGTACGCGCACCCCGTCGGCTTGAAGCTCCGGTGTCGCCGAATCGAGCGAGGCGAAACCGACATTGACGGCTCGACTCGGTCGGCCGTCGACGATTCTGATGATGCTCACCGACCCCTGAGGGTTCACGGCCTCGGTGGGGTCGGTGACCACATCACCCGATGCATCGATGCAACGGGGTTCTCCCTCGTTGGCGACCAGCACGGCTGAACCGTTACCGGCAAAGGTCACCATGTCGGGGAGGGGACCCACTTCCCGACTGAAGAGAATGCGTCCCGTCGTCGGACTGAAGAACACGGCAGTACCCGGTTCGGTGGCCGGAGATCCGACCACGGTGGCGACCCCGAGCCCACGGATCACGTCGACACTCGTGATCGAGGGACCGAACTCGGTGAGATCGATCGTACGAACCAGCTTCATGTCGGCCGGATTCCTCACGTCGACCACGTCGATGCGGTCCTCGGCTCCGTTGGTGACGAACATCTGACGGGTCCATCCGTCGTACTTGGCGATCTCGGAGCCACCTTCGCCGACACCACTGTCGAAGGTTCCGATCGGTACCAGCTCGAGTTTCGTTCCGGCCTGAGACGGCGTTCCCAACCACACGACCATGACAACAGCGGCGAGCAGTGCTCCAACGAGACGAATCTTCACAGGACCTACCTTTCGAACGACTCTCGCAAGGTAGGGATCGAGGATGAACGGCAGGTGACGTCCCGGGTACGTGCGGGTCAAGCCCTCATGACGTTTCGTCGCCTCAGTTCTGCACGATCGGCTCGCGGAGATGTACGGGCTGAAGTCCTTTGGTCTTGCGTCGGGATCCGATGTTGAGCACTTCGACGAAGACCGAGAAAGCCATCGCCGCGTAGATGTAGCCCTTCGGGATCTTCTGCCCGAAGCCTTCGGCGATCAAGGTCGTACCGATCAGGAGCAAGAAGGCCAAGGCGAGCATCTTCACCGACGGATGGGCGTTCACGAACGAATAGATGCCCTTGGAGGCGACGAGCATGATCACGACCGCCACGACGATGGCGATCACCATCACCCACACGTAGGTGGTCATGCCGACGGCCGTGATCACCGAGTCGACCGAGAAGACGAGGTCGAGGATCATCACCTGGGCGATGACGGCAGCGAACGTCGGAGCCACCTTGGACGACTTCTCTCCTTCGTCGCCTTCGAGTTTGTGGTGGATCTCCTTCGTCGCCTTGTAGATGAGGAACAGTCCGCCGGCGAGGAGGATCAACTCTTTCCCGCTGAAACCGACCGAACCGATCGAGAACAGCTCGGATTTCAGTGTGATGATCCAGCCCACTCCGAGAAGCAGGAGGATGCGCATCCCGCCAGCGGCCAGAAGTCCGACTCGGCGCGCACGATCCTGCTGATCCGCCGGGAGTTTCGAGGCGAGAATCGAGATGAACACGACGTTGTCGACGCCGAGTACGACTTCGAGGGTGAGCAGCGCGGCGAGAGCGCTCCATGCGGTGGGGTCGGAGATCCAGTCCATACGACGACACAGTACGACGCATGTGTCGTCCGCGGAGACGTACGACGTCTCGAGAACTAGCCTGACCACATGGGAGACACTGACGTCTGGCGGTGGATCTGGATTCTGGTGATCGCCGGATTCCTCATCGGAGAGATGTTCACGCCCGGCACCTTCTTCTTCTTGCCCTTCGCGGCGGGTGCTCTGGCCGCCGCCATCGCCGCCTTCGCCGGCGGATCGGTCGGACTTCAATGGATTCTGTTCGTCGGAATCGCCGCCCTCACCTCGTTCGCATTCATTCCTCTGCGTCGACGACTCGACCGAATCCAACCTCCGGTCGGTGTCGGATCACAGCGAGTCCTCCACCAGGAGGGAACGATCATCACCGACATCTCGCCCGGTCCGACCGGGGCCGGCTCGGTGCGAATCGGGCGGGAAGAATGGCGAGCCGAATCACTCGATCACGAGTCGATTCCGGCTGGTGCGTCGGTACGAGTCGTCGAGGTTCGAGGAACCGGAGTGGTCGTCGAACGCGTCATGTCGAACGAAGGAGGCCGCCCATGATCCTGTTCATCGTCGCCGCTGCAGTGTTCCTGCTGTTCATCATCTTCTTGGCATCGGCGGTCAAGATCGTTCGGCCGTATCAACGAGGTGTGATCGAACGTCTTGGTCGCTACTTCGCCACGGTCGAACCAGGCCTTCGCCTGATCCTTCCGTTCATCGACAAGCTGCGCATCGTCGACATGCGCGAGCAGGTGATCGACGTTCCCCCGCAGGAGGTCATCACCTCCGACAACGTCGTGGTGAGCGTCGATGCCGTCGTCTACTACGAGCCGACCGATCCCCAACGACTCATCTACAACGTCGCCAACTTCATGGTCGCCATCACGAAGCTGGCGCAGACGAACCTGCGAAATCTGATCGGTGACATGCAACTCGATCAAGCGCTCACCTCGCGCGACAAGATCAACACGAACCTCCGCGAGATTCTCGACGACGCGACCGACACCTGGGGTGTGCGCGTCAAGCGAGTCGAGATACAGCGAATCGACCCGCCCACCGACGTCATGAACGCCATGCACGAGCAGATGAAGGCCGAGCGAACACGCCGGGCGACGGTCACCACCGCCGAGGGTCAGCGTCAGGCCGAGATCACTCGCGCTGAGGGCGAACAGCAGGCGGCGATCCTTCGGGCCGAGGCGGTGCGTCAGCAGCAGATCCTGGAGGCCGAAGGTGAGGCCGCCGCCATTCGGGCCCTGGCCGAAGCCGAGAAGTTCAAGCAGATCACCGAAGCCGAAGGCGAGGCCGAGGCGATCCGATCCGTCTACGCGGCGATCCACGAGGGTGATCCCACCAACGACTTGATCGCAATCAAGTATCTGGAGGCACTCGGCACGATCGCCAACGGCCAGGCCACCAAGATCTTCGTTCCGTCCGACATGTCGAACGTCCTGGCGTCGATCGGCGGAGTGGCCGAGCTCTTCAGAGCCGACCCCCCGTCCTCCCCTCCCGCCTGAGCGAAAGTGCCCACCCTGATGCTTTGAGTAGCGGTTTCGGTGCCTAGCGCATCAGAGTGGGCGGAAAATGGCCGAAGTGGTGGAGACGATGGGACTCGAACCCACGACCCCCTGCTTGCAAAGCAGGTGCTCTAGCCAACTGAGCTACGTCCCCGAAGGGCGTCCTCACACTAGCCCCCCGGCCTGGTCAGAGCGCTCGCTGACGACACGAGAAACCCGCAGACCTACTCTTTTCTCATGACATCACCCAGCGGTCTTCCGGGGGGCCGACCGCCCCGCCTGCAGTTCGGGACCTTCCTCGCACCGCACCACCCCGTCGGGGAGAATCCGACACTTCAATTCCAGAGTGACATCGAGTTCGCCGCCCACCTCGACCACCTCGGCTTCGACGAGTTCTGGTGCGGCGAGCACCACTCGAGCGGTTGGGAGATGATCGCTTCGCCCGAGATGTTCTTGGCCGCTGCCGGTCAGCGCACCTCCCACATTCGACTCGGCACCGGGGTGATCTCTCTCCCCTACCACCATCCCTTCAACGTCGCTCAGCGCATCGTCCAGCTCGACCACATGACGAAGGGGCGGGCCATGTTCGGCACCGGGCCCGGCGCCCTGCCGAGCGATGCCTGGACACTCGGTATCGACCCCCTCGTACAGCGCGACCGCCAGGACGAGGCGATGGGCGTGATCGTCCGTCTTCTCCGGGGCGACGAGCGATTCAGTCACGAAAGCGACTGGTTCACCCTGCGCGACGCCCAGCTCCAACTGCTGCCCGTCCAGGACGACATGCCGATCGCCACGGCGTCCACGCTGTCGCCGTCTGGAATGCAGATGGCCGGCAAGTACGGCTGCGGGGTGCTCTCGATCGCCTCCAACAGCACCGCTGGGCTCGCCGCCCTCCCCACGCAGTGGAGTTTCGCCGAAGAGTCCGCCGCCAAACACGGACAGTCGGTCGATCGGAAGAACTGGCGGGTCATGATGAGTTGGCACATCGCCGAGACACGCGAGCAGGCACGCCACGAAGCCGTCGACGGACTTCAGCGTTGGCACAACGAATACAACGTGTGGACGCTCGGTCGTCCGGGTGCTCAACACGTCGAGGACAAGTGGGAACTCCTCGAGCAGATCACCGCCGGCGGAACCGCCGTGGTGGGCACTCCCGACGATCTCGTGGCAGCCATCCGAAATCTTCAGGATCTCACCGGCGGCTTCGGAGTCGTCCTCGGCTTCGCACACGACTGGGCCAACCGAGAGAACACCCGACGCTCATGGGACATGGTGGCGCGCTACGTGATTCCCGAAGTCAACCGCACCACCGAACGCCAACGGGCCTCGATGAAGTTCCTCAACGACAATCAGGCCACGCTCATGGCGGGTGCTGGTGCCGCAGTGATGCAGAAGATCATGGCCGACGAACGCGCATCGGCCGAACTGGTCACGATGATGCAGAACATGCAACAGGGTGGCGACGACCGTGAAACCACCTTCCGTCCCGGTGGGGGCGTCCGCGACGATCAGCTGCCGACCTCGGCCGGCGAATAGAACTCGACGACTTTCAGTCGTCCTTCAACGCCACGGCGTTCGGAGTGACGTTCATCTTCGGCTCGTACTCGGCCACTTCGACGCGTCGTGCTTCGACTCCCATCGTCGCCCTGAGTTCGTTACGGCATGCCTCGCACGGCCCGTAGAAACGTCCGTCGTGACGCGACTTGCAGCGCGGGCAGACGGAGTGATCCTCGGGTAGAAGCGAAAGAGATTCGGGCACGCGTCCGACCCTAGTTGCGAGGGACGGCGACCCTTCGTCCATCGTCGAGTGACGCACGCTCTACTGTTCAGTCGTGCACGTCGACGTCATGACCACTCCTCTTCCGCTCACCAAGACCGGAGACCACGCACGCCGAGCGCAGGCAGCCGGATTCTCGGGCCTGCTGTTCACCGAAGCCGGACGCACGGCGTACTTGAACGTCGGTGCCGCCGCAGTCGCGGCCCCAGGCCTCGAGCTGTCGACCGGTGTCGCCGTCGCCTTCCCGAGAAGCCCGTTCGTGACGGCGGCGACGGCATGGGAACTCCAAGAGGCATCAGGAGGTCGTTTTCGACTCGGGCTCGGCACCCAGGTGAAGACGCACGTAGTTCGTCGATACGGCGTCGACTTCGATCGACCCGGTCCGCGACTTCGGGACTACGTGCTCGCCGTGAAGGCGTGCTTCTCGGCATTCCGCTCGGGAACTCTCGATCATCGCGGCGACTTCTACGAACTCACCTTCATCACACCCCAGTGGAGTCCGGGTCCCATCGACGCACCCGACCCCAAGGTCGACATCGCGGCGGTGAATCCGTGGATGCTCACCATGGCTGGTGAAGTCGCCGATGGCGTGCACGTCCATCCCATCGGCGAGCCGGGTTATCTCGAACGCCACGTCCTTCCCCGAGTCGCCGAAGGTGCATCGAAGGCCGGTCGCGCCCGCTCCGACGTTTCGATCATCGTGCCGGTGATGACCATCGTCGGCGACACGGACGAAGAACGCCACGCCGAGCGCGAACACCTACGGGCGATGCTCAGCTTCTACGGCAGCACACCCAACTACGCATTCATCTGGGACGAGGCCGGATTCGAGGGAACGACGGCCCGAATCCGCGAGAAGCAGAAGGCCGGTGACTTCGCCGGCATGGCGACGCAGATCACCGACGATCATCTGGCCGTGTTCACCACCGAGGCGACCTGGGACGGACTGGCCGACGAATTGCTTCACCGGTACGAAGGTGCCGCCGATCGACTCGTTCTCTACAACGCCGGACGAGATCACGATCGATTCGATCGCTACGGCGCCGTCGCCCGAGAGATCGTCCGCCGTACGTCCTGAGGCCATCGGTAGCCTGCCGGCATGGCCGGCGAACTGATCTATGCCTTCCGCATCATGCGCCTGCCGCTTCTCGACGCCGGTGGTGCGAGTATCGGCCGCATCGACGACGTCGTCGTCGTACCCGGACGAGCCGGGTCGGCCCCACGGGTCGTCGGATTCACCGCCACGAGTCAGCGCCGACGCATCTTCGTGAACGCCGGCAAAGTCGGACAGATCGCCGACGACGGCGTCCGTCTCCGTTCGTGGGACATCGACCTCAACCCCTTCAAGATCAAAAAGGGTGAACGTCTTCTCGGACGCGACGTGATCGACCGCCGCGTGAACGGTGAGACGGTCTCCGACGTCGCTCTACGCGAACGGCTCGACTCCAAGTCAGGCGGCTGGGAGGTCGCGCAAGTTCGTCTGGCCAAGCGCACCGCCCTTCGCCGTCGCCCCACTCATCGACTCGTCGAATGGGTGGAGGTGGCCTCGTTGTTCGCCGCCGTGACCGAGATGGCCGCCGAAGCCGCTCGTCTGCACGACATGCACCCCACCGATGTCGCGGCAGTGGTTCGCTCCCTGCCGCTCGCCCAGCGACGGCAGTTGGCCGAAGCCATGGACGACGACCGTCTGGCCGACGTCCTCGAAGAACTCCCCGAGTCCGAGCAGGTCGGTCTGATCGAGGGTCTCGACATGGACCGACTCCTTGCCGTCCTCGACGAGATGGAGAGCGACGACTTGGCCGACCTTCTGGCCGAGATGCCCGGTGAGCAGCGAGCCCGCATCCTCGACGCCATGGACGACGAAGACGCCGAGCAGATGCGTCGGCTGTTGTCGTACGAGGAGGGAACCGCCGGTGGTCTCATGACACCCGAGATCATCATCCTCGGACCGACCTCCACCGTCGCCGAGGCCTTGGCCGAGATTCGCGATCCGGAATGGCTCGTGTCGATCGCGTCGCAGGTGTTCGTCTGTCGCCCTCCGTACAAATCACCCACCGGCCGCTATCTCGGTGTGGTTCACTTCCAGAGGCTCTTGCGCGAGGCGCCAAGCATGGAACTCGGACAGTGCCTGGAAACCGAACCCACCATCACTCCCGACATCAGCGACCGCGAGGTCGCCGAGCGTCTCGCCTCGTACAACATGCTGTCGATCGGCGTGTGCGACGAAGCGGGTCGTCTGCTCGGAGCCATCACGATCGACGACGTGCTCGACCGCACGCTGCCGACCGGATGGAGACAACGTCGTCGACACGAGACGACGTCGGTCACCACCTAAGTCCCACCATGTGAAGTCGTCGCCCGAGACCCGAGAGGAGGTGTCATGAAGGCCAGAACACGTCTGGGTGTCCCCCGTCAACGCCGTCGCATCGGAGTCCATTACGACCCCGAGGCCTTCGGACAGTTCTCCGAATCGATCGCTCGAACTCTCGGAACGGCGCGCTTCCTCGTCTGGCAGTCGTTCGTCATCGTCGCCTGGATCGGTTACAACCTCGTCGTTCCCGACTCGTGGACGTTCGACCCGTGGGGCCGAGGTCTCGTGCTCCTCACCCTCATCTTGTCGCTGCAGGCTTCGTACGCGGCTCCTCTGATCCTTCTCGCGCAGAACCGACAGGAGTCCCGCGACCGAGCTCAGTCCGACTACGACCGGAAAGTCGCCGAACGGACCCAGGCCGACACCGAGTTCCTGGCGCGCGAGATCGCCAGCGTCCGACTATCGCTCACCGACGTGGCCACGACGCAGGACGTGCGCAATCTGGTCGACATCGACGAACTGCAGAAGAAGGTCGATCACTTGACCGAACTGGTCGAGAAGCTGTCGTCGCGTCTCGATCGCGAACACTGATCGCATCGACCCATCAGGTCGAGCCGATGTCCGATGAGAGTGAAACCTCGATCGGCCACGAGTGACGACATTCCGTCCGAGAGCAGCGTTTCGATCTGATCGGGCAGATCGACGTCGATCACTCGCCCGCAATCGACGCACACCAGATGGTGGTGATGACCTTTCAGGTCTTCGGCGAGTTCGAAGGCGGCGCGCTCTCCGGTGGTCAACACCTTCACCACGACACCGGCTTCCTCCAGGATTCCGAGATTGCGGTACACGGAACTCTGCGGCAGTTCGTCGGTCGCCGACGTGATCTCGGTGGTCACGAGAGGATGAGACGCGTTGGCCAGAACCTCGACCAGTCTCCGGCGACCCGGTGAGTATCGCTGATCGATCGCGTCGAGACGTTCGGATGCGACGTCGTGGACACTGCGTGCGTCGCGCTGATCGTGATCGCCACCCATACCGAGAATGTACAGCGGGGTGCGCCGGTTGCCCGCTCAGTCGGACGCACCGACGTACTCGAACACGCGAATGTCGCGCTCGATGACGGCCGTCACCAGAGCGACGTCGTCGAGACGTCCGTCCCCGAGAGCGATCACACCGGACGCGTCGCGTTCACGTCGGGAGAGATGATCGGCGACCGACGCCGCCACCGACGCGGCGATCACCGCCGTACGTTCGGCGATACCCGCCACCTCGGTCACGCGTCGACCGTCGCGCGAACCGCGAACCTCTACCCGCAGTCCACCCAAGCCACCCTCGGCGTGCGGCGGTGACATCATCGGCAGCCGAGCGGTCAATCGATCGCGACGAGTGGCCGATACCCGCGCGCTGATGCGCGACACCTCGGGAAAGGCCCGATTCAGAACGATGGGGTCGGCCAGTTCGGCGCGGTAGCAATCCTTGCCGCCCACGGGCTCGGGGAACCACAAGAGTTCGCGTCCACTTCCGCCCGGGCGCTCGATCCATTCGTCGTCGTGCCATCCGAGTGCATCTCCGCCCAAAGCCCGGTGATGTTGACGTGCACACGACGGACCACCGGTGCCGTGGAAGGCGACGTGGATCTCGTCGACCGTGTCGAAGCGCAGAGCCAATTCGGCAGCGAGAAGTCCCGACATTCCCGGGCTAGCTGCAGCGCCGACAACCAGGCGCACCCCGTTGTCGCGTGCGCGCTCGTCGAGTGCGAGGAGTTCGTGGACGTCGTCGGGGTCATCGGAGACCGACACGACGTCGAGGCCGCGATCGAGAAACGTCGTCGCAAGGGTGCTCTGCGGAGCCGGAGTACAGAGAACGATCGAGTGACACGACGTGTCGGAGAACGAGTCGATCGACTCGCTGAACGTGCAGTGCTCCCCGCCTCGCAACGATGCGAATGCCGATGGGTCGGTGTCGTGAGTGATCACCGAACAGCCCGACTCGATCAGCTGACGGGCCACTCGGGAGCCGACCGCTCCGAGACCGACCACACCGATCGAGAGCGGAGACCCTGGGGTCACGACTGCGGGCGGGACAGTTCGCGCCAGCCACCCCGCTGGGGCGGGACACCGCCACGCCCGCGCACTCGAAGTGCCGCCGCGATGAGCCCGGCGAGTGACATGGCCGCAAAGGCTCGACGCAACATCTTCATGCCGTCGACGGTAGCAACGCCTCGCGACCAGGGGACTAACGTTGCGACAAATGTTGCTCGCCGGCGCCACCGTTTCCGATGGCTCGTCGATCGACATACGCCTCGACGGCGACCGGATCGTCGCCATCGGTCCGTCGTTGGCCCGCCGCGACGAGGACGTGGTCGATCTTCGAGGCCATCTGCTCTTTCCGGCCTTCGCCGAGCCTCATGCCCACCTCGACAAGGCCTTTCTCGCCGAACGAGTCACCAATCCGACCGGTGATCTGATGGGCGCGATCCTGGCCATGCAGGACGCGTCGCCGACTTTCACGCAGGTCGACGTCGTCGAGCGAGCCGAACGAGCCGCACGCCTCCTCGTTTCGAACGGTGTCTCGGTCATCCGAAGCCATGCTGACACCACCTCCGATCGAGGTCTTCGCTCGGTGGAGGCCCTTGTCGAGGTGCGAGAACGACTTCGAGGAGTGGTCGACATTCAGATCGTCGCCTTGACTGGCTGGCCGATCACCGGTTTCGCCGGAGCCGACAATCGGGCCTTGCTCGCGGCGGCGCTCGACGCCGGTGCCGATCTCGTCGGTGGCTGTCCGCATCTCGACGACGATCCGTCCGGAGCGAACTCGGTGTTCTTGGAGATCGCCGCCGAGGCCGGAGTCGGTGTCGACGTGCACACCGACGAGACCCTGAATCCGGCCATGCTGTCCCTCGAAGATCTGGCTCGACGAGTGGTGGCCGACGGATTCGCATTTCCGGTGACCGCCAGCCATTGCGTGAGCCTCGGTGTCCAGGCCGTCGACGTTCAACAGCGGGTGGCCGCGTTGGTCGCCGAGGCCGGTATCGGCATCGTGGCTCTTCCGCAGACGAACCTGTTTCTGCAAGGACGCGATCACCCGCAGTCCATGCCGCGTGCTGTGACGGCGGTCGCTGCACTGCAACGCGCCGGGGTCGACGTCGCCGCCGGTGGCGACAACCTCCAGGATCCTTTCAACCCTCTCGGCCGCGGTGATCCCCTCGAGACGGCCGGATTGATGATCGCAACGACTCACCTCCTGCCGCACGCAGCACTCGACACCGTGACGTCGGTCGCACATCGCGTTCTTCGATCGGAAGCGAGTGACCTGACGGTCGGGTCGGTCGCCGATCTGGTGGCGATCCCGGCCGCCACCGTGCGTGAAGCGATCGCCTTCGGACCACCGGCGCGGCACGTCTGGCATCGCGGCGTGCTCGTCTCGAGTCCGAACATTCCGTTTACACAATGTCAACAATGAGAAGAGGTCGAAATGACAGGCACTGACCTAGTTTTCGAAGGGAGATGCTCTCCTCGACCACCCTCCCTGGACGATCGTCAGGCACTCCTGACCACGACGTCGAATCAATGGAGCGCGTCGTGACACCGTCGAGTCGTGCCGCCCTCGAATTCGATCATGTCTCGATGATCTTTCCCGACGGCACACACGCGGTCGATGACGTGTCGTTCGCGGTCGATCGGGGTGAATTCGTGACGGTCGTCGGTCCGTCCGGGTGCGGGAAATCGACGTTGTTGCGAATCGCGTCAGGACTCACCACCCATACGTCAGGCGAGTGTCGGGTCGACCGCGAACATCTCGGCTACGTCTTCCAGGACGCAACTCTTCTCCCGTGGCGCACCGTGCGTCGCAATGTCGAACTGAACGCCGAACTGCAAGGAATGCCCAAGGCGGAACGACGTCGTCGGGCGACCGACGCCATCGAGCTGGTCGGACTCACCGGGCACGAGTCGAAGTATCCCAAGCAACTGTCCGGTGGCATGAAGATGCGTTGCTCAGTGGCGCGTGCACTCGTTCTGTCGCCGTCGGTCTTCATGTTCGACGAGCCGTTCGGCGCACTCGACGAGATCACCCGCGAACGACTCAACGACGAACTGCTCCGCCTCTTCGTGCACGAGGGATTCGCCGGGCTCTTCATCACCCATTCGATCGCCGAGGCCGTGTTCCTCTCGACGCGAGTCCTGTGCATGTCCGCCCGTCCGGGTCGGATCATCGCCGACATACCGATCGAGTTCCCCTATCCCCGACAGCACGAACTGCGATACGAGGCTCGATTCGGCGAACTCTGCGGCCAGGTGGCCGAAGCCTTGAAAGAGGCCCACGGATGAATCTTCGTGTCATCGGCACCCGCATCGTCCAATACGGCCCGGCAGTCACCGTCTTCGGTGCCTTCATCGGAGTCTGGTACCTCGTCCATCACGTGATCCTCGACGAACGTCGCCGCTTCATCGTTCCTCCTCCCCACCGAGTCATCGAAGGTGCCTTCTTGAAGTCGAAGGCCCGCTCCGAGCTGCTCGAAGGTCTCGTCAACACCGGGCGCATCGCGTTGATCGGATTCGTGATCGCCGCCGTGGCCGCTCTGTTCGGAGCCGTCGTCATGGCACTCAGCCGCGTGATGGAACGAGCTCTCTTTCCCTACGCGGTGGCCCTCCAGACCATTCCGGTTCTGGCCCTGGTCCCCCTCTTCTCGGTGTGGTTCGGTCCCACGCGTACAGCTCGGGTCGTCACGTGCGTCCTCGTCGCCCTCTTCCCGATCTTGACGAGCTTCCTGTTCGGGTTGAAGTCGGTCGATCGAGGTCATCTCGATCTCTTCCGTCTCAATCAGGCAGGAATCCGAACCCGGCTCTTCAAACTTCAGCTTCCGGCTGCTTTGCCGTCGATCTTCACCGGCCTGCGCATCGGTGCCGGACTCTGCGTGATCGGTGCTCTGGTCGCCGACTTCTTCTTCACGCGCGGCGACATGGGGCTCGGTCGCCTGCTCAACAATTACGCCAAACGACTCGAATACGAGAAGTTGTTCGGCGGTGTGATCTTGGCCTCGCTTCTCGGCGTGGCCATCTATGTCCTCATCGGCTGGCTGGGCAACCGCATGTTGCGGAACTGGCACGAGTCGGAGGCTCGAGCGACATGAACCACCGCTCGCGAACCCACATCACCTGACACCATGCGGAGGACCCCACACATGAAGCACACCCCACTGAAAATCGGCGCTCTCGCCGTCTCCCTCGCCCTCGTGGCGGTGGCATGCGGCGGAGACGACGGCGACGATTCGGCG
>CAZTPF010000010.1:64190-66442 GCA_964614655.1 uncultured Bifidobacterium sp.
ACCACCGACGAAGCGGTCTGCCCGACCAACCTCGTCATCCAGACCGACTGGTGGCCCGAGATCGAACACGGCGGCACGTACCAGTTGATCGGAGCCGGTGGCACGTCCGATCCCTCACTCTTCACCTACTCGGGTCCGATCGATCCGGCCTACGCCGTGGGCGGAATCGAGACCGTCGAGATCCGTGCCGGTGGCGACGCCATCGAGTTCCAGCCCGTCGTCTCGGTCATGCAGACCGACCGTGACATCACACTCGGTTACGTGAACACCGACGACGTCATCCAGTCGTCGGCCACGGTTCGCGTCACGGGTGTGGCGGCGACGCTCGAGATCAACCCGCAGTACCTGCAGTGGGATCCGACACAACTCGACATCGATCCCGCCGATCCGGCTTCGCTCGGTGCATCGGGAGCTCGCATCCTGCACTTCCCTGGCACGACCTACATGGACTGGCTGATCGGTCAGGGTTACGTCGACGCCTCGCAGAGTGATCCGAACTACGGCGGTGCACCCACCGACTGGATCGCCGAAGGTGCGAACTTCATCCAGCAGGGCTTCGTGACCAACGAGCGGTACAAGTACCAGAACCTCATCGAGTGGAAAGACGGCGCTTCCGCTCCGATCGACTACGTGCTGATCCACGATCTCGGTTGGCAGCCCTACCCGGCGATGTACTCGGTTCTCACCGAGCGCATCGACGAGTTGTCACCCTGCCTCGAAGTTCTCGTTCCGGTTCTGCAGCAGGCCTGGGTCGACTACCTGAACGATCCGACACCGACCGGTGACGTCATCGTCGGAATCACCGAGGCGTACAACAACTACTGGGTCGTCACACCCGACCTCAACGCAGCCGGATTCGAACTCTTCGACGAGATCGGTATCGGTTCGAACGGTCCTGACGGCACCTACGGCAACTTCGATCTCGATCGAGTGCAGGGACTCTACGACGAGTTGCTGCCCCTGCTCGACGAGCTCGGCGTGGAGTACGACGCCGACATCACGGTCGACGGAGTGGTCACGAACCGCTTCATCGATCCGTCGATCGGTCGCTGACCGACAGTCGGGTCGAATCCGACGAACACCTCGAATCGGGGTGGTGGCCACACGGTCGCCACCCCGATTTCGCGTCCTGGCTCAGACGTAGGCGCACAAGTCGAACACGTAGCCCTCGGGGTCGCGCAGGTTCACGATGCTTCCGTAGGGTTCGTACCGAGGATCCCCGATCATCTCGGCGCCCAGCTCGACGATCCGTCGACACTCGGCGTCGAACTCATCGGGTGAGCAGGCCAGATCGAGATGCACACCCCCGGGCCGAGGGATTCCGCGTTGGAGTCCGATGCGGCGAACTCCGTCGACATCCGACAACACGATCCATCGATCCCCGTCTTCGCGCTCGCTTTCCACGAGACCGAGCACGGCCTTCCAGAAGTCGGCGGCGGCATCCGGAGACGCCACGTCGAGGGTGACCAGGTCGAACGACGTCACGACGAGGTGTTGCGATCTCGGAATTCGAATCGATCGATCTCGCGAAGTGCCTGGACCACGTGATCGACACCTCGTTCGAAGAGCTCTTTGCCCAGTTCGGGGGTGGCCGGTGTCGGATCGCCGATGTGCCCGTGGGGTCCGAAGTCGTCTGAGGTCCAGCCGAAAGGAACCGAACCGCCGAAGCGAACCCGTTCGAACTCCTGCAACCAATGAGGAACGTTGGCCACGGCCTGGCTCATGTCGACGAGATCGGGACGCAGGTGCAACATCACCGACGTCTCGTCGGTTCCACCATGAACCCCGGCACCCGCTTCACCGGCGGCCGACGCGCCACCCTGATCAGCCGGAACGAAAGGATGAACGAGAAAGGTCATGAGGCCGTGAGCCAGACGCAGTTCGCGATTGGCAACGGCGGCCAGCGCACTGTTTCCGCCGTGCCCGTTGAGAAAGACCAGTTTGCGAGCCCCGGTCCGGGCCACACAACGGCCGATGTCGTCGAGAACGGCGAGCAGTGTGGTGGCCGAGAGCCAGATCGTTCCTGACGACCAGGCATGCTCGTTCGACTTCGTGTAGGCGAGTGGGGGAAGGAGCCACACGTCGATGTCGCTCGCCGCAGCGACGGCTGCTTCGGCCGCAGCCTCGGCGATCACGAGGTCGGTCGACAAGGGCAGATGCGGACCGTGCTGTTCGACCGCTCCGAGCGGCTGCACGAGGATGCTGCGCTCACCCAGATTCGCAAGAACTTCCGGACCGGTGAGGTCGGCGAG
>CAZTPF010000011.1:0-24452 GCA_964614655.1 uncultured Bifidobacterium sp.
CCAGGAGGTCAACCATGACGAAGAAGACGAGCAAGGTGCTCGCGCTTCTCGCTGGTGCGTCTCTCGTCATCGCAGCCTGTGGCGGCGACGACGGCGACTCATCGTCCAGCGAAACGGCGGCTCCGGCCACCGAAGCACCCGGTGATGGTGGAGACACCGACACCTCGGCCTGCGGTTCGGGCACTCTCGAAGGTGGAGCCGGTGGCGCCGAAGGCGACGCCGCCATGCGCATCACCATCGACATCAATCCCGACGCCGTGTGGCAGGACGGCTGTCCGGTCACTGTCGCCGACTTCCAGTGTTCGGTGAACGCGACCCTCAACACGCCCGGATCCATCAGCACGACCGGTTACGACAAGATCATCTCGGTCGAAGCCGGTGCGAGCGATCAGCAGGTCGTCGTCGAGTTCAACGAGGTCTACGCCCCGTACAAGCTGCTCTTCGGCGGTTTGATCCAGGCCACGGCCGTCGAGGACTGCAACGACATCTCGACCGACTTCTCCGACATCATCCAGATCTCGGGTCGCGAGTGGGTCATGGATTCGTGGAGTCCTGAGCAGCTCGTGTTCACGCCGAACGCCAACTACTGGGGCGACGCCCCGGCCACCGAGCGCGTGGTCATGGTGCCGTTCGCCGATTTCGACACACAGAGTGCGGCAATCCTCGCTGGTGAAGTCGACTTCATCTACCCGCAGTTCTTCGCCGGAATCACCGACGCTCTCTCCGACGCCAACATCACCAACAAGGTCGAGTTCGGCGGCGACTACGAGGGCTTCTACTTCCAGTCCGACCCGAACCGAGGTGGACCGTTCTCGGATCCGATCTTCCGTGAGGCCTTCGTGAAGTCGGTCGATCGTCAGGGTGTGTTCGAGCAGATCTACATCCCGCTGTCGGATGGACAGGGCAAGCTCCTCGAATGCGGTCCGATCGTTCCTGGCCCGTACTGCAACGATTCGTTCGTCGGCCAGTACGACCCGGAGGGTGCCGTGGCACTTCTCGAGGCCAACGGCTGGGCCAAGGATGGCAGTGGCTACTGGGCCAAGGACGGTGAAGCACCGACGATCCGCTGGATCATCAACACCGGCAACACCCGTCGCGAGAACACCCAGGCCTACCTCATCCCGTTGATGCAGGCCGCCGGGTTCAACGTCGTGGCCGACAACTGCGACGCTGCGTGTTACTTCCAGCAGCGTCTGCCAGCCCTCGACTACGACATGGCCATGTACATCAGCACCGCTCCGCCGGACCCGGCCTACCTGAACGCCTCGTTCGCCTGTGATCAGATCCCGAGCGACGAGAACGGCCAGCAGGGTCAGAACTCGACCGGTTGGTGCAACGAGGAAGCCACGGCTCTTCTGAAGGAGGCCGATGTGACGGTCGACGAGGGCCCGCGCGCCGAGCTCGTCAAGCAGGTCATGGATCTCATGGCCGCCGACCACGTCATGTTGCCGCTCTTCCAGTTCCCGAAGGCCGGTTTCTGGCGGACCGACCGCCTCGGTGGTCCGGTCGACGGTGAACTCAACAACTACCGCGCCTTCAACAACTTCTCGCAGTGGGAAGACGTCGACGGCGACGGACAGCTCATTCTCGGTGCCGAACAGTGGCCCGAGTGTCTGAACCCCGTCACCGAGTGCGCCAACTCGTCCTGGATGGTCTGGACCACTGCGTTCCCGGTCCTGCCCAACGTCTGGGACACCACCAACGGAGGCACCTTCGAGATCACCAACCTGGTGGCCGGAGAGCCCGTGGTCGAAGTTCTCTGATCGAGAACATCTGACCAATCGAGTGTCTGGGGGCTGACTTTCGGGTCAGCCCCCAGTCCTTGCCCAGTGGTCCTGGGAGTACTGTTCTGCCGCTGTCGATCGGAAAGGGGGAGGGTCGCCCGTGCTGCGTTTCGTTCTACGTCGTCTGATGTGGGCCGTCCCCATGGTGCTGATCGTCACCTTCCTGGTGTACGTCGCCCTACGGGTGGGCACCGACCCCTTGGCCAGCTATCTGAGGGTGAACCAGCGGGCCTCGGCCAAGAAGATCGAGCAGTACATCGAGACGAACGGTCTCTACGAAGGTTTCGGCGGCTACCTACGGGGCTATTTCCAGTGGTTGCAGGGTTTCGTGACCTTCGATTGGCCACGCTCCATCAAGGGCAGTCGCGAAGTATGGCCCGAATTCCGCGACGCCATGATGAACACGCTCCGGCTCGGACTGACGGCCACCGGGATCGGAATTCTCATCGGTTTGTCTCTCGGTGTGTTCGTGGCTCTGAAGCCGGGAGGTCTTCGCGACACGACCGTCAACACCGGTGCTTTCGTCGCCATCTCGACACCCCCGTACGTGTCGGCTCTCATCCTCCAGTTGGTGTTCGCCGTCTACTGGAATCGGTGGTTCGGGTCGTCGCTGCTGCCCACCTCGGGCGTGTATCCACCGGGTCAGCGCGGTTTCGATCTTTTCCTCATGATCAAACACATGATCTTGCCGGTGACGGTCGTGGTCATCCAGATCGTCGCCGTCTACACCCGCTACATGCGGGCCTCGCTTCTCGAAGTATTGAATTCCGAGTACATGCGGACGGCTCGCTCCAAAGGCATCAGTGAGCGACGAGTTCTCGTGCGTCACGCTCTCCGCAACGCGCTCATCCCCATCGTGACCGTGGCCGCTATCGACATCGGCGCCATCTTGGGTGGTCTCATCATCACCGAGCGCATCTTCTCGTACCCAGGTCTCGGGGATTTCTTCCTCGGCGCCTACGACAACGGTGACTTCCCGCAAATGATGCCGTGGATGTTCTTCTTCACGCTGGTCGTCATCTTCTTCAATCTCGTCGCCGACGTCTCGTACGCGGTGCTGGACCCGAGGATTCGCCTTGGACGCTGAACGCCCCACCACCGATGCCGCCGTCGGCTTGTCGGCGGAATCCCTCTCGCCGGGCCGCATGGCCTTCCGGCGTTTCGTCAAACATCGCGGGGCGCTCGTGTCGTCGATCTTCCTCGGCGCGATGGTCCTGTTCGTGATCCTCGCGCCCTTCACGGCGCGGTACGGCGTCAACGAGGCGGTGTTCAAGACCTCGATCGAGAACCCCAACCAATTTCTCTCGCCTCGCAGCATCGCCTGGCTCGGAACCGACGACATCGGTCGCGACCTCTACAGCCGATTGATCTACGGATTGCGCGTGTCGATCTTCATCGGTCTCGCCGCCGCCTTTTTCGGGACCGTCCTCGGAGTCACCATCGGTGCTATCGCCGGACTTCGGGGTGGTTGGATCGACGACGTTCTGATGCGAGTGACCGACCTCTTCCTGGCCTTCCCATTTCTCGTGACCCTTCTGGTGCTCCGAAGTGTCATGTCGAGTGTGTCGTGGCTCGAACCCATCGTCGGGAAACCCACGTCGATTCGGTTCGTCATCGTGCTGTTCGTCCTCTTCGGCTGGATGGGTGTCGCTCGACTGATGCGCGGCCAGGTACTGGCGCTGAAAGAGCGCGAGTTCGTGGAGGCGGCTCGTGCGCTCGGAGCCGGGCCGGTCCGTATCGTCGTGCGGCACCTGCTTCCCAATGCCATCGGTCCGATCCTGGTGGCTCTCACATTCGCCGTTTCATCGGCCATCATCGGCGAGGCGACCCTCGGCTTCTTCGGCTACGGCCCGCAACCAGGAGCCGGTTCGACGTCACTCGGCAAGTTGGTCGGCGGGGCCAAGGGAGCTCTCCTGCCCGGGTACTGGTGGCTCGTCGTCTTCCCGAGCGTCCTCTTGGTTCTGACGACTCTCTGTGTCAACTTCATCGGCGACGGATTGCGAGACGCAACCGACCCCAAACTGGACGGTTCCCGATGACCGACACCGTGCTCTCGCTTCGAGACTTCCACGTCACGTTCCCCACCTTGTTCGGAGAGGTGCAGGCGGTCCGTGGTGTCGACCTCGACGTTCGAGCGGGCGAGATCCTCGGTGTGGTGGGGGAGTCCGGCTCGGGCAAGTCGGTGACCTTCCTCGGAGTGATGGGTCTGCTCCCGAAATCGGCTCGCATCACCGGCTCGGCTCGAGTGGGCGACACCGAGCTCGTGGGCGCGCCGGCCAAGATCATGCGTCAGATCCGTGGACGACGTGTGGCCATGATCTTCCAGGATCCGCTCTCGGCTCTGAACCCCACCCATCGCATCGGTGACCAGATCGTCGAGATGATCCAGGCTCACAACAAAGTGTCGACCAAGTCGGCGTCGTCACGAGCGGTGGAACTGCTGGCCGAAGTCGGAATTCCGCAGCCGGCCGATCGCGCCCGTCAGTATCCGCACGAGTTCTCGGGTGGAATGAGGCAACGAGTGATGATCGCCATGGCCATTGCCAACGATCCCGAGGTACTGATCGCCGACGAGCCGACCACCGCTCTCGATGTCACGGTTCAGGCGCAGATCCTCGAAATTCTCCAGAGGATCCAGTCCGAGTCGAACGCAGCGGTGGTGCTCATCACCCACGACCTGGGGGTCGTGGCGCGGGTCGCCGATCGGGTCCAGGGGATGTACGCCGGCCGAGTGGTCGAGCGAGGAGATGTCGAAGCGGTGTACGACCATCCTTCCCATCCGTACACACAGGGTCTTCTCCAGTCGTTGCCGACCGTCGGACGCGACCGTCTGCAGCCGATTCCTGGAGCCCCGCCCAACATGATGGACCCACCGTCGGGTTGTGCATTCCGGGTTCGTTGCACCCATGCGATCGAACGCTGTGCCGTGGAAGTGCCGACGCTTCGTCGGATCGGCGATCTGGAATCGGCGTGTTGGCGCGCCGACGAATTGTCGGGACTCGTGCAGCCATGAGCGCCGACACGCCGATTCTGGAGGTCGGCAACCTCGTCAAGAACTTCACGGTCCGAGGCTCCAGCGGATTGCGTTCCACGAAGAGGATCGTGCAGGCAGTTTCCGACGTCTCGTTCTCGGTTCGCGCAGGTGAGACCTTGGGTCTCGTGGGGGAGTCGGGTTCCGGAAAGACGACCGTCGGGCGATGCATACTTCGACTCCTCGAACCGACGGCAGGTTCGATTCGATTCGACGGTCGCGAACTGGTCGGAATGAACACTCGCGATCTGCGTGGACTTCGCCGTCAGATGCAGATCGTGTTCCAGGATCCGTACGCCTCACTCGATCCGCGAATGACCGTGGGCGCCTCCATCGCCGAGCCGCTCGACGTGCAGAAGATCCCCGGCGATCACGAGGCGCGAGTCCGTGAACTGCTCGAGTTGGTGGGTTTGTCTCCCGATCATGCGCGCCGTTTCCCTCACGAGTTCTCGGGTGGACAGCGGCAGCGCATCGGAATCGCACGAGCCTTGGCGAGCGAACCCCGCCTGCTCGTTCTCGACGAGCCGGTGTCGGCTCTCGACGTCAGCATTCAGGCCGGAGTCGTGAATCTTCTGGAGGATCTGCAGGATCGTCTCGGATTGGCGTTCGTCTTCATCGCCCACGACTTGTCGGTGGTGCGTCACATCTCCGACACCGTGGCCGTGATGTACCTCGGCAAGCTGGTCGAGATCGCCGACTCCGAGACCCTGTACGAGAGGGCGGCCCACCCGTACACCCAGGCGCTTCTGTCGGCGATTCCGGTCCCCGACCCGGTGGCCGAGAGAAGTCGTCGTCGCATCATGCTCGAGGGCGACGTCCCCTCGCCGATCGACCCTCCGACGGGGTGTCGATTCAGGACCAGGTGTCCGAGGGCCGAGACCCGGTGCGCCGAGGAAGAGCCCGCTCTCGTGGATCGAGGCCAGGGCCACCTGGTGGCCTGCCACTTTCCGGGTTGAGGCGTTAGGATCGTCAACCGTGCGTGATCTGGTGATGTACGTGATGGTCGTGATCAACGTGTTGTCGACGATCGGAATGGTCGCTGGCATTCTCATGCACAGCGGAAAGGGCGGCGGCCTCTCCGACATGTTCGGCGGAGGCGGTGGAGCGGCCCTCGGTTCGGCGGCCGCAGAACGCAACCTCAACCGCATCACCTTCGTGTTCGTCCTCGTCTGGGTGGTGTCGATTCTGAGCTTGGGCTTTCTCCTCGTCCGTTGACGGTTGGTCGAGCGAACGTCGTTTCAAAGCCGTGACCTTCCGGTATCGTGACGGCTCTCGTCGAAGTGGCGGAATAGGCAGACGCGCTAGCTTGAGGGGCTAGTGATCGTAAGATCGTGGGGGTTCAAGTCCCCCCTTCGACACGAGTGATTCGGTGGTGATCTGGTGACGAAAATTCGCCGTCATCACGGGGAACCGGGGCTCGGTTTCCGTTACGGTCGCGACGTGCATCGTCTCCGGGGCATCGTGGCGGCTCTTCTGCTGGTGCCACTTCTGGGCGTGGGGGCGAGCAGAGTGTCGGCCGTCCATTCGTTGGATGACGATCGAGTCCAGCCGATGATCGTCGGGGGAGTGCCGGCGGATGCCAAATGGGGGTCGATCGTCACTCGAATCGACATCGGTGGCTCTCTCTGCAGCGGCACCCTCTTGAGCCGAGAATGGGTGCTCACCGCCGGTCATTGCATCGAGGATCGGGCCACCGTGTACCTCGGTTCTACGTCGGTGCCCAGTCTTGTGTCTCTTGGTGGAGCGACGGGCTACGCGCACCCGTACTACTCGTACAACGCGTTTCAATTGATCTACGACTTCGGTCTGTACCGACTCGACACTCCGGCCAACTCCGTCGACGTCACGGGATTGCCTCAGATCGCCTCGTACGACGACACGGCTGCGTGGGCTCCAGGTACGTCTGTGCAATCCATCGGTTGGGGAGTCACGTCACCGGGCGGCAGCGTGTCGCCCACGATGTTGAGCGGGACGATGCAGATCGTCGCGAAGTCGGGTTGCACCGATCTCGACATGTCCCTCGGCAACGTCTTCGACGCGAGTACGGCGATCTGTACATTTGCAACTGGCGTCTCGTCATGCAACGGAGACTCGGGAGGCCCGGTCGTGGCGAGTGTGGGCGGGGTCGACACCGTCGTCGGGGTCACCAGTTACGGTCCGGTGGCCTGTGACGGCCATTCCGTTGCCGCCTGGACACCGAGTGCTCTCACGTGGATACGGTCCAAGACCGGCCTCCCGCTCGGCTCGGGTGCCGGTCTACCGTCCACCGGACTCGAGATCACCCGAGTGTTCGGGCTCGACCGCTACGAAACCGCAGCCGCCGTCGGCGCGATCTGGGAGGAAGCGGCCACCGTGTTCGTGGCCACTGGGGCGAAATTCCCCGATGCGCTGGCGGCCGGAGCGGCGGCCAGCGCTTACGGCGTCCCGGTTCTGCTCGTCCGACCCGACTCCGTCCCTGAATCGACTCGCCTTCTGCTCGAACGACTGGCGCCGACGACGATCGTTCTGGCCGGTGGTCCGGCGGCGATCAGTGTGACGGTGGAGGAGCAATTGAGGGCCCTCACCGGCGCCACCATCGAACGCGAAGGGGGGATCGATCGTTACGAAACGGCTGACTTGCTCACCGGCGACGCCTGGGACGGTTTCTTGAGCGACCGGGTCTGGGTGGCGAGTGGCCGAGACTTCGCCGACCCTCTCATCGCCTCCACGGCCGCCGCGGTGTTCGGCGACGCATTCGTCTTGATCGACGGCTTACGGCCTTTGCCGGAGTTCACGAGAAACCGTTTGGTCTCCCTGGCGCCGAGCCGGATCTCCGTGGTGGGGTCGGAGTCGGCATTCTCAACGTCCGTCCTCGACGAGTTGGCGGCGTTCTCGACGGTGTCGCTGATCTCCGACCCCGACGTCACCCGTCGCTCGATCGCGGTGTGGGAGGGCCTCGACGTCTCGGAGTGGGCGGCCCTGGCCACCGTGGCGAACTTCCCCGATGCCTTGTCGGCGGTTCCGTTCTCGGCTCTCGAGCCCGTGTCGCCCCTCATGCTCGTGCCGCCCACGTGTGTGCCCACCGGAGTGCGTTCGGAAATGACCCGGCTCGGGGTGTCGTCTCTCGCGATTTTCGGCGGTCCGGCGGCGCTCAGTGAGAACGTCGAGGCTCTGGTGGCCTGTACGTGACTACAAGAGGCGCGTGAAGGCGTCGAGAAGGTCGTCGTAGCGGTCGTAGGCCGGAAAATGCGGGAACTCCGCTTTGACGTTGTCGGGTGCGTGGAAAAGAAAGCCGGCGTCCGCCTCGGCCAGCATCGTGGTGTCGTTGTACGAGTCGCCGGCGGCGAAGATCCGATAGTTGAGCTGGCGTAGCGCTCGGACGGCTTCGCGCTTCTGATCGGGCATGCGCAGCTGGTAGTCGGTGACGAAGTCGTCGGCGACGATCAAGCGATGGCACAGGATCGTCGGCATACCGAGATGGCGCATGAGCGGTCGAGCGAACTGCTCGAAGGTGTCGGACAAGATCACGACTTGAGTTCGGTTCCGTAACTCGTCGAGGAAATCACGGGCGCCGGGAAGCGGAGACAGCCCTCCGATGACCTCCTCGATCGCCGACATCGTGAGACCGTGTTCGGCGAGGATTCGCAGCCGACCCTGCATGAGGACGTCGTAATCCGGTTCGTCGCGAGTGGTTCGCCGCAACTCGTCGATTCCGGTGGTTTCGGCCACGGCGATCCAGATCTCGGGGACCAGAACTCCTTCCAGGTCGAGGGTCACCACGGTCTGCTGTGGTTGGATGTCGTTCGTCATGTCGTCTCCTCGATGTCGTGTCGGATGCGATTCTGGAACCAGACGAGGGCCTGCTCGTGCCGCGGGCTGAGCGGTCCCGGACGGTAGGCGCCGCTGTCGAGATTGGCTTGGACGGTCTCGACCATGGCCTGATCCTCGTCGAGAGTCACGTTCGACATGTGGACCATCGCCGAGATATCGGCTCCGGACGGATCATGGGTGAAGTAGTCGTAGACGATGCGGGTTCGGTTGCGATCGATGGGAAGGATTCGTTCGACGTTCATGGCATCGGGGTAGACGTTGAGCGCCAGATTGGGATAGCGAAAGATCCAACGGCCCGAGTTCGGCGCCCCGTCGACGGTCCGCGCACTGTGAACGCAAAAAGAAGCTTCGGGAATATCGACGGTGTACGAGCCGACGTCGATGGACGAACCGAGAAGGGGGTGAATCATCGGAACGTGATAGGCCTCGAGATAATTGTCGACGTAGGTCTTCCAGTTGCAGCGAAGTTCGCGGGTCAAGCGTTTGACGGGTTGGAGAGTTCGGTCGTCGAAACCCGACGCGATGTCCACCAGGCTCCCGAGCGATGCGGCGAGAGATTCGGCGCCCGGGTCGAGATTCACGAACACCAGGGGACCCCACGTGTCGACACGGACGGGAGTCAAGGCCAAGTCGGCGCGGCATGGGAGATCTCCGAAGTCGCGTGCCGACAGAAGACGTCCGGAGGAGTCGAAGGCCCACCCGTGGTACCGACAGACGAGGTTCGATGACTGTCCCCGTCCGGGCCAGGCCAGTGGACCGCCGCGATGTGGGCAGACGTTGAGGAAGGCCGCGAGGTCGCCACCTGGTTCGCGCCGGATCAGAAGGGGCCAGCCGGCGATTTCGTCGGCCACGTACGACCCGGACTCGGACAGTTCTTCAGCGAGGGCGGCAACGATCCATTGCCGCGCCCAGATGGCGTGGTGTTCGCGGCGGTGGACGTCGGCGTCGCCGTACCAGGACGGTTCGAGATTCAGTGACGATGTCATGACGCCGTCAGAGGCCCATGTCCTTTGCGACGATCGTCTTCATCACCTCGGTGGTTCCTCCGTAGATCGTGGTGACTCGGGCGTCGGCGTAGGCCCGGGCGATCGGGTATTCGCTCATGAATCCGTATCCGCCGAACAGCTGGAGGCACGCGTCGACGACCTTTTTCTGCAATTCGGTGCACCAGAACTTGGCTGCCGAGGCATCGGCGGCCGTGAGTTCGCCGGCGTTGAGGGCGAGGATGCACTTGTCGACGTAGGCCTGCGCCACCTCGACGGCGGTCTTCTGCTCGGCCAGTACGAACTTGGTGTTCTGGAAGCCGCCGATCGTCGAACCGAAAGCGCGACGTTCGGTCACGTAGTCGACCGTCCACTGAACGGCGGCTCTCGCCGTGGCGACACCCGTGACAGCGATCGACAGACGCTCCTGGGCGAGGTTCGACGTGAGGTAGTGGAAGGCCTGGCCCTCGTCGCCGAGTCGGTTGACAACGGGAATCCGAGCGTCGCTGAAGAAGAGCTCAGCTGTGTCCTGGCTGTGCATGCCGATCTTGTCGAGGTTGCGTCCTCGTTCGAAGCCCTCGGTTCCGCGTTCGACGACGAGAAGAGTCATCCCGGCATGTCGTGCTTCGGGATCGGTCTTGACGGCCACGATCACGAGATCGCTGTTGATGCCGTTGGTGATGAACGTCTTGGAACCGTTGACGACGTACACGTCACCGTCCCGTTTGGCCGTTGTGGAGATTCCAGCCAGATCACTACCGGTGCTCGGCTCGGTCATGGCGATCGCCGTGATCAGTTCTCCGGAAGCGATTCCCGGAAGCCAGCGCGACTTCTGTTCGTCGTTCGCGATGTCGGTGAAATAGGGCGTAGTGATGTCGTTGTGGAGAGTGATCCCAAGACCGGCCCCACCGATACCGGCCGAGGCCAGCTCTTCGGCGATCACGGCATTGAAGCGAAAATCGCTGATTCCGCCTCCACCGAATCGCTCGGGGATCGACATGCCGAGGAAGCCGTGACGGCCGGCGGCTGCGTAGAGATCGCGCGGTGCGATGCCGGAGGCTTCCCATTCGAGATAGTGAGGCGCGATCTCCTTGGCCACGAAGGAGCGGAAGCTCTCGCCGAAAGCGAGATGTTCGTCGTCGTACAGGTCCCGTTTCACCCGACCAGTATCGCCCGGACGATGAGGTTCGAGATGGGTCTAGGCCCAGCCTCCGGCGTAGGCCACGAATTGGCCAGTGGTGAATCGACTCGATCCGTCCAGGAAGGCCATGCAGAACGAGGCGAATTCTTCCATGGTTCCGAGACGTCGCATGGGTACCCGAGACTCGATCCGGGCTCGCACGGCGGGATCGGTCGCGCCGGTGGCGGCGAGAAAGGCGGGAAAGTCCATGAAGTTGGTGCCGACGGAGTTCACCTGGACGCCGTGGGACGCCACCTCGGTCGCAACGTTCTTCACGAGCATGGTGGCCCCGGCTCGCGCCGCCGAATACAGCGGAGCATCAGGGGTGGGGCGGGCGCCGGCGGCACTCGTGATCACCAGGATCTGGCCGGATCCCTGCTCGACCATCAGGGGTGTCACGGCGCGCAGGAAGTGGTACGGGGCCTCGAGACAACCGGCCACGACGCGGTGGAGCTGATCGACGGTAGATCGAACGAAAGGTCCGGTGACGATCTGGCCCGAGAACATGACGGCCGAGTCGACCTGTCCGAATCGTTCGGTGGCCACCGTGACGAGGCGGGCACAGCTCTCGGCGTCGAGTGCCGAACCTCCGTGGACGATCTCCACCTCGGCTCCGGTCGAACGCAACTCGTCGACGAGTTCGGGGCTCGCGTCACCGACCACCAGGTCGAAACCGCGAGCGGCCAGATGGCGGCACAACTCAGGACCAACGTAGAAGCGGGCATCGGCGACGAGGGCGACCGGTCGGCGGGACATGAGCGAAGGGTAGGTAGTGGCAGGGGTATTGTCAATTGTGTCGGACCGACGAGGGGAGATGGTCACGCATGGGAGCGTCCGAGAACTACGAGCCGGAATTCGGCGGTCGGATCGGCCGGACACTGAGCGAGTCGGAACCGTGGTGGCCCGAGCGAGCACATCCGGGTACTGATGCTCCGAACGTCGTGGTCGTACTTCTCGACGATCTCGGTTTCTCCCATCTCGGGTGCTTCGGTTCGACGATCGACACTCCGAACATCGATCGATTGGCGTCCGGCGGACTGCGCTACACGAACTTCCACGTCACGCCGGTTTGCTCTCCGACAAGAGCGGCTCTTCTCACGGGGCGGAACCACCATGCGGTCGGGATGAGGTCGATCTCCAATTTCAACTCGGGTTTCCCGCACATGCGAGGTCGTATCTCGCCCCGGGCGGCGACGATTGCCGAGATGCTGCGCGATCACGGTTATGCGACGTTCGCACTCGGTAAATGGCATCTGTGTCCGATGACCGAGTGTTCGCAAGCCGGCCCATTCGATCAATGGCCGTTGCAGAGGGGATTCGATCGCTTCTACGGATTTCTCGACGGAGAGACCGATCAGTTCCATCCCGAACTCGTCTACGACAACCACTGGATCGATCCGCCGGGAAAACCCGAAGACGGCTATCACCTCTCGGAGGACCTCGTCGACAAGGCGATCGAGTTCGTTCACGATTCCATCGGCGTCCGACCGGATCGGCCGTTTTTCATGTATCTCGCCTTCGGGGCGACTCATGCTCCGCACCAGGCGCCAGCGGATTATCTGGCCAAGTATCGGGGCGTGTTCGACGAGGGGTGGGACGTCTGGCGGGATCGTTGGTTCGCCCGTCAAAAGGACCTCGGAGTCGTCCCGCCCGACACCGTGCTCGCACCCCGAAACCCCGGTGTCGAGGCGTGGGACGACCTCACCGACAACCAGAGACGCCTCGCCTGCCGTCTTCAGGAGGCGTTCGCCGCATTCCTCGACCACACCGACGCCCAGATCGGACGGCTCCTCGACTCGCTCGAGGACCTCGGTGTCGCCGACGACACGATGGTCGTCCTTCTGGCCGACAACGGCGCGAGCCAGGAAGGAGGTCCGTTCGGAGTCCTGCACGAGATGAAATTCTTCAACTTCTTGATCGAGACGCCCGACGAGGCGATTCATCGAGTCGACGAAATCGGCGGTCCTCATTCGCACAGCAACTATCCATGGGGTTGGGCCCAGGTCGGTAACTCGCCTTTCAAGTGGTACAAGCAGAACACTCACGAGGGAGGTGTCCACGTGCCCTTGGTGATCCGATGGCCGAAGGGCATCGACGGCGGCGGAGGGCTACGCGACCAGTTCCATCACGTGAACGACGTGGTGCCGACGATCCTCGAGGCGATCGGTATCACTGCACCGTCGACGTACAGGGGTGTGGATCAAATCCCGGTGTCGGGAACGGCGATGAACTACTCCTTCGCCGAGTCCGACGCCCCGTCGCGCAAGACCGTCCAGTACTTCGAGATGCACGGACATCGTGCGATCTACGCCGACGGCTGGAAGGCGGTGACCCGGCACGAGATGGGACGAAGTTTCGACGACGACCGATGGGAGCTGTACCACGTCGCCGTCGACCGTTCGGAGGTCGTCGATCTATCCGAATCCGAACCGGATCGACTCCGAGAACTCGTCGAACTCTGGTGGAGCGAAGCCGAACGCGAGGGGGTCCTTCCTCTCGACGATCGCGGTCTCGAGCTCATGAGTATTCGCTTCACCGAGAATTCTCCTCATCCGATCGATCGGATCTACCGGTATCGACCGCCGATGAGTCCGCTTCCAGCGCAGGCGTCACCGGCGATCGGCGGTCGGAGCTGGGACATGGAAGCCCACGTGACACGGACCAAAGAACAGGACGGGGTTCTCTACGCCACCGGCACTGAGAATTCGGGCTTCAGCCTGTTCGTCGACCAGGACCGGCTCGTGTTCGACTACAACATCTTCGGAGAGCACCACGTCCTGCGCTCGTCCGAATCGATCGGCTCCGGAGACGTCGTCCTCGCCGTGCGCTTCCGCCGGGAAGGCAAGACGGGAACGGCCACTCTCTACGTCGACAATCGCGACGTCGGATCCTTGCAGGTTCCGTTCGTCATGCGGACCATGAGCTCGGTCGGACCGTCGGTCGGCTACGACCACGGCTCTCCGGTCGCCGAGGACTACGCCGATCGGCGCGACGGCTTTCCGTTCACCGGTCGTCTGCACGAGTTGGTCGTCAAGATCGTGAGCCGACAGCACGACGCCGACGCGGCCGCCTCGGAAGCCAGGATGACACTCGGTCGGCAGTGATCAAAGTGTCGTGTCGATCATCGCGACGAGAAGTTTCGCTGCCGTCTGGGCGCGGAACGTCGCCGCTTTCCCGACCGGCACGACGATCGCCGACTCCTCACCGAGGAGATGCCACTCGTCGTCGAGATCGGCCACGACCTCTCCGGAGAGCACGAACACCATCAGGAAAGTTCGATCCGGTGTCACGCCGAACGTGTGGGTACCTTCCGGTTCCATCTTGAGCTCGCGGACGTCGGCGCGTGATCGGGTCGCGTCGGCGATTCCGGTGTCGGATTCCTCGACCCCCGGGGCGGTGACGGCCCACGTCTTGTGGTCGTTCGTGTAACGGACGAAACGCTGACCGTCCCATTCGCGCGCCGGATCGACGGGGCAGGAACGAAAATCGAACTCGTGATCGGCGATGGTGAGATGTTCGGCGGGAAAGCCGAGTTCCACCACGTGCAAGTCGTCGGAACTCTCGAGAACACGATGGCGAATAGTGGGCGGCTGGATGACGCATTCACCGGCGTGCAACACGAACGGTTCGCCTTGACTCTCGTAGGCGAGACGGACCCAACCCTTCTGACAGAAGATCAACTGGAAGACGACCTCGTGGAAATGTGGATAGTCGGGAACCGGTCCACCAATCGGTATACGGATGTGCGAAGCGATGACTGCGCCACCCTGGCGGTCAGGTACCAGGTCGCGATAGTGCATACCGGCTCGACCGACGTGCCATGGTTCGCTCCCGGTCGTGATCGAAAGGCTCGACTCGAGAACCGCGGTCGGCCGAACCTCGCCGGCCGTGTCGATACGGACGCCCGAAGGGGAGGGAGTCGACGTGTCGAATCCGGAGCCCATCACGAGACGTGGGGCAGTGCCTTCGCCTCGTCTCACTCGCAGACGGACTCCGTGACCGTCGAGAGTGACGAGCCGAGGATCATCGGCCGGAAACACGTCGACGACTCGCCAACCCAGAGTCACGAAATGATCGACTTCGGCAGCCACGTCGGAGCACGGGATGTCGACTGCCGCGGTGCTGGCCACGACGTGACTGTAGCGACGGCGAGGCCTTCGACGGCGATTCGAATGTGGGATGATCGTTCTCGATGAGCGAAGACATCTTGAGGTTCGACGATCGGGTCGTCGTCGTGACCGGGGCCGGACGAAACCTCGGACGCGAATACGCGATTGCGCTCGCACGGCGCGGAGCGGCAGTCGTGGTCAACGATCTCGGGGTCGGTCTCTCCGACACCGACGGCCGTGCCGACGTTCCGACGACCAATCCCGCCGACGACGTGGTCATCGAGATCGTCGAAGGTGGCGGTCGAGCGGTGGCCAACTACGACAGCGTCAGCACGCCGGACGGTGGTCGATCGATCGTCGAATGCGCACTCGACACGTACGGGCGAGTCGACGTGGTGGTGAACAACGCCGGCCAGGTCCGCATGGACGATTTCGGCGATTTCCCCGAGGAGAGCGTCGATGCGTTGATCGACACTCAATTACGCGGTGCGCTCAACGTGTCACGTCCGGCCTGGAAGCACATGGCCCGACAGGGGGGAGGCCGTTTCGTCAACGTCTCGTCGGGTGCGGCATTCGGCGGAGTGCCGAACGGTGTCGTGTACGCAATGGCCAAGATGGGCACCATCGGACTCACTTTTGGTATGGCGAGCGAAGGCCGAAGCCTCGGCATCTCGGCCAATGTCGTCGTTCCCTACGCCAAGACTCGACCCGGCACGTCGTTCGGCCCCATTCCGTGGTCGACCGAACTCGGATCCTGGCTCGATCCGGCGCTCGTCGCCCCGCTCGTGGTCTTTTTGTCGCACGAATCGTGTCCGTTGACTGGACAGGTCCTGAGCGTGGGGGCCGGTTGGCAGGCCGGTGTCTCGTTGCGAATGACGAATGGTTACCGGAACCGGAACGCGACTCCCGAGGACATCCGTGACAATTCCGAGGCGATGCTGCACGGTTCGGACAGAGGAGTCGACCCCTTTCGGTCGCCGGCCATGAAGCATCTCCTCGACGGTTTCATCGTGCCGACCGACGTGGGGAGGAAGGGTTAATCGATGTCGTACAACGAGCTCGGTTTTTACACGCTTCCGGGAGCTCCGCGATCGCCGCGCGAGCTGTTGACCGAGGTCGTCGACGCCGAACGACTCGGATTGGGCGCCTGCTTCATCTCCGAACGATTCAACATCAAGGAGGCCGTAACTCTTTCGGGAGCCGTCGGGGCGGTTTCGACGAGTCTCGGGATCGCCACCGCCGCCACCAATCACAACACTCGACATCCCTTGGTCACGGCCAGTTACGCCACGACCATGCATCGACTGACCGAAGGACGTTTCTGTCTCGGAATCGGACGCGGGATCGGACCTCTCTTCGACGCCTACGGACTTCCGAAGATCACCACTGCCCAGATGGAGGATTTCGCCAGTGTGATGCGGCGATTGTTCGCCGGAGAGGCGATCTTCGGACACGATGGACCGATCGGGAAGTATCCGATTCTCTCGCTCGATCCGTCGTTCGACGAGAAGATTCCCCTCGGAATCACCGCTTTCGGTCCCAACACGCTGAAGTTGGCCGGTCGAGCCTTCGACTGTGTGATCCTGCACACTTTCTTCACCGACGAAACTCTGGTTCGATGTGTGAGAACCGTGAAAGAAGAGGCTGAACGGGCGGGTCGTGACCCGGCGTCGGTGAGGGTTTGGTCGTGCTTGGCCACGATCGGAGATCACATTCCCGAGGCGATTCGCTTGAAGAAAACCGTCGGTCGTCTGGCGACCTACCTGCAGGCGTACGGCGATCTGATGGTCGAGACGAACGAGTGGGACCGTCGAGCCTTGGAGAGGTTTCGGTCCGACGAATTCGTGCGCGGCTTCCGAGGGGCTCTCGACAACACGGCCACGACCGAAGAGCTGGAGCACGTCGCAACTCTGATCCCACCGGAGTGGCTCGAACCGGCGGCGACGGGAAGTCCCGCTCGATGCGTCGACACGATCAACGAGCAATTCGAGCTCGGTGCCGACGGGGTGATCCTTCACGGTGCGAGTCCTGCCGATCTCGAACCGATCGTCCATGAGTACGGTCGGCGCCGTCCAGCTGGACGATTCGATCATCTTGCGGCCAATCCGGGAGGTTGAGATGGCTGTCGCGACGAACGGCGTCGTCGAACTCCACTACGAGACGTTCGGGAGCGACGACGACCTCACGTTGATCCTCGTCAACGGTCTCGGCAATCAATGCCTGAGTTTTCGTGACGAGATGTGTCAGGCCTTCGTCGACCTGGGGTTGCGAGTCGTCCGCTTCGACAACCGCGACGTCGGCCTGTCGTCGGATGGTCCGACCGACTACACGCTGTCCGACATGGCGAGTGACGTGGTGGCCGTCGCCGACGCCGTCGGTGCCGCACGTTTTCATGTGATGGGCTTCTCACTCGGTGGAATGATCGTGCAGACACTCGCAGTCGACAGCCCGTCCCGGTTGCTGTCGGCGACGTCCGTGATGTCGACCACCGGCGACCCCGACGTCGGACGACCGAGCGAGGAGGCCCGGCGTCTCCTGCTCACACCGGGTTCGTCGGACCGGGCGACTGCGGTCGCGGCCCATCTGGAGGGTCAGCGGGTCTGGGGGAGTCCCGGCCTCGTGGAGTGGGACGTCCAGGAGGAACTGGCTGGGCGGCTTTTCGACCGGGCCTGTCGGCCCGCAGGGGTGGCGCGTCAATATCAGGCCGCCCGTCGAGACGGAAGCCGTTCGAAGCGGCTCGCCACGATCGACGTTCCCTTCCTGGTCGTCCACGGGACGGCCGACACCTTGATCGACATCTCCGGGGGCCGCCGCACCGCCGACGTGATTCCGGGTGCGAGGTTCGTCGAGGTGGACGGAATGGGACACGACTACCCGTCGGCACTCTGGCCTCGTCTGGTCGCCGAGTTCGCCTCCTTCGCTCTACAGTCGGTCGAGGAGGCCTGACATGACCGACAGCAGACCAGTGACCGACTGGGCGACCGACTACGACATCTTCGACCAGGCGTACGTCGACGACCCGTACCCGATCTGGGACGACCTCCGAGAGCGTTGCCCCATCGCCCACAGTGATCGATGGGGCGGGTCGTACAACCCGACGCGGTACGCCGATGTCACTGCTATCGCCCGCGACATCTTGAAGTTTCCGTCCGGGGGAGGAATCGCCGTCGTCCCGCCGCCCGTCACCGCCGACGGCCAGCCAGTGCCGCAAGTTCTGCCCTACGGCGTTCCGCCGATCAGTTCCGATCCCCCGCTGCACACGTGGACCCGGCGGTTGATTCTCCCGTGGATGAGCCCACAGAAGACGGCGACGTACGAGGACATGACCCGGGATCTCTGCAATCGGCTCATCGATGGTTTCATCGCAACCGGTCGGGCCGACGTCGCCGCCGATTACGCGCAACAGATTCCCGTTCGGGTGATCGCCCACATTCTCGGTGTGCCGGAGTCGATGAGCGACACGTTCACCGGATGGGTGCGTGACGTTCTCGAGTTCGCCTACGACGCCGAGCGCCGCCAGCGCGGAATGAGCGGAGTGATCACGTTCTTCCAGAACGCCCTGGCCGAACGCCGACAGAATCCGGGCGACGATCTGATCTCCGAGCTCTTGCACACCGAGATCGACGGTCAGCCGATCGAGGATTCGGTGATCCTCGGTATGTGCGCACTACTTCTCGTCGCCGGGGTCGACACCACGTGGTCGTCCATTGGTTCGTCGCTCTGGCATCTGGCGAGCCATCCCGACGATCTCTCTCGTCTGGTGCGCGAACCTGAGCTCTTGCCGACGGCGGTCGAGGAGTTCTTGCGGGCCTATTCACCAGTCACCATGGCCCGCCGACTTCTCGAAGACACCGAATACGAGGGCTGTCCCATGAAGGCCGGGGAGCGCATTCTGATGAACTTTCCGGCCGCCAACCGCGATCCGGCCGTGTTCGAGAGGGCCGACGAGGTCCTGATCGACCGCCAGGAGAATCGGCACGTCGCTTTCGGCGCCGGCATCCACCGTTGTGCCGGATCGAACTTGGCTCGTATGGAACTGCGGGTGTCGATCGAGACGTTCATGTCGCGTATTCCCGAATTCTCTCTCGTCGATCCGGCCGCCGTGACCTGGGCCGGCGGCCAGGTTCGCGGTCCGCGATCGGCCGTGGTGACTTTCACCCCTCGATGAAACTTCTTCGAGCCCCGATGCAGGGAACGGTGACCTGGGTCGCCGATCGTGGTTCGAAGATCGCACCCGGCCGAGCAGTGGTCGTGATCGAATCCATGAAGATGGAGCACGACGTCGCCTGTGACGAGGCCGTGGAAGTGGTGGAACTGCACGTGGTTGTCGGAGCGACCGTGGGGCCAGGACAGACCTTGGTCGAGGTCGAATCCTGCCAGGTCGAGTCGTCGATCGACGAGGAGAGGTTCGACTCCTCCCGGGCCGATCTCGACGAGGTCGCCCAACGCCACGCGCGAGGCCTCGACGTCAACCGTTCGAGTGCGGTCGAAAAGCGCCATCGAACCGGCCGGAGAACCGCGCGTGAGAATCTCGACGATCTGGTCGAGCCCGACTCCTTCGTCGAGTACGGGCCGCTCGTCATCGCGGCCCAGCGACGGCGACGAAGTGTCGAGGATCTCGTCGACAAGACCCCCGCCGACGGCCTGGTCGGGGGAATCGGCGAGATCAACGGGCGAAGCGATTCCGAGGTCAACCGTCGTGCCGTCGTCATGTCCTACGACTACACGGTGTTGGCCGGAACACAGGGCCAGCAGAATCACCGAAAGAAGGATCGTCTGTTCGATGTCGCGGAGCGGCTGCGGCTGCCGGTGGTTCTGTTCGCCGAGGGTGGGGGAGGTCGACCAGGTGACACCGACGGACTCGGAGTCTCGGGTCTCGATTGTTGGGCGTTCCATGATTTCGCCAAGTTGTCGGGACTGGTGCCCCTCGTCGGGATCGCCGGCGGCTTCTGTTTCGCCGGCAACGCCGCCCTGCTCGGCTGTTGCGACGTCGTGATCGCCCTCGAAGGCTCGAACATCGGGATGGGCGGTCCGGCGATGATCGAGGGCGGTGGTCTCGGGGTTCATGCTCCGGAGAGCATCGGTCCGACGAACGTTCAGTACCTCAACGGTGTCGTCGACGTGGTCGTCGCCGACGATGCGGAGGCAGTGGCAGTGGCCAAGAAGTACCTCGACTTCTTCCAGAGCCGACGGTCTTCGTTCACTGCTCCCGCGGGCGACGCCCTCCGCAACGTCGTGCCGATCGAGCGCAAGAAGGCCTACGACATACGTCGAGTCGTGGAAGGTCTGTTCGATCTCGATTCGGTTCTCGAGCTTCGTCGAGGCTTCGGCGTGGGCATGCTCACCGCCCTGGCCCGACTCGAAGGCCAAGCGGTCGGAGTGGTGGCCAACGATCCGAGCCATCTGGCGGGAGCCATCGACAGCGACGGGGCCGACAAGGCGGCGCGTTTCATGCAACTGTGCGACGCCTTCGACCTGCCGATCGTGACGCTGGTCGACACGCCGGGGATGATGGTCGGACCAGAGGTCGAAGAGACCGCACTCGTACGTCACTGCAGTCGACTTTTCGTGACCGGAGCGAATCTCGACGTCCCCGTGGTCAGCGTGGTGATCCGCAAGTCCTACGGTCTCGGAGCACAGGCGATGATGGCCGGTTCGACCAAGGCCCCTCTCGCTTGTGTGGCCTGGCCCACCGGAGAGTTCGGAGGAATGGGGCTGGAGGGGGCGGTTCGCCTCGGCTATCGACGCGAACTCGAGGCCATCGACGATCCGTCCGAACGCGATATCGCATTTCAGGCCATGGTCGATCGGCTGTACGAGCACGGAAAGGCGTTGTCGGTCGCCACGCACTTCGAGATCGACGACGTGATCGACCCGGCCGACACCCGACGATGGCTTGCCGCCGTCATCGGTTCGTGGAGTGCCCCGCACCGGAGCGCCCGAAAGCGTCCGAACGTCGACACCTGGTGACTCAGGGAAGCCTGGTGTTCAGAGCCGTCACGTTGTCGTGGAGGATGCGTCTGCGGTCGACGTCGTCGAAGGCCTTCAACTCGGGTAGGTAGTCGAGCGGGCTCGGCATTCCTTCGATGTGAGGCCAGTCGGAGCCGAAGAGGACGCGATCGGATCCCATGAGGTCGGCCACGGTGTGGACGTCGTCCTCCCAGAACGGGTTGATCCACCAGTGGTTGCGGAAGGTTTCGATCGGATCGTCGGAGAAGTAACCCGGCATCTTCTTGGCCGTGGACGTCATCTTCTTCATGGCATCGGCCAAGAAGTCGGAGCCGTTCTCGACGCTTGCCATGCGTAGTCGGGGGAAGCGATCGAAGATCTTTTCGAAGATCGACGTGATCACGAAGTCCTGGGCGGCTCGTTCGATGGCGAAACTCTTGATCGACGGCTTCCAGGAGCCCCCGGAGAACTGGGCGGAGAAGGAGTCGTCGGCATAACCCTGACTCGAATAGCCACTGTCGCCGGCATGGACGACGACGGTGATTCCGGCCTCGGCGGCCAGCGCCCAGAACGGGTCGAAGGACTCGTGGAACGGCGAGCGGACTCCGTGGACCGTGTGAACAGCAGCCGGGCGCATCACCACCACTCGTGCTCCGGCGTCGAGGACTCGATTCAACTCTCCGACCGCCCAGTCGACGTCGGCGAGCGACAGATACGGGCCGGCGAAGATCCGATCCTGATAGTCGAAACCCCAATCCTCCTCGAGCCATCGGTTGAAAGCGGTGAAGGTCTGACAGACCGCGAACGGGTCGTGCTTCAGCAATTCCTCGTAGAGCATTCCGAGCGTGGGGAAGAGCCAGATGCGACCGACTCCTTGCGAGTCCATCGTGGCCAAGCGGGCGTCACGATCGCGGTATTCCGGTCGAATCGGCTCCCGACGGGTGAGGAACTCGAGGGGACTCTTCTTGTCGGGATTGCCGCGGAAGTAGTCGTGCATGGCACCGGCTGGAGCGATGGGATCGAAGGTGGGGTTGGTGACCACTCGACTGACTCGACCACCGACTACCTGGTACTTGCGTCCGTCGATCTCGGCCCACTGCACGCACCGAGGACCGAGTTTGGGATCGAGGTGCCTGGTGAAAGCGTCCAAGGCCTCGTAGTAGTGGTTGTCGCAATCGAAGGGCTGGAACCCCAATTCGCTGTCGGTCGCACTCATGTTCACAGAGTACGGCACGAAACACGCACCGTCGCCCTCGGGGCTAGAGGCAGATGTCCGATGGGCGAACCGGAACCCGCGACAAGTCACGGCCCGTCGCCTGACGAATGGCGTTGACGATGGCCGGCGTGACGCTGATGCACGGCGGCTCTCCGACGCCCTTGGCACCCAGCGGCGACTTGGGTTCGTATTCCTCGATGAAGGTGGCCAGCACCTCGGGCGCGTCGAGGAAGGTGGGAAGGAGATAGTCGGTGAAACTCGGATTTCGCACCAGGCCGTCATCGACGACGATCTCCTCCATCACGGCGAGGCCGAGTCCCTGGGCGATACCGCCTTCCACCTGGCCGACGCAGGACAAGGGATTGAGGACCCGACCCACGTCCTGGGCCGTGGCCACCTGGACGACCTTGACGAGTCCGAGATCGAGGTCGACGTCGACGACGGCTCGGTGGGCCACGAAGGCGAAGGCGACATGGCAATTCCCTTGGCCGTCCTCGTCGAGGTCCTCGGTTGGTCGATGGCGGTACTCGGCGGTTTCGTCGATCATCAATCCGCGCGCCGCTTCGACGACCGGGCGTCGATAGGCGAGTCCGTCGGTGACGTCGACGTCGTCGATCGTCAGCGACTCGCGGTCGACACCATCTCTTTCAGCGATCAGATCGAGAAGGCGTTCTCGAACTCGTCGGCAGGCCGCGTCGACGGCTCCACCGCTCATCCACGTCTGGCGGCTTGCCGATGTCGAGCCAGCGGAGCCGATCTGGGTGTCGATGGTGTCGAGCAAGACGTCGTCGACCCCGAGGACGGAACGGGCGATCTGCTGAGCCAGCATCACGAAACCCTGACCGACTTCGGCAGTCGCGAACTTGACCGTGACGACGCCGTCCTCCATTCGGCAGCGCGCCGTCGAGTAGTCGTCGAAGCCTTCGGAGTACATCAGGTTCTTGATGCTGACACCCCACCCGATTCCGCGGCGGATATGTCGCCGATCGGCGGTGAGTCCGCTTCCTCCCGGTATGTCGCGATAGTCGTCGCTGTCGGGTTCGACCGGCGGAAGCGGGAGGGCGGCGGTCTCGCGGATGCACCGCTCGACGGGCGCGACGTCGTCGACGATCTGACCGGTCACGAGTACGTCACCGGTCTCCATGGCGTTGAGAAGTCGGATCTCGACCGGATCGACACCCACGGCGGCCGCCAGTTTGTCCATTTGGCTCTCGTGGGCGAAGCATGCCTGTACGACCCCGAAGCCGCGCATGGCCCCGCAGGGCGGATTGTTGGTGCGAACCGCCCAGCTTTCGACGTACGCGCTCGGGCACTTGTACGGCCCTTGGATCTGCGAAATTCCGTTCACCAGAACGGCCGGTGAAGTGCTGCAGTAGGCGCCGCCGTCGAAGACGACACGAGCCTCGACCCGAACGATGCGGCCGTCGACGTCGGCGTGATGCCGCATCCAGATCTTGGCCGGATGTCGATGGACGTGACCGTAGAAGCTCTCTTCGCGGTCGTAGGCGATGCGAACCGGACGACCGGTACGGAGGGCGAGTAGACACGTGTGCACCTGCAGGCTGATGTCCTCTCGGGCCCCGAAGGCTCCGCCGACACCGCCGAGGACCAGGCGGACCTTGTCCTCGGGCAGACCGAGACACGCCGCGATCTGTTTGCGATCCTCGTGGAGCCATTGGGTCGCGATGTAGAGCTCGACTCCGCCCCCATCATGATCGGGAAGAGCCAGGGCGGCTTCGAGACCGAGAAAGGCCTGGTCTTGCATGCCGATCTCGTAGGTTCCCTCGACGACGACGGCGCCGGTGACCTTCTGGTCGCCGTGAACGACCTTTTGCTGGCGAAAGACGTTGCCATCGGGATGCAAGAGGTCGTCGGTTCCAGCGATGCAGACCTCGGGATCGGTGATCGGGTCGAGGACTTCGTAGTCGACGACGATCGCTGCCAAGGCACGTCGGCACGTCTCGGGATGGTCGGCGGCGACAGCGGCCACCGGTTCACCGACGTAACGGACTTCGTCACCGATCCGGGCGAAGACCGGCTGGTCCTGGGCGATCAAACCGTAGGTGAGTTGTCCGGGCACGTCGTCAGCGGTGATCACGCACGACACGCCATCGATCGCTAGTGCCGCCGAGACGTCGATCGACCGGACACGAGCCCTTGGGTGCGGGGAACGCAGTGTCGCGCCCCACAGCATTCCGTCGGCCCACATGTCGCTACTGAAGGCGAAGCTTCCGGAGACCTTGGCGTTGGCATCGGGCCGAATGGCGTTGGTGCCAAGGGTGCCCGGTCGCTGGCGTGTCGACAGTGTCGTGCTCACGACGATCTCCTTCTCACCACGACCTGGCGAACCGCTTCGAGAATTCGGCCGTACCCGGTGCAGCGACAGATGT
>CAZTPF010000011.1:24552-57789 GCA_964614655.1 uncultured Bifidobacterium sp.
ACGACCTGGCGAACCGCTTCGAGAATTCGGCCGTACCCGGTGCAGCGACAGATGTTCCCCGACAAGGCCTCTTTGATCTCGTTGTCGGTCGGGTCGTCCTGGACGGACAGCAGATGATGGACGGCCACCACGAAACCGGGTGTGCAGAACCCGCACTGCACACCGCCGGCGTCGATGAAAGCCTGTTGAACGTCGCTCAGGGCCTGATCGGCACCCAAGCCTTCGATGGTCGTGATCTCGGCGTCGACGGCCGACGCGGCCAACACGAGGCAGGAGCAGACCGCTCGCCCGTCGAGAACGACGGTGCAGCTGCCGCATTCACCTTGTTCGCACGCGCCTTTCGAGCCCGGAAGACCGAGTCTCTCTCGAAGCACGTAGAGGAGGCTCTCGCCGATCCACGCGTCCTGGACATCGTGGCGACGTCCGTTCACGGTGAGCGGATAGTCGAGGGTGGGAGGGGAGGAGGGCGTCATGTCGATGACCTTTCGAGAAGTCGACGGGAGAGCACACGAACTGCGTGTCGCCGATAAGAGGCCGTCGAACGATGATCGTCGATCGGCCGGGCCGCGGCGGCGACGCGCTCGGCGAACTCGGACGCGACAGTGTCGGGAACCGGTCGGGACAGATCGCAGTTCTCGGCGATCCAGACCTCGGCGTCGTGCGCCCTCACGATCGTCGGGGCCACGGCGCCGAGAGCGACCGTGACGTCGGAATCGGAGCGAGTGAGGCAGACCGAGGCAGTCGCAATGACCATGGCGTTGCGACTCCCGACCTTGGCGTAACCCTGCCAGCGTTCCGATCGTTGAAAGCTGATCGAGCGGATGATCTCACCAGCCGCGAGCGAGTTCTTCTTCACGCCGGTCATGAAGTCTTCGAACGGAATTCGACGTTCGCCCTCGGGACCGACCACATCGATCACGGCGTTCAGTGCAGCCAGAACCGGTAAGCCGTCGCCGGCCGGTGAGGAAGTGCCGAGGTTCCCGCCGAGGGTTCCGGCCGCCCTGATCTGGGGTGAACCTACGGTGCGAGCCGCTTGGGCGAGCGCCGGGAGAGCCTCGGCCAACTCGCCGCGCTCCATGTCGGCGTACGGCACCGAGGCCCCGATGGTCACAACGTCGGCGTCCACGCGATACGACCTCAGTTCATCGATTCTGGACAGCGAGATCACCGACGACGGCCGCCGGCCGTGAAGGTTGATCTCGACCATGAGATCGGTTCCTCCGGCGAGAAGGGTCGACGACGGATCCGAACGGATCATGTCGATGGCCTGGTCGAGGGTTCGGGGTGCCAGCACGCTCATGAGGGACGGCCGTCCCAGTCGGAGAAGGCGTCGATCATCGCTTTCACGTCACCGAGCGGATACAGGATCGGGCAGGTGCAGCCGTGATCGATGTAGTGGGCGACCTTGGCGCGGGCTTCCGCGGGAGTGCCGCTGGCCGTCAACATGTGGACGATCTCGTCGGGGACCAGTTTGCTCGCTGCGACGACCTGTTCGTGAGTGGCCGGCCAGGTGAGAACCTCGCCGACTGCATCGAGAAGTGACTGGGGAACGCCCGAGGCCTTCATGATGTGGGGCTGTTGACCGAGGTACTGGGTGACCATGAGGCGCGCCATGTCGATCGCCGTGTCGCGGTCCTCGTGGACCGAACAAACGACCAGTTGGGGACGGTCGATGTCGTCGATCGACCGTCCGACTCTCGCCGCCCCACGTGAGAGTGCCTCGATGGCCTGGTCGTTGTACTCGGGTGAGACCAGATAGTTGAGGACGGCACCGTCGGCGATCTCGCCGGTCAACTCCATCATCTGCATGCCGGTCGCACCGATGTAGATGGGGACGTCCTTGGGTCGACGTTCCTGGTACACGTAGTCGAGCTCGACGCCGTCGAGATGGACGTATTCGCCGTGGAAGGTCACGGTCTCGTTGTTCAACAAGGCACGGACAGTGGTGACGATCTCGCGCATCACCCGGATCGGCTTGGACCTCTCGATGCCGACCTTTTGAGCCAGGGGATCCCACCAGGCACCGATTCCGAGAATGACCCGACCCGGTGCCAGATCGTCGAGTGTGGAGAAAGTGGCGGCCAATCGAGCCGGATTGCGGCTCCAACAGTCGACGACCCCGCTGCCGACCTTGATCGTGGAAGTCGAGGTGGCGAAGGCCGCCATCGGGACCGTCGCTTCTCGTACGAGGCGGCTCTCGGCCTGCCACACCGCGTCGAAACCTTTGCTCTCGGCATAAGTCACGAAATCGATACCCTCACGAATCGAGTGGGCGTCTTGTAGATACAGGGCGACAGGTTGGTTCATGGCTGGTCCTCGTTGGTGAATCGGTCAGAGACGTGTGAACATTCGCTCGGCTGCTTCGGCCGCCTTGCGGCGAACTTCGTCGAGATCGACGCGAGTCGGGCGACCGTCGGCGAGTAGGACTTCGCCCGACGACGAGGTCACGGTGGTCGCGCGAACGCCCGGTGTGAACGCCACGTGCCAGGCCGAGTCGACGTGGTCGTAGTTCCAATGGACTCGATCGTCGGCGCACTCGGGCAGAAAGGCGTACCCGTTGGCCAGCCAACTCCAAGTCGTGTCGGGGGAGGCCGTGATGTCATCGGCTCGGTGGGCCACGTAGGCGAGGCGGAATTCCTCCATCATGTCGGCGCCGATTCCGTCGGAGCCGAGAACGATGCGATTGGAGCGCGCGGCCGGGCGGGCGTAACCGACGGAGTTGTTCATGTTGCTGCGTGGATTGTGAGCGATGGTTCCCGGAAGGTCGCGATCGAGATGGACACAGTGAACGAGCAGCCAATCGTCCTGGGCGAGTGATTCGAGGCGTCGGCCAGCATCTCGATCGTCGATGCCTTCAGCCACGTGAATGTGCACTCCGACCCCGAGATCTCGAGCCAACCCAGCGGCGGCCTCCAGGGTGTCGTCGGAGCACGTGAAGGCCGCATGAACGCCGACCAGTCCGGGTTTCCCGCTTTTCAAGTAGCGCTCGTTCTCGGCCAGGCCGCGGCGAGCCCCGTCGGCCCCGTGCCGGTCGGTGACTCCGTACGAGCAGGAGACCCGCACTCCGACTTCGGAGCACGCATCGTGAACGAGGTCGAGAACACCGTCGATTACCGATGGACTCTCGTGATGATCGACGATCCCCGTCGTGCCGCTCATGAGTGCTTCGACGGCACCGAGTTTGGCCGACCAGTACACAACTTCGGGGTCGAGGGCCATGTCGAGTCGCCACCAGATCGATTCGAGGATGGAACGGAAATCGCGAGGAGTCGAGGGTGGGGCGGGCATGCCGCGAGCCAAGGACGAATAGAGGTGGTGATGAGCACAGACGAGTCCGGGAGTGGTGTCGGTCATGAGTCGGATTCGTCCTTCGACGGACGCATAGGGAGCTTGTTTCGCCAGGCGCCATCGACTTGATGGAGTGCCGCGGCCACGGCACCGGCCGTCGGGACGAGACCGATCTCGCCGACACCCTTGATTCCGTACGGCGCCGACGGTTCGGGTGACTCGACGAGGATCACTTCGACCGGAGGCATGTCCTTGGCTCGGATGATTCCGAGGGCGCGCAGGGTCGTGGGCAACGGAAAGCCTGTTTCGGGATCGGACGGGAAATCTTCGGAGAGCGCATAGCCGAGTCCCATGTGAACGCTGCCTTCGATCTGTCCCTCGCAGAGCGTGGGGTTGACGGCGCGCCCGACGTCGTGTGCCGCCACGACCCGATCGATCGACCCATCGGTCGGATCCATCACCACCAATTGGCACGCGTATCCGAATGTGGAGTGAATGATGGGATTCTCGACTTCGCCCAACTTGTTGGTCCAGTCCACGCGGTACTCGCCGACGTGGTCGACATCAGGGGCACAATTCGCGGCTCGCGCCGCCTCACACGCGGCTTTCACCGCCCCGGCGCCCATGAGAGTGCCCCGAGAGCCGGTGGTCTGGCCGAACCCGAGTTCACGCGTCGTGTCGACGATGACGCGAATACGAGACGGATCGACATCCAGTTCGTGCACGACGACCTGGAGTGCGACCGTGTTGACGCCTTGCCCCATTTCGGTCCATCCGTGACGAACTTCCACGGTGCCGTCACTGCAGAACCGGACCACGGCGCGAGTGATCTCCTTGAAGCCGTTGCCGAGACCGCTGTTCTTCAACCCGAGTCCGACACCAACTGCTCGACCGGATGCAACAGCCGCATCGTGATGCGGTTTCATCTCGTCGAGACAACGCTCGGCGCCGAGACAACCGTCGTCCATGATCTGTCCCGGCCCCCAGACCTGACCCGGTTTGATGACATTTCGTTTGCGTATCTCCCAGCCGCTGATGCCCACTTTCTCGGCGAGTCGATCGAGGACACCCTCCATGGCGAACTGGGCCTGGTTGGCTCCGAATCCCCGGAAGGCTCCACACACCGGGTTGTTGGTACGAACAGCGGTGGCCCGAACGTCGATCGTCGGCAGGTGATACGGGCCAGACGCGTGTCCGGCCATGCGCTCGAGAACCTTCATGCCGACACTCGCGTAGGCGCCACTGTCGCCGATGGCCCGGACCCGCAGTGCGGTCAGAATCCCCTGGTCGTCACAACCGATCTCGTACGACATGCGGATCGGATGTCGTTTCGCATGCATGAGGAAGGACTCCTCGCGTGACAACGTGCATTTGACGGGACGGTCGAGGATCCACGCGGCCAGTGCGGCATGCGCCTGGTTGCTCATGTCCTCTTTGCCGCCGAAGGCTCCACCGTTGGTGACCAGTTCGACGGTGACGCAATCGTTGTCGAGTCCGAGAACTCGGGCGATGTCGTTGCGGTCGTCCCACACACCTTGTCCGCCCGAATACACGTGCAGGTGGCGGCGCCCGTCGCGGACCTCGGGAACGGCGAGAGTGCTCTCGGGTTCGAGGAAGGCGTGCTCGATTCGTTGGGTCTCGAAGGTCTCGGACACCACGTGAGTCGACGTCGAGAAAGCGGAATCGACGTCACCTCGCGCGTAGGCGCTGACGCTGAGTGTGTTGGAGTCGGTGCCCCAGACCGCGATGTCCTCGTCGGACAATGCCTTCTCGGGGTCGGTGACCACAGGAAGTGATCGATACTCCACGTCGACCAGCTCGGCGGCCCGACGGGCCGAGAGTCGCGTGTCGGCGATCACGACGGCCAGAACGTCGCCGGCATAGCTGGTTCGACCTCCGACCGGGATCATGATCGGCCAGTCCTTGTGGATGAGACCGACCTTCAGTTCACCCGGGACATCGGCGGCAGTGAGAACTCTCACGACACCTGGGGCCGCGGTGGCGCGGGAGGTGTCGATACCGACGACGTCGGCTCGCGCGTGAGCGGTGAGATGCAGAGCGGCGTGGAGCATTCCCGGCACTCGGAGATCGTCGACGTATCCACGGTCACCGAGTGCCAATTCTTCCGCTTCGTACTTGACGCCTCGTGAGCCGATTCCGCCTGGAACGACGGGGGAGACCGGCTTGCCCTGCGCCACGGCCTCGATGGCGTCGAGAACTTTGACGTACCCGGTGCAACGACACAGATTGGCGCCGAGATGGCGACTCATGTCGGCCCGAGTGAGCGACGATCCCTTCTTGTCGATCTGACCTTTCGCTCGCATGACGATGCCAGGAATGCAGAAGCCGCACTGCAATCCTCCGCAGGCGGCGAAAGCCGTTGCGTAGCGATCACGCTCTTCGTCGGGAAGGCCTTCGAGCGTGACCACATTCTTGCCGGCGACCTTGGGAAGAGGCTGTTGGCAGCTGACCACAGGCTTGCCGTCGATCAACACGGTGCAACAACCGCATTGACCAGAGGGAGAGCATCCGTCCTTCGGCGATGTGATGTCGAGTTCCTCGCGCAGAGCGGCGAGCAGGTGGGGGTGGGACGGGTCGACGGTCACGTTTCGACCGTTGACGTTCAGCGACACTCGGGTTTCGGAGATCGAAGTCATGATGGTCGAATCACTCCTCGCTGGCTCGTGAGACGGGTGTAGACCTCGGGACGGCGATAGCGATCGAAGTCGAACAAGGTCTCTTTGTAGCGAGCACACCAATCGAGGTCGCACTCGGCGACGATCAGTTCGTCATCTGCCGTGACGGTCTGCGCGACGATCTGCCCACTCGGCGCGATGATGCACGACTGGGCGAGTGAATCGACACCCTCCTCGACGCCACCTTTGGCGACACCGACCACCCAAGTTCCGTTCTGATAGGCCCCTGCTTGCATGACGAGTGAATTGTGGAAGCCCTGCAGCACGTCCTGACTCGGATCGGGCACGTAGTGGATCGGCGTGTTGTACCCGCACAGGATGAGCTCGACACCTTGCAAGCCCATTTCACGGTAGGACTCCGGCCAACGTCGATCGTTGCAGATCATCATTCCAACGATGCCGTCGAAGGCACGCCAGACCGGGAAGCCCTCGTCACTCGGTTCGAAGTAGTAGCGCTCGGCGTGTTGGAACGGGCGGTCGGGTTCGTTGGCCTCGTGCCCAGGTATGTGAACCTTTCGATACTTCCCGACGATCGAGCCGTCACGTTCGACCAACACCTGAGTGTTGAAGCGATGTCTCGACCCGTCGGAATCGGGTTCGGTGAGTTCGGCATACCCGAGGCAGAAGCCGATACCGAGGCGTTCGGCTTCGGCGAACAGGGGAGCGGTATCGGCGTTCGGCATCGACGACTCGTACCAATGGTCGGCGCGCGAGATGTCCGACTCGAACCAGCGAGGAAAGAACGTCGTGAGCGCCAGCTCGGGATAGACGACGAGTTGGACACCGCGCTCGTGCCCCTGGTGGAGCAGAGCGATCAACCTGTCGACCACCTCGGCGCGCGAATGATCTCGTTGGATCGGGCCCAGTTGGGCGGCGCCGACCACGACCGAACGTCGTGATTCACGGGTATGTGTGAAGATCCGACTCATGAACGACTCCCGACGGCATCGTCGGCCGCCTCGGCCCGGAAATCGACGTCGATCAATTCCATCATCACGTCGAGAAGCAATTGGGTTCCCTCCACCAGGTCGGCGTCGTCGGTGTGTTCGGCTGGGTTGTGACTGATCCCTAGGTGCGACGGCGTGAAGATCATGGCCGTCGGGCAGACGCGAGCCAGCATCTGCGCGTCGTGCCCGGCACCGGAAGGGAGGCGCCGCACCTCGTGACCCCGACGGCGGATGGCTCGTTCGACGACGTCGACGACACCGTGATCGAATTCGACCGGCTCGAACCGCGCCAGAACCCGACGTGAGATCGACACACCTTCGTCGTCGGCGATCGTTCGAAGGTATTCGTCGATCTCGTTCTCGGCCGAGGCCAAGAGATGCTCGTCGGTGTTGCGAACGTCGAGGGTGAGAGTCGCCGACCGGGGAACGACGTTGATGAGGTTCGGAACGATCTCGATTCTTCCGACCGTGCAGACCTGGTCGCCGCCCATGCGATCGGCCAGCTCCCGAAGGAACACCGTCAATCGTGCCGCGACGAGTGCCGGGTCGCGACGCATCGACATGGGGGTGGTACCGGCATGGTTGCTCTGGCCTTCGATGGTGATCTCCCGCCACGAAATTCCCTGGACGCCGGTCACGGCCCCGAAGCGGATGCCCTCTCGTTCGAGGACCGGTCCTTGTTCGATGTGGAGTTCGACGAAGGCGTGCGGTACCGGACCCGGACAGGGGATCGATCCCTCGTAGCCGATGCGGCGCAATTCGTCGCCGAAGGTGGGTCCGTCGATCGACGGGGTCGACAGAGCTTCTTCGACGGAGAGTCCGCCGACGTAGACGAGGGACCCCAGCATGTCGGGTTGGAAACGCGCCCCTTCTTCGTTGCTGAAGATCGTCACGGCGATCGGACGACCGGGTCGGACTCCGGCCTGCATGAGCGTCTCGACGACCTCGAGACCGGCGAGCACTCCGAGATTGCCGTCGTAACGACCTCCTGTGCGGACGGTGTCGATGTGGGAGCCGGTCATGACCGGCGAACCCGATCCGATCTCCCAGGTGCCCGTGACGTTGCCGACCACGTCGACGGTGACGGTGAGGCCGAGGTCTTTCATCCAGGTGACGACCAGATCTCGTCCGAGACGATCCTCGTCGGTGAGAGCGAGACGGCACGATCCGCCACCTTCGATCGGACCGATGAGGGCCAGCTCCTCGAGACGTGCGAGAAGACGACGACCGTCGACGACCGGGAGCCCCTCCTGCATGCCAAGAGTTTACATTTTGTCAAATCGTCCACCTCGTGATCGGCCTGCCATAGTCGCTCTGTGGCGTCGATCGGTGGCTGGAGCGAATGGATCATCGTCGCCTTGGCCGTCCTCGTCGCGGCCACCGCTCAGTACACGGCCGGATTCGGTTTTGCGCTCCTCGGGGTTCCGCTCATGGCGACGGCGATCGACACCCACGATGCCGTCATCATCACGGTGTGGCTCGGGCTGGTCACGAGTTCGGCCCAATCGATCGAAGGCCGGCGAGTCGTCGACCGCCCTCTGGCGGGCCGTTTGACGATCGGCACGTTGATCGGTGTTCCGATCGGATCGACGGTCTTCGTTCTCGTGGCCGAGCGAACACTCACGATCGTCCTCGGCATGTGCGTCCTCGTCGCCACGGTGGTTCTGGCGCGAGGTTTCCGTCTGAAATCCCCGAGTACGCGACCCGAGTGGATCGCCGGGATCGTGTCCGGGGCTCTGGCATCGTCGCTCGCGACCAACGGCCCTCCTCTCGTCGCCGTTCTTCAGGCACGAGGGCTACCGATCGCGGTTTTTCGGGCGACCATCAACACGGTGTTCGCCGTGGCCAACGTCCTGGCCCTGATCGCTTTCGCCTTCACCGGGGATCTCGAACTTCGTCAGGTCGTGCTTTCGGGCACCACTCTTCCGATCCTTGGTTGCGGAGTCGCCCTCGGACTCAAGTTGCGACGACTGATCGACGAGACACGAGCCCGGCGAGTCGTCCTCGGCCTCCTCGCTCTCGCCGGACTTTCGGCTCTGGCGTCGGCGGCGTTGTCGTGACCGCTATGCGCTGAAGATCGACAGCCACTGGGACTTGTCGGTGGGCTTCAGCACGAAATTGTGTCGGCGAACGTCGACGAGAGGTTCGGCCGGAGCCGGCGAATAGCGGTGACCCGGGAAGACGATGGTGTCGTCAGGGAGTGAATCGAGAAGTCGCAAGCTGTCGAACATCGCCTCCGGATCGCTTCCGGGAAGATCGGTTCGCCCGCAACCGTCGAGGAACAGGGTGTCCCCCGACACCAGGGCTCCGCGGACGCAGAAGCATTGACTGCCCGGCGTGTGGCCGGGCGTGTGGAGGCATTCGATCTCGACGTGGCCGGCGGACACGACGTCACCACCGTCGTGGAGGACGAGAGAGTCGGCCCCGACTCCGGACGTACGCTCGACCCAGGGTGCCTCGTGGCGGTTGACGTGGATCGGTACGTCGACCCGTTCGAGCAGACGGGCGATGCCGTCGATTCGGTAGCCCATCATCTGACCACCGATGTGGTCAGGGTGGTAGTGGGTGGCGAGGACGCCCGTGAGGCGCATTCCGTCGTCGTCGAGGATGTCGAGCAGATCGTCGACTGCATAAGCGGGATCGACGAGTAGACAGTCTCCCGTCGAGCGATCGCCGATCGCGTAGACGAAGTTCACCATCTGGCCGGCCAGAGGATCGCCGACGGCGAAATCGTGGCCGGACAGAAGTTGACGGAAGTAGAGATCGGCGTTGTCGGTTTTCATGGCACCTTCGATTCGTCGCTCGTGACGGCCTACGCTAATGGGCGTGTCCGATGTCGAGCATCCACGAGTTCGTGGTCGATTGTCCTCGCTCGCCGCTGGGCAGTTGATTCCGTACGGTGGCGACAAGTTCGTCGAGGTCGGCGCCGAATTGGCCGAGGCCTTCGTCGACGGCGATCGTCTGGTCGTCGTCCAGGAGACCGGTGAGTTGATCCGGATCGAAGCCTCAGTGGCTCGAGTGGTGGACGCTGCGGTGTCGACGGCGGTGTCCGGCTTCGAACGTCTCGCAACCACACCACCCGAGATCGTCGACGGTTTCTACGCCGAATTCGCCCGTCTTCTGTCCGACGACGAAATCTTCGAAGCGATTCGCTCCGCGAACGCAGTCGACGTCGACGACGCGCGGCTCCGAGGGAAGGCGATCGGCCGTCTCGAGCTCACCGACAAAATGCGTTCCGACATGATCGAAGCGCTGCTCATGTGGCGTGATCTACCCGATCCCTTCGCTGGATCGTCAGCAGAAGTCGTTCACGATTCGTGGACAGTCGAAGAACGCAAGAGTCCCCTCGGGGTGATCGGGTTCGTGTTCGAAGGACGCCCGAACGTCTTCGCCGATGCCACTGGAGTTCTGAAGAGCGGGAATTCTGTGGTGTTCCGTATCGGAAGCGACGCGCTCGGAACCGCGCGCGCTCTCATGGACCTTGTAGTTCGACCGGCCTGTGAGACGACCGGATTACCGGTAGAAAGCGTGACCCTCGTCGACGCCCCCGAGAGATCGGCCGGGCACGCCTTGTTCTCCGACCGCCGCCTCGCGCTCGCCGTCGCCCGAGGAAGCGGCGAAGCAGTGGCCCAGCTGGGGGCGGTCGCCCGTCAATCGGGGGTTCCGGTGAGTCTTCACGGGACGGGTGGGGCGTGGATGCACGTTGCGACCGGATTCGGGCTCGATTCGATCCGTCAGATCGTCGACGCTTCTCTCGATCGGAAGGTGTGCAACACCGTCAACGTGGTCGCAGTGCCGAAGTCGGCCCGTCACGAGCAGGCCGCCGTGATTGCGGGCGTCGCGTCAGCGGCCGAACGTCGAGGAGTCAGGGCAATCGTGCACATTCGTCGTGCCGAGGCCTCGCTCTGGAGCGATGACGGCTCGCCGGTCGATGCAGTGCTTCACGACGACGACGATTTCCTTGCCACCGAGTGGGAGTGGGACGAGCGACCGGAGGTTTCGTTGGTCGCGGTCACCGACTCGAGTGAAACCGTTCGTCTGTTCAATCGATTCAGCCCGAGGTTCGTGCTGGCCGTGGTCACCTGCGATCGCGACGAACTCGAAAGCGTGTATCGACGAGCGGAGGCTCCCTTCGTCGGTGACGGATTCACGCGTTGGGTCGACGGTCAGTACGCACTGGGACGTCCGGAACTCGGACTGTCGAATTGGCAGTCCGGTCGCCTGTTCGGACGAGGAGGGATCCTTTCCGGAGACGGAGTCTTCTCCGTGCGGTATCTGGCCAGACATCGGGATCCGAGCCAGAGACGCTGACGGCCGACGAGTGAGCCCGGACCTCAGCCGAGTACTCGGTCGAGGAGACGAGACGCCGGCCCTCCAGAACGGCCCGATCGTTCCGTTCGATCGGCGCTGGCCGCCAGGACGTTCATGGCGTTGATTCCGATCCAGCGGAGCGGTTCGGGTTCCCAACGGCGAGACCGGTGTCCGACGAGGGGGAGCGTGTCGGTTCCGTCGAGAACGAGGCGAGCCATCGCCCGACCGGCCACGTAGGTCGACGTCACGCCGTCTCCGACGTATCCACCCAGACGGCCGAGTCCAGTCGGACGATCGAAATTGACCGTCCACGTCCAATCACGTGGGACACCGAGCGGTCCTCCCCAACGGTGGGTGACGTCGACGTCTTCGAGGACCGGGAAGAGCTCGACCATCGACTCGACGAGTTGACGATGAACCCGGTCGTCGAAGTCGGCGCCGTTGCGTATTCGTGACCCGAAGGCGTACCTCACTCCTCGTCCTCCGAACGCCAGTCGATCGTCAGCGGTTCGTTGCGCGTAGACGATCTGGCGTCGATGATCGGAGAGTGTCTCGCGCTTCGCGAGTCCGATCCGATCCCAGATCGACTGCGGCAGAGGTCGGGTCGCGATCATCGACGAGTGGATCGGAACCAGCGATCGTCGAGAGGTTCTCGACCCGTAGGCCTCACGTGCGTCGATCACGGCGGGTGCGACGATGGAACCGCGACGAGTGTCCACCACCCCGGGTCGTAGCGACTCGACTCGGGAACCTTCGTACACGTCGACCCCCCGGGAGCGAACGATGGTCGCCAGTCCCTCCATCAGGCGGCGCGGGTGAACGGCGGCGCAGTCGGGTCGGTACAGGCTTTCGTGGTCGACCAGAACGTGCTCCGAAGTGCGCCTTCGATCGAGGAAACGAACATGCGAATCGAAGCCGAAGCGTCGATAGTCCTCGACTTCGGAGTGCGCTCGGATCTCTTGGGCCCGGTTGCGGATCAAGGAAATCGAGCCGGCGTGCGAGACGTCGGCCTCCACTTGGTGTCGTCGGCAGAATTCGACGACTTCACCTACGGCCGAGAACATGATCGACTGAAGGTCGACGGTCCTTTCCGTGCCAAGGGTGCGAGAGAGTTCGGTGAGCGAGACCGGAAGCAAGGCCGACAGCCAGCCCCCGTTGCGTCCACTCGCGCCGTGTCCGACGCGTTCGGCTTCGACGACCGCGACTTTGGTTTCGGGGGAGAATTCCGTCAGCCAATGTGCCGTCCAGAGTCCGGAGAAGCCGGCGCCGACGATCACGACGTCGGCGTTCTGACGGCCTGTCAGTGTCCGAATTTCGGGGGCTTCGACACCTTCGTCCCACAAGATCTTGCAGTTCGTCGTTTCGAGACGTGACCGGGTCATGTCAGGACGTGATTGTCGAGAAGACGAACGCCGTCGCACGAGGCGGCGACGATGGCCACGGCTCCGGCACGAGCGCGAGAGATCGGAGTGAGGTCGCCGGCATCGACGATCTCGAAATAGTGGACGTCCAGATCGTTCTCGAGGAGGATCGCACGGCACGAGCGACACAACGACTCGGAGGAGTGGTCTCCCGATTCGAAGAGCTGTTGCACGTGCACGAGCGAACGTGGAATGGCGAGAGCGCGTCCACGTGACTCCGGTGTGAGGCGAGCATTTCGGCTGGAAAGCGCCAATCCGTCCTCGTCGCGAACGGTCGGACACACGATCATCTCGACCGGTAGGTCGAGATCGGTGATCAGTCGCGCGATCACCGCACATTGCTGGAAGTCCTTCTGACCGAAGAAGGCTCGATCGGCTCGCGACGCGACGAGAAGCTTGGTGACGACGGTTGCGACGCCGTCGAAGTGCCCTGGACGGTCGGCACCCTCCCAGGCCAAGGTGAGGTGATCGACGGTGATCGTGGTCGAGAAGCCGGTGGGATACATGCTCGCCGTGTCCGGTAGGTACACGACGTCGACTCCGGCTCGTTCGCACATCACGAGATCGTTCTCGACGTTCGACGGATAGTTCTCGAAATCTGCTGTCTCGGAGAACTGAGTCGGGTTCACGAAGATCGACACCACCACCTGATCGCATGTGGAACGGGCTTGTTCGATCAAGGCGAGGTGTCCGGCATGAAGGGCTCCCATCGTCGGAACCAGTCCGACCGAATGGCCCGACATCTGCGAATCCCGGGACGAGGCGGCGAGGATCCGGGGGTCGGCGACGACCTTCATGAAAGGAGGTCTAGCTGAACGAATGGTCGAGATCGGGCCACGATCCGTCGCGAACTTCGTCGACGTAGGCACGAGTCGCGTCCACGACGATGGACGCCACGTCCGCGTATTGCTTGGCGAATCGGTAGCGACAGTCAGTCAATCCGAGCACGTCGTGAAGCACGAGGACCTGACCCGAACAGGCGGGCCCGGCGCCGATACCGATGGTCGGGATGGACAATTTCGCCGTGATCTCGGCGGCCAGATCGTGCGGGACTCCTTCGATGACGACCGCACATGCACCGGCGGCCTCGACGGCTCCCGCGTCTTGCAGTAGGCGATCGCGGCCGCCCGCCTCGAGGCCGGCCTGGCGACCCTGCACCCGATGGCCGCCCATGCGATGGAAGCTCTGCGGAGTGAGGCCGATGTGGCCAACGACAGGTATGTCGCACCGTGTGATCGCCGCGATCGTCTCGGCCATCGTGACTCCACCTTCGAGTTTGACCGCTTCTGCTCCGGCTTTGACGAGGGCGATCGAGGATTCGATGGCTTGCTGAGGACTGATTTGGTACGAGCCGAACGGCAGATCCCCGACGATCAGGGCTCGGGGGTGGGCTCGAGCGACGCAGCGAACGTGGTACTCCATCTCCGGCAAGCTCGCCGGGATGGTGGTCTTCTCTCCCTGTACGACTGTTGCGGCCGAATCGCCGACGAGGATCATGTCGACTCCGGCTCGATCGACGAGACGGGCGAAGGTGGCGTCGTACGCCGTGATCATGGCGATCGGTCGCCCGTCGTGGCGAAAGCGAGCCAGATCGGGAACGGTGACTTTTCGGCGTTCGGGTGACGGATGTCCAGCGGCCACGATGACCCCCTTTCGCATGGCGTGCGTGTGGAAACTAGCGAGAAGCCTCGTGTCCGGCACCACTGGTCGGACGGCCGGGTGTGAATTCGGCCTCAACGGGGTCGGGAAGAACCCTTTCGTGGTGCCACCAGGTCTCGGTAAGCAGGCGGACCGCCGAGGTTTCGGGCGGCCAGGATCGCTCCGGTGCAGGCCTCGGCGAAGACCTCGGCGGCTGCGGTGAGGATCTTGTTCAGGGATCGAACGTCGAGGACATTGGCTTCGTGTCCGGTCGCCAGAGCGAAGATGCAGTCCCCGTCGTTCATGGAATGAGCCGGACGAATGGCCCGAGCAAGTCCGTCATGCGCCACGTCGGCGACCTTGGAGCACTGTGGTTTCGTGAGCGGGGCATCGGTCGCCACCACGCCGATCGTCGTGTTGAGGCTTCCGGTCGGGGCCGCAGTCATCGCCGCTCGAACACGTCGAACGCCGGCTGCCGACGGGTCGGGGAGCGACCAACGCCCCCGGTGCCACGGAACTCCCGTCTCGGGATCGACGACGAATCCGACCGAGTTCACGACGGCCAGCGCAGCGACACGGTGACCCTCGTCGGTGAGGACGCTGGCCGTCCCGATTCCACCCTGTAGGCCTCCTGCTTTGGCGCCCGCTCCGGCGCCAACGGCACCGACGGCGAAGTTCTTGGACGCCCGGCGACTGGCTCGCCGTCCGAATTCGGCATCGGGTCGATTCTCGAACCGTCCGGCGCGACCCAGGTCGAAGATCACCGCCGCTGGAACGATCGGAACGACCCAGTCACCAACCGGAAAACCGCGACGTCGACCGACGAGGTGATCCATGACTCCGCCGGCTGCGTCCAGTCCGAATGCGCTTCCTCCCGTCAGACAGATCGCATCGACGAAGGAGACCAAGGTGTCGGGACCGAGCAGATCGGTCTCTCGTGTCCCGGGGGCGGCTCCGCGAACCGACACTCCGCCCCGAGTACCCGGGGGAGTGAGAACCACCGTGGTTCCCGTTCGCCACGTCGACGACACGCGATGGTGATGGCCGACACGAAGCCCGTCGACGTCGGTCAGTGAACCGAGGGGATGGTCGGACGTCATGGCGCCATATTGTCATTCGGCTCACGGAGGGTCGTCCACAGCCTTCGCTAGCCTCGCCCAGGTGTCGATGGATCGAGAGACGGGGTCCGCTTTTTCCGCACCACGACGTTCGCGTCTCGGCAAACTGCTCGACCGTTTGATGCACCCGGTCGTTCTCGCGTTCCACGAGCGTTTTCGACGCTGGGGGGCGATCGGTCCTCACGGTCGACGGGGACGGGCCTTCGGCAGTTTCGGCGAAGGAAGCATCGTGTGCTTCCCCTGGTCGACGATCTTCAACGAAAGGTACGTGCACATCGGACGCGACACGATGATCGGACCCGATTGCTCGTTGTCGGCTGGCATGGTCCCCGGTCAGAAGTGCCTCACCGACCGCGTGGTGGTGATCGGGGACCGTTGTCTGATCGGGAAGGGCAGCGGCATCGTCGGGCATTTTTCGATCGAGATCGGGGACGACGTATGGACCGGTCATCACGTGTACATCACCGATCAGAACCACGACTACCGCGACGTCGACACGCCCATCAGCCGGCAATCGATGCCCGAGAAGCCGGTTCGCATCGGTTCGGGTTCCTGGATCGGATTCGGGTCGGTGATCCTTCCGGGGGCCGACATCGGTGAGCACGTCGTCATCGGAGCCAACAGTGTCGTGTCCGGTCCGATTCCGTCCTTCTCGGTGGCAGTCGGCGCTCCGGCTCGGGTCGTTCGTCGCTTCGAAGCAGGTCGGTGGGTGTCGGTCGACCCGGCAGTCTGACGTCAGGACGCGAGATCGGCGGGGGTCGAACAGGCCTTCATCCGGTTGGCCACGGTGAAATCGTTGATGTACTCCGACACCGGAGCGCCCTCGATCATGGCCTCGGGAAAAGGCGGATTTTCACCGGACCGAAGGACGGCGGTGTAATCACGTCGATCGACGATCAATGTTCGGTAGTAGCCGACCCATCGGGTGACGAGCGCTTCGTCGTCGGGGCCGGTCGGCCGTACGGCGGTCAGGTCGTCGATCATTCGCTCGACGATGTCGGTGGCGCGATCGACGAGATCGGCTCTCTCGCTCAGAGCTCCCGGTCCGACGTCGTCGATGCGACGGGTGTCGGCGAGTTCGTTGCGAGCCAAGTTGGCGTCGCGACAGATCTGTTCCGCTCTTTCCGCCCAGTTCGTGTCCTGCAATTTCGCCACCGAATCCTTGGGCGGGAAGAAGAGGGCCCAGATCCAGAAGGCGGCGATGGAAACGCTGATGATCACGAGAACGGGTCGAACGAGACCTTTCATGACTTCGGTCGATAGCTCGTTCCGAGCTGCAGGGCGGCACCTCCGACGCCGACGATCGCAGCGATCAGGAACCCGGACCAACCGTTGAACGCCAGGCCGAACGCCTCGTCGAGCGACCACTGGCCGGGACCGACGATGGCCACGGCGAGAGCACCGATGGCGATCGTCGCGCAGTATTCCCAACCCTGATTGGGCAAGAAGACGAAGAATCCCACCTTGGCGTGCGCCACGACGATGGCGACGAGCATGATGCCGATCATTCCGGCCGAGGCCAACGGGGTCAGGAAGCCGGCCGCCAGCAGGAGGCCGGCTCCGATCTCGGTCGACGCGGCCAGGCGAGCCTGCCAGGTCGGCCACTTCATTCCGATGCTGCCGAACCAACCGGCGGTGCCAGCCAGTCCGCCGCCGCCGAAGATCTTGTTGTAGCCGTGGTAGGCGAGGAAGAGTCCGAGACAGAGTCGAAGGAGCAGCAATCCGCCGTTCAACTGGTGGACGGAGAAGTCGGACTCGGTGACGTTGGCGAGCAGAGCGGAATGCATATGGCGAGGTTACCTACGGGTGCGACTGCTAGGAATTCCAGCGTGCTTCGAACCGAGGAGAAGGGTCGTCTACGACGCGCGGTTCGTCTGTTGATCACTCTGGTCTCGTATCGACCCCGGGCTTTCTCGATGGCCGTTGCCGGAGCCGCGGTGTTCGCCTTCTGCACCGTGGCCGCATCGTGGGTCGTGCAGTGGTTGGTCGACGAGATCGTGGTGGTGCGGTTCGAACAAGGACGAATCGACGGTGCCGGTCTTCTCGCCGGCACTGCCGTACTGATACTGCTGGCCTTGATTCGTGCGGTCGGTGTCGTGGTGCGGCGGACCTGGGCCGGCAAGGCTCAGTGGGGAACAGCTCGGGATCTGAGCGAAGAGGTGCTCGACTCGGTCGTCACCCAGCCGGTGTCCTGGCACCGCCGTCAATCGACTGGCGACCTCAGCACTCGAGTCGGTGTCGACGTGGAGGCGGCGGTGTCCGTCATGGCGCCGATGCCCTTCGCGAGTTCGGTGATCTTCATGATGGTCATCGCCGCGATCGGGATGATCTCGGTCGATGCATGGCTCGGCGCCGTCGCCGCAGCTGTCTTTCCCTTGTTGATCCTGCTGAACGTGAGCTATCAGAGACGAGTCGACCGCTGGTACGACCTGGCCCAGAACGAACTCGGTGATCTGTCGGCTGCCGCTCACGAAAGTTTCGAAGGAGTGACCGTCGTGAAGGCGTTCGGCGCCGAAGTTCGGGAGACCGAGCGTCTGGCTGGGATCGCATCACGGGTTCGCGGTGCCCGAATCCAGGCGATTCGTCTGCGATCGGCATTCGAGACTCTCCTCGACGTGATCCCCAACGCGACGAACGTGGGCATCGTCCTACTCGGCAGCATCAGAGTTCGAGACGGTCATCTGACCCTGGGCGAACTGACTTCCTTCGTGTACCTGTTCACCCTCTTGGTCTTCCCGTTGCGGATCATCGGATACGCGCTGTCGGAATTTCCGCGTTCTCAGGCCGGATACTCACGTGTGCGATCCCTCGTGGACCAGCCACTCGAAGCGGATCCTCGGGCGGCGATCACCGCTGGCGAAGACTTCGAGGCCGTTCACGTCACGGTGAGTCATGAACCGCTTCGACCGGTCGTCGTGGACGTGTCGTTGCGACTCCGACGCGGCACGACGACCGTGATCGTCGGCGGTACCGGTTCCGGTAAGACGACTCTCGTGGAAGCTCTTGCCGGTCATGTTCCTCTCCAGTCCGGTCGCGTGCGTTCGCCTTTCGTGAATCCGGTGTTGGTCTTCCAGGAGCCGTTTCTTCTGAGCGGATCGGTGGCCGAGAACGTGCGCTTCGGGCGGGATCTCTCGGCCGAAGCGGTGACGCGTGCCCTCCGCATCTCCGAGGCGTCGTTCGTGCACGATCTCCCGTTCGGAGTCGACACGGTGATCGGAGAGCGCGGTGTCGGATTGTCGGGCGGCCAACGTCAACGAATCGCACTGGCGCGAGCGCTGGCTGGTGAACCCGACGTGATCTTCCTCGACGACGTCACGAGTGCTCTCGACCCCACCACCGAATCGCAGGTTCTGACCAACATCGAACGTGATTGTGCCGGTCTGACTGTCGTCGCCGTCGCCAGTCGACCGACGCTTCTCGGGCGCGCCGATCTGGTGGTCTTCCTCGAGAACGGTCACGTGACCGCGTCCGGTCGCCATGGTGAACTCTTCCGTGACGTGCCGGCCTATCGCCGTCTCGTGATGGCGTACGAATCCGACCGCTCTTCTTCCGACACCGAGGTTCCGGAATGAGGGTGGCGACATGAGCGACTCGATTGGCCACACTCCACCACGGGTCGCGTCCACCGACAAGGGTGCGATCGCGACGATCGGGGCCGGCGTTCGCGTCGCGCCTTCGTTGCGTCGAGGTCTCGGCCTGACGATCGTCCTCGCTCTCGTGGGTGCGGCGGGACGAGTCGTCGTACCGATCCTCCTACAACAGGCCATCGACCGCGGCTTCTCCCGAATCGACGGTCGGACGACGGTCGACGTCGGCGTCATCGGAACGCTGTGCTCCATCGGATTCGTCTCACTTCTGATTGCCGGAGTCGCTCAACGAACCGCCGTTCTTCGACTCGGTCGCAGCAGCGAAGAAGCTCTCTTCGGCCTCCGAAGTCGGCTCTTCCAGCACGTTCATCGCATCAGCGTCGAGGACCACAACGACGAAAAGCGAGGGGCACTGGTCGCCCGGGTGACGTCGGACGTGGAGACCCTCTCGCAGTTCTTCTCGTGGGGAGGTCTCGCATTCCTTCTGAACGGTGCGCTCATGCTGATCGTCAGCCTCGTCATGTTGGCCTACGACTGGATTCTCGCTCTCGTCGTCATCGCAGTGTCGGCACCACTCTTCGTCGTCCTGCGTCGCGTACAAGCGCATCTGGTGGCCGCTTACGACCGTGTGCGAGAGACGAACGGCGCCATGCTCGGCTCATCGGCCGAGATCATCAACGGAGCCGAGACCCTGACCGCGTATCGAGTCGGCGACGTCTATGCCGCGCGGACCGTGGAATTGGCCGAGGATCGAGCCCGAGCTCAGACCCGCGCCAGCCTGATCGGCGCCTTCCTCTTTCCGTCCGGGGAAGTATTCGGAACCATTGCAGTGTCGGCGGTGATCGCCCTCGGAGTGTGGAGAGGACCGGGATCGAGTCTCACGGCGGGTGCGGTGATCGGTTTCGTCTTCCTCACTTATCGATTCCTGGAGCCGATCGCCGAGATGACCGAGGTTCTCGATCAGACGCAGACCGCCGTCGCCGGTCTCCGTCGAGTGCTCGGAATCCTGGCGATACCCGTCGGGCCTCCCGTCGATCCTCACCCCCTGACCGTTCCGGTCGGGCCGATCACCGTCGACCTCGATGCTGTCTCCTTCTCGTACCGTCCCCGCGAGGGGGACTCCGACGGGCGTCTCGAACCCGTTCTCTTCGACGTGAGCGCCTCGATTCGGCCCGGCACACGAGTCGCCGTCGTGGGCGAGACCGGATCGGGCAAGACGACCCTCGGACGACTCTTGGCCCGCTTCGTCGATCCGACGAGTGGCTCGGTGACGCTCAACGGCGTTCCGCTGACCCGCATTTCGAACGAGGATCTTCGACGCCGTCTGGTCGTCGTTCCACAGGAACCGTTCTTGTTCGACGACACCATCGCCGAGAATCTCCGATTCGCCGACCCGGATCTCAGTGACGTCGACCTCCGACACAAGATCGTCGAACTCGAACTGGGGGATTGGATCGACTCGTTGCCGGCCGGTCTGGAGACCGAGGTCGGCCAACGAGGCGGCAACCTGTCAGCGGGCGAGCGGCAACTCGTGGCGCTGATTCGAGCGTCGTTGGTTCCCAGTTCGGTTCTCGTTCTCGACGAGGCGACCTCGTCGGTCGACGCTTTGACCGAGGTCCGAATCGGTCGCATCCTGGAACGTATGTCGGAAGGTCGAACCACGATCGCGATCGCGCATCGCCTGTCCACGGCGGCTCGAGCCGATCGAATTCTGGTGCTCGACAAGGGGCGGTTGGTGGAGGACGGATCGCACGTCGACTTGCTCGGGCGGCGAGGCGTCTATTGCAAGATGTACGACGACTGGTTGCGGACCTCGGCTCAGGAGACCGAGAGTCCGGAGGGCTGACACGGCGGATCGACGAATGCTCGATTCGGACTTCGGTGAGCCAAGATGTCGGGGTGGAGATCGTTCTCGTCCGGCACGGCGAACCCGAGTGGGTGCGCGACGATCTGAACGTCGACAACCCGCCCCTCACCGATCGGGGACGACGCCAAGCCGATCGCGTCGCCGAGGCTCTTCGGGACGAGCACTTCGACGAGATCTGGGTCTCCCCGTTGTTGCGAGCCCAGCAGACCGTACGCCCCTTGGCCGAAGAACGAGGGCTCTCGCTGGCGTCGATCACCCAGGACTGGCTGGAGGAGATCCGTAATCCGCTCTGGCACGGAACTCCACGTGAGCGGGCCGACGCCGCCTACGCCGAGGAGCGTCGGCGTCCGGCCGAAGGCCGGTGGGAGGGGCTCGACGGTGGAGAGCGGGTGCGCGATTTCGTCGACCGTATTCACACGAATGCCGCACTCTTCTTCGAGGAACGCGGTGTTCGGCCCGTACCCCACAGCCTTCCCGTCTGGACGATGAACGAATCGGCGCGTCGCTTGCTGCTGGTGGCCCATGCCGGCACCAACAGTGTCCTGATCGGCCACCTCCTCGGTCTGGTCACGACACCTTGGGAGTGGGAGCGTTTCGTTCTCGGTCACGCCTCGATCAGTCGCCTGACCTCCTATGAGATAGGAGACGGTCACACTTTCGGTCTCGTCAAACTCAGCGATGTCGAGCATCTCGATCGTGGCGATCGAACCTTCTGAGGTCTGTGAGAATCATGACAGAGAGCGAACCCGGCCGAATCGAAGCCGGCGAGAAGTGAGAGGTGGCATGAGCGACGACATCGATCCCATGGCGGTGAAACTCTTCAGTTTCCTCGTCTTCACGAAGCTCGAGGGAGCCGTCACGTCGGGGATGATCCATCTCGGTGATCGTCTCGGCCTGTATCGCACCTTGGCCGCATCGCCCGAGCCGATGTCGATCCAGGCGTTGGCAAGCACTCTCGAACTGCACCCCCGATGGGTTCAGGAATGGGCTCACAATCAAGCCGCGGCCAAGATCGTTCAGCATCATCGAGGCGACGACGGCACCGAGTTGCTCTCGCTCTCGCCTGAAGGTCGAATCGTTCTCGCCGACGAGGAGAATCCGGCCTTCGGAATGGGGATGTTCCATCGCCTTCCTCAGACGATGGAGAGTCTGCGTCACCTGCCCGAGTCGTTCCGCACCGGGATCGGACGCGACTACGACAGTCATGGCCCCGAGGGTGCAGTCGGGATCGAGAGAAGTTTCGAGCCATGGAGCAACGCGCACCTTCTTCCGACGGTACTGCCGGCGCTCGACGGCGTCGTCGAGCGATTGGACGCCGGAGCTTCAGTGGCCGACATCGGTTGCGGCGCCGGCGGCGCGGCCGTACTGATGGGTCGACGCTTTCCGAATTCGCTGATCGTCGGTTACGACATCTCCCGGTACGCCCTCGAGCGGGCCGGCCACAAGAAGGAGGAGGCCGGTACGCACAACGTGCGGTTCGCCGATCCGCGGCGCGATCCTTTGCCGGACGACGAGTCTCTCGACCTGGTGACCGCTTTCGACTGCATCCACGACATGACGCATCCGGCCGAGATGATGTCGGCCATTCGTCGGTCACTCAAACCCGATGGAGTCTGGTTGCTGGTCGACATCAAGGCTCTCGACACCTACGAGGAGAACGCGTCCCAGAACCCCATGGCCTCGCTCATGTACGGCATTTCCGTGATGTCGTGTATGTCGTCGGCCATGTCGGTCGAAGGAGGTGCCGGACTCGGAACGCTGGGACTGCCCGAGTCGACAGCCCGTTCGATGGCCGCCGATGCCGGTTTCACCCGGTTTCGCCGGCTCGACATCGATCATTCGGTGAACGCCTTTTACGAGGTGAGGCCATGACCCAATCGTCTCCGCTCTCGTTGTCCGACGTGGTCACGGAGAGCCGTCGCTTCGGTCCGATCGCATACGTGGGGACCACCGGCCAGGACGGCGAGCCCCACGTGGCTCCGGTGGTCGTGAATTGGGTCGACGAACGCGTCGTCGCATTCGTCCTGACGGCGAGTCGCAAGGTTCGCAATGTCCGGCAGAACCCGAGAGCCACAGTTCATTTCTCGGTGGGTGACAGCTCCGGTTGGGACAGTTGCATCGTCTGGGGATCGGTGTCGATCGTCGACGACACCGAAGGGCGACGCGGCTTGTGGAATCGCATGGGTTACGACCTCGCCGCTTTCGAACCGGGAGGTCCGGAGGCCGACACGCACGTCTTTCTCGTGATCGATCCGACGAGGGCGACCATTCTCCGCTCGTATGGAATGGGCGGCCGAGAGACGTGGAGCCGATGACGAAACGTCTGACCCGTCTCGACCGTTCGGTGTCCGATCGGGTCGTCGTCGTCACGGGAGCTGCCAGCGGTATGGGCCGGGCCACTGCTCAACTGTTCGCCGACGAAGGTGCACGAGTGGTCGTCGTCGATCGGAACGACGATGCCGTGATCGATGTCGTGGAGAGCATCGCGGACGTTCACGGATCCGACCGAGTCCAGGGTGGAGGGCTCGACGTCACCGATCGCGCGGCGGTCGTCGATCTCGTCGATGAGGTCGTCGGACGTTGGGGAGTGATCGACTGCCTGGTCAACAACGCGGGGGTGTCGGTCGTGACGTCGTTGTTCCAGGACGAGAGCTTCGAAGCGGCCTGGCAACGAACTCTCGACGTCAATCTCACTGCCTACGTGAACCTGGCGCGTCTCGTCGCTCCGATCATGAAGGCGCGCGGTTTCGGTCGAATCGTCAACATCGCCTCCACCGAGTCGATCGTGGCCACGGCAGGTCTCGCCGCCTATTCGGCTTCCAAGGCCGGGGTCACGGGACTCACACGATCGATGGCGGTCGAACTGGGGCGCCACGGAATCACGGTCAACTGCATTTGCCCCGGACCGATCGACACCGGGATGACAGCGGGAATTCCCGAGGAAGCCAAAGAGGCCTACGCCCGACGCAAGGTGCCGCTTCGGCGCTACGGAGATCCGGAGGAGGTCGCCCACATGACCTTGTCTCTCTGTCTGCCGGCGGCGAGCTTCACGAACGGCTCGACCCTCGTCGTGGACGGTGGAATGACCATCCGCCACACGTGAGTCGTGTCGTCGTGTGTTCACGACGAAATGTCGCTCCTCACGAGGCGGGATCGATGATCCCGGTGAGACCGGTCGGACGGTGCTCACCGATGATCATCTGCTCGAGGATTCCGAGACCGACCTCGTCGCGATGCCTGACGCGGCACACGGTCTGGACGTGCAGATGGTGGGGGGAGCACGGATCGGGAACGGGGAGCGACCATCGTTCGGAAGCCACCGCCGATTCGCCCTTCCACGCCCCGTGCGTCCATTCGGGGTGCCCGTAGCCGATGCCGAGCATCTGGAATTCGTACAGGGGCTCGAAGGAGATCTCGTGCCGCGAACCGGCTCGGGTGGTCAGCGCCATCTCGAACGTTCGGGCCCAGCGAGTTCCGGGTCGCCAGCTGATCGAGTAGTCGACGGTGTCGCATTCGCTCACCTCGTCGAAACCGTCCGGGAGGACGAAGCCGGTCTCGTGCCAGCGTCTTCCGTCGGCGAATTCGTTGACGTCGAAATGGAACGCATAGTTCTCGAAGTTGACGGGAGCCCAGAGCCAGAAGAACTGTCGATCGCCGGTGGGTGCCCCGAGATCCGACGGTGTGCCGATGGGTCGGACCCCCCACGATCGGTCGCGCGAACCCCACGACGTGTCGAGCGAGATCTCGTGACGTGATCCGCTCACTTCGATCCATCCCTCCCAATGGCCGAACTGCGTGAGACGCGTGTAGTCGAACACGATCCTCTGTCCGGCCCGCATGGCGAAATGGGGCTCCTGCACCGGCGAGCTGCGGGCGACGAACGTCAGATCGGCGCGGATGTCGTGCTCGGGAGCGTCGACGACGATCCGATGACGTCGCATCGGCTCGACGATCCGAACGTCGATCGGGCCCACGCGATTGGCGTCCGCCCGATCGGTCGGAGCGCGACCGGAAGCGTGCAGTGAGATCTGCTCGGCGCCGTCGACGACCACCGAAAAGGACGCGTCCACAACGTGGCGATTGGGATACAAGCCGAGGGCCACTCCGAAGTAGAGCGACGCGTCGCGTCGATAGCCGTTGAAGAAGTAACGGTCGTAGTGATTCGCGTCACTGGTACCCGTCAGGGCGATCGGCTGGCTTCCAGGGTGTATCGGGTAGTCGTCGAAGCTCGTCAGCATGATTCGACGGTAATCGTCGAAGCGACGATCGTCGAAGATCTGATCCCTTCACCTAGTGTCGGGGCGTGCGGTCCTGGACTGTGTCTCCCCAGCGTTACACCAAGATCGCCACGGGTGCACTGGTTCTTCTGTGCGTCATCGTGGTGACCGGCGCGGCGGTTCGACTCACCGGTTCGGGACTCGGTTGCGAGGACTGGCCTCGCTGCAACGAGGAGCGCTTCATCGACGTCTCGACGGGGCACGGTGCGATCGAGCAGGTCAATCGCCTGTTCACCGGATTGGTCGCTGCCGGGGTGATCCTCGCCGTACTCGCCGCCCGACGTCGCCGTCCGTACCGTGTCGATCTCGTGCGTCTGGCCTGGGGTTTGGTGGTCGGGGTCGTCGGGCAGGTGGTCCTCGGAGGGATCGTCGTCCTGACCGATCTTCATCCGTTGGCCAATCAGGGTCATTTCGTGCTGTCGATGATCCTCGTCGCCAACGCCACGATCCTGGTGATGAGGTCCCGGGACCGAAGCACCGTCGGAGCCGTCGACACCCGGACTCGCCGAACGGGTCGCCTGATGGTGATCGCCGGCGTGATCGCGATCCTCACCGGAACGATCGTCACCGGTTCCGGACCCCATGCCGGAGACGAGAACGCACGGCGATTCGACCTCGACATCTCCTCGGTGGCCCGACTTCACGGCATCTCCGTGATCGTGACCCTCGTACTCCTTCTGACCACCATTGCCCTGGCCCGTCGTTCCGTGTCCACCTGGCACGACATCTCCGGTCTGCTCGAGTTGACCATGGTCGTCGGAGTACTGCAGGGGGTCGTCGGCTACGTGCAGTACTTCAACGGAATTCCGGCTGCCTTGGTCGCCGTTCACATCGCGGGCGCCACGGCCTTCATGATCGTCCTGACGGCCCTATGGCGGCGGCTCGCCGATCGTGGTGTCGACAGCGGCGACAGCGGTCAGACACTCGCCGACAGGCGGGCGACGGTCTCCTCGTAGACCCGAACGGTGGACTCGACGATCTCGGCGACCGTCTCGACGGCCTCGATACGACCCATCACCTGTCCGGTGAGGGCGATGGCCGCCTCCATGTCGCCCCCGAAATAGAGATCCATCGCCCCGCTCATCTCGGTGAGTGGAACGTGCTCTTGCCGTTCGAGACGATTCGTGCGCTCCGTTCGGATGGCGCGCAGGCCCGGACGAGAGAACCTGTTCAAAAAGACCGTGTCCGTCTCGGCACCGTCGACGATGGCCTGCTTCCAGTTGTCGTGCACCGGTGATTCGGCGGCCGACACCATTCTCGTTCCCATCTGGACTGCATCGGCTCCGAGAGCCAGAGCCGCGGCCATGGAAACGCCGTCGCAGATCCCTCCGGCGGCGACGATCGGAACGTCGACCCGTGACGCGACGAGAGGTACCAGGACCATCGTGGAGACGTCACGAGGATTCTTGAATCCGCCACCTTCCCCTCCTTCCACCACCAGGCCGTCGACACCGGCATCGACAGCCTTCAAAGCTGCGGCGAGAGTGGGAACGACGTGAAAGACGGTCAGCCCGGCACTCTTCAGCGTCGACGTGTACTGACGTGGATCACCGGCCGACGTCGTCACGAAGCGCACACCCTGCTCGACCACGAAATCGACGATCGAGGGATCGCGCACGAACAATTGCGCGATGTTCACTCCGAAGGGACGGTCGGTCAGTTCTTTCATGCGGCCGATCTCGTCTCGGATCACGTCCAGTTCACCTGACGACGTCTCGATGATTCCCAGCCCTCCGGCGTTGCTCACCGCTGAAGCGAGACGAGACCTGGCGATCCATCCCATGGGCGCCTGAACGATGGGTACGTCGATGTCGAGCAAACGGGTGAAGCGAGTGTCGATGCGAGCGCTCATGTCCGAACCGTAGTCCTCGTTTCTCGATCGACCGTCGCCACCATGACGAGTCCGATCATCACGATGACTGCGCCGAACCAGCCGAGTGACGAGAATTTCTCCCCGAGCAGGGCGACCGCCAGCGCAGTCGCAACGAGTGGTTCGGCCATGGTGAGCATCGTGGCCGAAGTCGGAGGAACATGGCGAAGGCCACGTCCGAAGGCAACGTACGCAAGGGCCAGTGTGACCACTGCGAGATGAAGGAGAACCAGGAGACCGGTCGCCGAATCGAGGACGTCCAGAGGACGGACGAGAAGAACTGGGCTGGTGATCAGTCCGGCACCGAGGAAGAAAGCGGCCAGAACGGCATCCGGGTGGGCATGGCGTTCGATGGCGACTGCCGCACACTCGGTGTAGCCCGCGAAGGCGGCGCCGGCGAAAGCGGCGGCGGCGATTCCGACCGGGCGCAATTGCACGTCCTCGTAGCCGCCGAGAACGAGGGTCAGAAGTCCGACGAGGAGAATGGCCGCGCTGAGAAGCCATCGACCGGGCGGAGCGGGACGCCTCCGGACGATTCCGATGAATCGACTGACCAGAGGGCTCGCGCCGATGGTCGTGAGCGTCGACACGGCGACTCCCGTGTCGACAACTGCCCAGAAGAACGCCAACTGGTACACCGACACCAAGACGGCGCCGATCGCCACTGGCGTCGTGACCGCGGACAGAGAATGAAGGCGCCGGGCCGCCATGAGAGCGAGAATGGCTCCGCCGAACAGAAGGCGGAGTGAGCCCGTCGTCAACGGATCGGCTCCTCCCGGAACTCGTGCCACGGCCGTGCCCGTCGTGCCGAAGAGCGATGCGCCGAGGACGATGAGCGCCGACGCCGATCCTCGCCGGGGCGACTCCGTTTCGGCCGTCACGCCTCTTGGACTATCATTCCGTGGTCCGCCCGGCGCGGATGTCGGGGAGTCAACCATCCGTGTTCGTCGCAGCTGAGTACGTCACAGTCGAAATTCTCGCCGAACTGCGAGGTTGTCGCTCGGCTCGGTGGTGTCGGTGATCGGGTCGGCTAGCCGCTGGTCGGCGCAACTTCTTCTGGCGGTGGGAATCCTGCTGGCGGGCATCGGCCTGTCGACGTCGGTGGCTTCGGCCGAGGACGTGGCGATCCGCATCCAGGTCAAGGAACAGAACCGCGACGAGTCCGGAAAGGTCGACAATCAACCGGTCGCCGGCGTCGAAGTGGTCGTTCTCGACGCGAACGGCACCGAGGTCGGTCGCGGCGTCACCGGCGAGGACGGAGTGGTGGTGGTCGCCGTGCCCGCTCGAGCCGACTACACGGTCGAACTTCTCGAGGATTCCCTACCGGAGGGGCAAAGCCTGAGTCTCCAGAGCCCACCTGTGCAGTCCATCGCCGAGGATTCTTTCGTCACCGCCACCAAGACCATCAACTTCTTCACCGGTGAGTCGCAGCGCGTCTCCGACACCGCATTCGAGCGAGTGTCGCAGCGTTTCGCCGACGGCTTCCGCCTCGGTCTCGTTCTGGCCATGTGTGCGGTGGGGTTGTCGCTCATCTTCGGTACGACCGGGCTGACGAACTTCGCGCACGGTGAGATGGTGACCTTCGGTGGTCTGGCCGCTTTCGTCTTCAACATCACGGGTCTGACGTTCCTCGGCTTCCTCGACTTCCTGCCCGGGGTCTATCCCGACGGTCGGTTCCACGTGATCTGGGCCACGATTCTGGCGGCCGTCTTCGGTGGACTCTTCGGTTGGGCCCTGAACGCCGGGATCTTCCTGCGACTTCGCCGTCGCGGAATCGGCCTCGTCACACAGATGGTCCTCACCGTCGGTCTCTCGATCCTCTTGAAGAATTTCTTCTTGTCACGCTTCGGCGGGCGCACGAGGCCTTACCGTGAATACAGCCTCCAGAAGGCGCTCGACATCGGCCCGATCAGTATCACACCTCGCGACCTGACCGTGTCGATCATCTCGATCCTGATTCTCGTGACCGTCGCCCTGACTCTTCGGTACAGCCGGCTCGGCAAAGCCACTCGAGCCGTCTCCGACAACCCTGATCTGGCCTCGGCGACTGGCATCGACTCCGAACGCGTCATCCGGCTCGTCTGGATCGCCGGCGGCGCGTTGGCGGCCCTCGGCGGTGTCTTCCGAGGGCTCGACGAACAGGTGAGCTTCGAGATGGGCGGACGGCTCCTCTTCCTCATGTTCGCCGCGATCACGCTCGGAGGTCTTGGGTCGGCGTTCGGTGCTCTCATCGGCGGCATCGTCGTCGGAGTTCTCGTGGAAATGGCGAGCCTGGTGGTCCCCACCGAGCTGAAGACCACACCGGCGCTCGCCATCCTCATCTTGGTGCTGTTGTTCCGTCCGCAGGGACTTCTCGGCAAGGCGCAGAGAGTGGGTTGACGATGGATTGGTCATTGATCTTCGAACTCTCCTTGAAGGGACTCATCGGCATCAACGCCGTCTACTTCGCCATCGCAGCGATCGGCCTCAACGTGCAGTTCGGCTACACGGGCCTGTTGAACTTCGGCCAGGCCGGGTTCATGGCCTGCGGCGCCTACGGACTCGGTATGACGGCCCACTATTTCGAGATCTCGTTCTGGTGGGGAATTCCGCTCGGAATTCTGTTCTCGCTCCTTCTCGGGCTGCTCATGGGTGTACCCACCCTTCGCCTGCGGGCCGACTATTTGGCCATCGTCACCATCGCTGCCGCCGAGATCATCCGGTTGGTGGTGCGCTCGGTTCGTTTCAAGCACTATTTCGGAGGGAGCGACGGCATCAATCGGTTCGCCCAGCCGTTCCGCGAGGTCGGCGCCGACCTCGGTATCGATCAGACTCAGCTCTACGGTTTCGGACCTTTCACGTTCACCGGGCGCGAGCTTTGGACAATGATCGTCGGCTGGATCCTGGTCGCCGTGATCGGGTTCCTCGTCTACAAACTGATGAAGAGCCCCTGGGGACGTGTTCTGAAGGCGATTCGCGAAGACGAGGACGCCGTCCGCAGCCTCGGAAAGAACGTCTACTCCTACAAGATGCAGTCACTGCTCCTCGGTGGAGTCATCGGAACGATCTCGGGAATGGTTTTCGCACTCGACCGGGGGAGTGTCCAGCCCGACAACTACAGCCGCGACGTCACGTTCTACATCCTCACCGCACTCGTCCTCGGCGGTGTCGCCAAGGTCTCGGGTTCCATCATCGGGCCCATGCTGTTCTGGTTGATCTTCACCTTCCTCGACAACTTCCTGAGACAGGTGGCCGACGAGCCCATCAAGATCGGAAACTTCACGATCATGCAATCGACTCAGGTCGGTCAGGTGAACTTCATGCTCGTGGGTCTGACTCTCATCCTTCTCATGGTCTACCGACCGCAGGGAATCTTCGGAAATCGACAGGAGATGGCTTTCGATGGACGCTGAGACCACGCTGTCCCCGACGGCTCGTGCGGCCCGCGAGGCCTTGGCTTCGTGCGAGGCGCTCCCCGGATCCCGGAAGAGCGATCCGATCCTGGTCGCCGATTCGGTTCGACGCACCTTCGGTGGAATCACGGCCGTCGACGTCGATCATCTCGAGGTCCAACGTGGTTCGATCACCGCTCTCATCGGACCGAACGGGGCCGGTAAGACCACGTTGTTCAATCTGCTCACGGGTTTCGACAACGTGGACGAAGGGCGTTGGTCGTTCGACGGACGAGCGATGGGTCGGGTGGCTCCGCATCGCATGGCCAAACTCGGCATGGTTCGGACTTTCCAGCTCACCAAGAGTCTCACCAAGTTGAGCGTCATCGAGAACATGCGGCTCGGAGCCACTGGGCAGATCGGTGAGAAGTGGTGGAACGGACTGATCGACGCACGTTGGAAGAAGCAGGAGGCGGCGATCACCGAGCGCGCCGAAGAACTGCTCGAGCGCTTCAAGCTCGGACACATGCGCGATGAATACGCCGGCGCCCTGTCAGGAGGGCAGCGAAAGCTTCTCGAAATGGCGCGCGCACTCATGACGAATCCGGTTCTCGTGATGCTCGACGAGCCCATGGCTGGTGTGAACCCGGCTCTCAAGCAGAGCCTCAACGAACACATCCGGGGGCTTCGTGACGAAGGAATGACCGTGCTCTTCGTCGAACACGACATGGACATGGTCCACGACATCTCCGACTGGGTCGTCGTGATGGCCGAGGGTCGAGTGATCGCCGAGGGAACACCCGATGACATCTCCTCCAACCCGGCCGTGATCGACGCCTATCTCGGTGCCCACCAGGGCCGCTCACTTCTGGAGGACCAGACATGACCGAGTCGCCCGGGCGAGCCGACGTTCTGAGGGCGACCGAGTTGGTCGCCGGTTACGTCCCCGAAGTCAACATTCTGAACGGATGCGATCTCACGGTTTCCGAAGGGGAGTTCGTCGGAATCATCGGACCGAACGGAGCCGGTAAGTCGACTTTTCTGAAGGCGGTGATCGGACAATGCCGGATTCGAGGCGGCTCGGTCTCGCTGCTCGGACAGGACATCACCGGGCGCAAGGCGCACGAACTCGTCCCTCTCGGTCTCGGATACGTTCCGCAGACCCGCAACGTGTTCCCGAGCCTCACCGTCAAGGAGAACCTCGAGATGGGTTGTTTCTTGTCGCCGAAGGTCTTCAGTCGCCGCTTCGAGTACGTCACCGGCCTGTTTCCGAAGCTGGGGGAGAGGGCCTCTCAGCGAGCCGGTGCTCTGTCGGGCGGCGAACGCCAGATGGTGGCCATGGGCCGTGCTCTCATGCTCGAACCGAAGATCCTCCTCCTCGACGAGCCGTCGGCCGGTCTCTCACCGGCTCTGCAGGACGAGGTCTTCGTCCGTTGTCGAGCGATCAACGAAACCGGTGTGGCGATCTTGATGGTGGAGCAGAACGCCCGACGTTGTCTACAGGTCGTCCATCGTGGCTACGTGCTCGATCAAGGTCGCAACGCCTACACCGGAACTGGCCGAGAACTCCTGGCCGATCCGAACGTGATCGAGTTGTATCTCGGAACTCTCGCTCGCGCGACCGGCGGCTGAATCAGTCCCACCGACTCACCAGCATTCGTCGAGAGGGGTCGGAACACGAGAAAGGCCCCCGGTTTCCCGGGGGCCTTTCGTCACGCCGAAACGTGGTCGGGATCAGTTGCCGGCGTCGAAGTTCTCGCCGAGCGCGTTACCCATGTTGCCGTCGGTGCCGTACCAGTTCTTGGCCTTCGGTCCGATGCCGTTCTCGACTGCGGTCCGCAGGATGCGGCTGCCTTCGTCGAACGACACGAGAACCACGGCATCCGGGTCGGCCGAGACGATCTCGGCGACTTCGGCGTCGAACGATGCGGCGGCCGGGTCGTAGGCCTTCACACCGAGAACGGTCACACCAGCGGCCTCGAGGACGTCCTTCACGACGGCAGCGATGCCGTTGCCGTAGGCGTCGTCGAGGTTCATGATGTACGCCGAGGCGTTGCCGTCTTCGACGATCTGGTTGGCGACCACGGCACCCTGCAGTCCGTCCGCCGGAGCGTTACGGAAGTAGAGGGCGTTGTCCGGGTAGTCCGACAGGGCCGGGCTCGTGTTGGCCGGGCTGAACATGGTCACACCAGCTGCCGTGATCTTGTCGATCACCGTGAGCGACACACCGGAGGAAGCCGCACCGATGATGGCGTCGACGCCCTCGCCGATGAGACGATCCGAGGTGGTGCTGGCGATGTCGGTCGTGGTGTCACCGGAATCACCCTGCGACAGTTCGACCGGATTGCCGAGAACGCCACCGGCGTCGTTGATCTCCTTGACGGCGTACTCGACGCCGGCGAATTCCGGTGGTCCGAGGAAGGCGAGGCTTCCGGTCTCGGGCAGGAGCGTGCCGATCTTCAGAACGCCGTCACCAGCGCGGGTGGCGGTGGTGGTCTGGAGCTCGACGACGGCCGACGCCGGAGCGGCGGCGTCGATCAGATTGCTCTGCGAAGCCTCGGTGATGCGGTTGTCGGCACCGAACTCGAGCATGGCGTAGCTGCCCTGGAGCGGCTCACCGTTGCCGTTGAATTCGTGCGGGCCGGAGATGCCGTCGTAGTCGGGGTCACCACCGGCTTCGATGATCGCCAAGCAATCGGCGAAGGTGGTGCACTTCTCGCCGTCCTTGGTGATACCGACGATCTCGTTGGCATGAGCCGCACCGTCGTCGCCAGCCTTGGCCACGGCCAGCGCGATCACGATCGCGGCGTCGTAGGACTCAGCGGCATAGTTGAAGTCGGTGAGGG
>CAZTPF010000012.1:0-19127 GCA_964614655.1 uncultured Bifidobacterium sp.
GAGAAGACGAAGACCTTGCGACCCTCGATCGTTCCCCAACCCGTGATCACACCGTCGGTGTAAGGGCGCTCCTCGAGTCCGGCGGCGTGGGCTCGGTGACGAGCCAGCATGTCGAGCTCTTGGAACGAACCCGGATCGAGCAGGTAGTCGATGCGCTCCCGGGCGAGCATCTTCCCCTTCTCGTGCTGCCGCTCGACGGCTCGGGGTGAACCGGCCTGCAACGCCTGCTGCTTGCGGTCGCGGAGATCGTCCAACTTGTCGTGCATCGGGTTGCCACTGGTCACGGAGGAAACGCTAGTCGTCTGGATGGATGCGATTCCCATCCCACCTGGTCTTTTCCGGCGCTCCTCCCGTCTCACCCGTGGTGTTCTGGGTGAAAAAAGCGCTCATTTCCGACGAGTTCTTCGCCCAGAACACCAAGAGGTCGGGGAACTACGGCGTGGAGGTGGGGGCGACGGTTCCGCCGATCGGCACGAGAGCCGTCATCGGCACGGTCACGGCGGTGTCGGTCGTGGCGAGAGTCGTGGCGACGGCTGGAACGACGGCCACTCCGTCACTGCTGGTGACCGACACGGTGTAGGTGACCGACGGCAACGGTCCGGCCGGGCCGTTGCCGGTCACGATCACGGTCCAGAGTCCGGGGACTCCGAACGGGACTCCTTCGGACACCGGGAGGCGCGCCGCCCCGACTCCGTCGAGAGGAACGCTCAACGTCACGCTGGCGGTGTCGGAAGTGGGCGGATTGAACTGCACGGCCAAGTCGGTGAGTCCGGCTTCGGGCGAGAACACGTCGACGCGCACGGCGTTCAGGCCGACACTCGCCGGAGTGACCTTCACCTGGACGTCGAACGCACCTCCCGATCGCTCGCCGACGAAGGCGTAGTCGGTGCGGTCGGTGCCCGGTGGCTCGACCCGATCGGGAAGAGTCGCAACGGCCCACGCCGACACGATCAGCACGAACACTCCGAAGACCGCTTCGGTGGCCACGGCGCGACGCAGGCTGCTCGTGATTCGGGCGTTGAGTCCTTTGGCGCGACGTAGACGGGTGGCCACCACCTGTCGGGTCAGCATGCCGAAGTAGACCATCGCGGCGACGCCGATCGACTTCAACACGATGAGGCGGCCATGACGGCTCGACAGGATCGCGCCGCCGTCGAGTTGATACAGGTGGATCATTCCCGACACGACGGCGACGGTGATGAACGCCGGAGCGAGACGTGTGAAGCCGCGCATGGCGTGCACGAGATCTTCGTCGCCGGGCGCGACCAGCACCGCTTGGACGAGAATCGCGAGACCACCGAACCACAGGGCGACCGACACGTTGTGGAAGAGACCGGCAGTGGTTCCGACGATCGAGAACTCGGGGTCGGCCCGCGTGAACGCCAACGTGGCGACGGCGAGGCCGGCGGGAGCGAGTGACAGCAGCTGTGTGGCCGGATCGATGAGACGCTCGGGTCGCATGATCGCCGAGAACGCCACGGCCACCAGGACGAAGCGGAGCACGACGGCAGCTCCGGACGCCGAATCCACGATGTCCATCCACGCCGTGGGAGCGAGGGCACCCGTGACCGATCGGCCCGTCTCGAGGCTGGTGGTGAGGGCGGCCACGAAGTACGTGGAGATCATGGCGAGGATCCACGTGAAGCGCAGGTACCGAGGTGCGTGCATGTCGTCGACACCTTCGGGCCACACCAAGGCGATGAACATGGCGCCTCCGAACAAGGCGGCGAGCGCGATGTACGACACGAGCCGCGCCAGTCCGAGCGGTCCGCTCACCGGCGGCGGATCGGTGGCCAGATTGCCTCCGTCGGTCGGGTCGGCTCCGGTGTTGCCGATCGCACCCGAGGTGGGATCGAGGATCTCGAACGAGAAGCCGCCGGTGGCGACCTTGCCGTCGGGTTGGGGAACCGAATATGTGACGTTGCAGGTTCCGATGGGCAACGGACCCACGATCGGAACGCTGAGCGAGATGCCGTCGGCCCCGACCTGGAGAGCGCCGAGAGGTGCCGGTTGCTGATTGCAGACCGCTTGCACCACCGAATTGGCCGGAACCGCCTGGTCGAACACCACGGTGATCTGAGTGGGAGCCGCGGTGAGTTCGGCTCCGTCGGCCGGAGTCGACGACACGAGCGTGGTGTCGGCCGACGCCGGTGATGCGATCGCCGACAGCATGGCGACGAGAGACGCGAGAAGCATCGTCGCCAACATGACGAGGCGGACGACGAACTGCCGATTCATCATGTGCGGGCCCATGGTCGGTCTCCACGGTAGTTGCCGACACCGCCCCGAGCCGGGGCATTCCCGACGTTTCACCCCCTGAGTAGAGTCGTTAGGTGATGGCCGAATCGACCGAGTATCAGGCGCTGTATCGGCGCTACCGGCCGCAGCGTTTCGACGAGTTGCGAGGTCAGGATCACGTGGCGCGAGCGCTGAAGAACGCCGTGGCCAACGATCGGGTCGGCCATGCCTATCTGTTCTCGGGTCCCCGTGGTACCGGAAAGACCACGACGGCTCGCATCCTCGCCAAGGTCCTCAACTGCGAAGCAATGGTCGACGGCGAGCCGTGTTGCGCATGTCCGTCGTGTCTGGCCGTCCAGTCGGGCAGCAGTTTCGACGTCATCGAACTCGACGCGGCGAGTAATCGCAGTATCGAAGACATACGTGAGATCATCGCCACTGCCGCTCTCGGATCGCCCGGTCGTCACAAGGTGTACATCCTCGACGAGGTGCACCAGCTCACTGCGCCGGCCGCCGCCGCTCTTTTGAAGACGCTGGAAGAGCCGCCGTCTCACGTGGTCTTCGTGTTGGCCACCACCGATCCCGAAAAGGTCCCGGAGACCATCCGCAGCCGGACCCAGCACTTGCAGTTCCATCTGCTGCCGGTCGACGATCTCGAGAAGCACGTGAAGTGGGTCGCCGCCGACGCCGGAATCGACATTGACGAACGGGGTCTCGAATCGGTTCTGCGCCGCGGCGGAGGTTCGGCCCGCGACACTCTGTCGGCTCTCGAACTGCTGGCCGCTACAGGAGGCGCTCTCGAGGAGACCACGCCGGTCGACGAATTCGTCGAAGCCCTGATCGAACACGACGCCGGTCGCCTGCTCGCCGCTGTCGCTCAGACCGTGTACCACGGTCGCGATCCGCGCACGATCGTCGACGATCTCGTCCGGCACCTGCGCGACTGCTTCCTCACGCAGATGGCACCCGAACTCGTACAGGTGCAGCAGCATCGAGCCGAACTACTGGCCGATCAGTCGCGTCGTCTCGGCACGGCGCGCATCGTGAAGATCATCGAGACGCTCGGGACGGCTCTGCTCGAGATGAGGGGCGCTCCCGACCAACGCGTCATTCTCGAAGTTGCCCTCGTCCGGCTCGTGCACCGTCAACTCGACACTGGCCTCGACGGTCTGCTGGCGCGAGTCGAAAAACTCGAGCGCGAGATGTCCGAACGAGGTTCGGCGCCGGCACCGGCACCGGTCAATCCGTCGACCGGTCGTGCCGTTCTCGGTGGTCGGGTGGCCCGAGATCCGTCAGGCTCCACGGCTCGTCCCGACAGCACGGGCGGCTCGTCGCGTCCCGAACCGTCACCGGCACCAGTGAGCGAGGCGCCCGAACCTGAATCGGCCCCGAGCGGAGGTTCGGTTCAGGCGGTCGTCGACGGGTGGGCCGATCTCGTCGTGGGTACCTTCGCCGGAATGCGGCGAGCTGTTGCCCAGATGGCCAAGCCCACTTCACGTGATGGTGTGGTGGTTCTGGTGGTCGACAACGAACACGCGGCCAAGCGAGTACGTGAATACATCGACGACATCACCGCGGCCGTTCACAAGGCGGCCGGAACTCGGTGCCTCGTCGAGGTCGAAGTGGTTGACGAGAAGCCGGCTCCCAAACGCAAGAAGGCGTCCGATCCGCTCGACGAACACGAGATGAGCATCGACGACATCGAGAAGCTTCCCACGGCCACCACCAAGTCGGCCGAGGAAGAACTCCTCGACGCGTTCCCCGACGCCAAGTTCGTCACGGAAGACTCCTAGGGCGTTCGAACAGTGGCGTCCACGTACACACTTCCGGTTCAGAATTTGATCGATCATCTCGGTCGTCTTCCGGGTGTGGGCCCTCGTTCGGCCCAGCGCATCGCTTTTCATCTGTTGAAGTTGCCGGCCGAAGACGTCGAGCGTCTGGCGGCGGCGATCTCCGATGCCAAGGCGCGGGTGCGTTTCTGCAGTCGTTGCTTCAACTTCGCCGACGACGATCTGTGTCCGATCTGTGCCGACGCGCGTCGTGACGGTTCGGTCATCTGCGTGGTCGAGGAGAGTCGCGACATCATTCCGCTCGAACGAACAGGTGAGTTCAAGGGTCGGTACCACGTTCTGCTCGGCGTGATGAATCCGATCGAGGGAATCGGACCCGATCAACTGAAGATGCGCGAACTCGTGATGCGCATCAACGACGAAGACGTGAAGGAAGTCATCGTCTGCACCAACCCCAACACCGAGGGCGAGGTCACGGCTCAGTACATCGGACGACTGTTGAAGCCGTTCGACATCACGGTGACCCGTCCGGCATCGGGACTGCCGGTCGGCGGAGATCTCGAGTATGCCGACGAACTCACTCTCGGCCGAGCCATCAGTGGTCGTCGTCGTCTCGACGACTAGAACGTCACGTCTCGACGACTGACGCGGTCCGAGGCACTGATCGGTCCTGACCGCGGGCGGAATTGTTGAGTCAGGATCGGGACAGTGCCCCGGAGCCACACAGCGAGAACAACCCCCCGCTCATGTATGACGATTACGTTACGAAAGTGACGAAACCGAGTCAAAGACTGGAGCGAACCAGCCTCTGAGCAGGGGTGATGTGGTGCAGCTCAGACGGTTCGCACGATGATCGCGTCACCCTGGCCACCACCACCGCAGAGGGCGGCGGCGCCGACTCCACCGCCCCGGCGGCGGAGTTCATGGAGCAAGGTGAGGGCCACGCGGTTGCCGCTCATGCCGATGGGGTGTCCGAGGGCGATGGCGCCGCCGTTCACGTTGACGATGTCGTCGGAAATACCGAGCTCCCGCATCGACGCGATCCCGACGGCGGCGAAAGCCTCGTTCAACTCGAAGAGGTTCATGTCGGAGACCTTCATCCCCGCCTTGGCCAGCGCGGCGTTGATCGCACGACTCGGCTGAGTGAGGAGCGAGGCGTTGTCGGGTCCGGCAACCATGCCGTAGCTCACGACCTGTCCGAGAGGAGTGACGCCGCTCGCCTTCATCGCCTTCTCACTCATGATCACCATGGCCGATGCACCGTCGCTGATCTGCGAGGCGTTGGCCGCAGTGATGGTGCCTTCCTTGTCGAAGGCCGGCTTCAGAGTGGCGAGGGTGTCCATCGTGGTCTCGGCGCGAACGCCTTCGTCCGTGGCGACGATCTTCGGATCGCCTTTCCTTTGCGGAATGCTGATCGGAACGATCTCCTCGGCCAGCTTGTCGACGGCGGCGGCCGCCCGCTGGTTGCTCTTCATGGCCAGATCGTCCTGTTCGGCCCGAGTGATTCCTCCGCCGGTGTACCGCTCGGTGCCGAGTCCCATGAGACACGCGTCGAACGCGCACCACAGTCCGTCGGCGATGATCGCGTCGCGAAGTTCGGTGTTGCCGTACCGGAAACCACCGCGGGCGCCGTCGGCGAGGTAAGGAGCGTTGGTCATGCTCTCCATGCCGCCGGCGATCACGATGTCGGCGTCACCGGCCTGGATCATCTGGTCGGCGAGGTAGATGGCATTGAGTCCCGACAAGCAGACCTTGTTCACGTTGACGGCCGGCACGTTCATCGGAATGCCGGCTTTGACGGCGGCTTGACGGCTCGGCACCTGACCCTGGCCGGCCATCAAGACCTGGCCCATGATCACGTGGTCGACCTCGGAACCGGCCACCCCGGCCCGTTCGAGGGCGGCGCCGATCGCGACGCCTCCGAGATCGGCGGCCGAGAACGAGGCGAGCGCACCGCTCATCTTCCCGATCGGGGTACGGGCTCCGGCGACGATGTAGGAACCAGGCATGGTGGGCCTTTCGAGATGGTGCACTCGGCACGACTGACGTCCTCCGAACCTACTCGCCAGTAACCACGTGCCATATATTCGACGAATGGACCAGATCCGCGACGCCATCCTCGCTGGGGCCGACTCGGCCGCCATCGCCGCCCTGCCGATTCCCGAGAGCTACCGGGCCGCCTTCGTGCGGGCCGAGGACACGGCGATGTTCGAGGGAGTCGCCTCCGAGGCCAAGGACCCGAGGAAGAGCATCCACATCGGCGAGGTGCCGACACCCGAACTCGCCCCCGACGAGGTCTACGTGGCCGTGATGGCCAGCAGCATCAACTTCAACACCGTCTGGTCGAGCATCTTCGAGCCGGTCTCGACCTTCGGCCCGATGAAGAGGCTGGCGCGCGAGAGCGAGTGGGCGAAGCGCCACGACCGGCCGTATCAGGTGATCGGTAGCGACGCGTCGGGTGTGGTGGTGAAGGTCGGATCGGCGGTGCGCCTCTGGAAGCCGGGCGACCACGTGACCATTCACTGCAATCACGTCGACGATCAGGACAACACGGCGCACGACGATTCGATGCTGGCCGCCAATCAGCGCATCTGGGGCTACGAGACGAACTTCGGCGGACTCGCCGATCTGTCGGTGGTGAAGGCCAACCAGCTCATGCCCAAGCCGGCCCACCTCACGTGGGAAGAAGCGGCCGTCAACGCGCTGTGCAATTCCACGAGCTACCGAATGCTCGTGTCACCGAACGGAGCCGCCATGAAGCAGGGCGACGTGGTGCTCATCTGGGGAGCGACCGGTGGCATCGGCGCCTATGCCACTCAGTACGTGCTGAACGGCGGCGGTATTCCGGTGTGTGTGGTGTCCAACGCCGAGAAGGCTCAGATCCTGCGCGACATGGGAGTCGAAGCGATCATCGATCGCAAAGAGGCGGGCTACAAGTTCTGGAAGGACGAGCACACGCACGACGAGTCCGAATGGCGACGCCTCGGAAGCGACATCCGCGACCTGGTCGGCGAAGATCCCGACATCGTGTTCGAACATCCCGGTCGCTCCACGTTCGCAGCGTCGATGTACGTGACGAAGCGTGGTGGCACGGTCGTCACCTGTGCGGCCACGAGCGGTTTCATGATGGAGTTCGACAACCGACACTTCTGGATGCGTCTGAAGCGTCTGGTCGGCAGCCACTTCGCCAACTACCAGGAGGCCTGGCAGGCCAATCGATTGATCGCAAAGGGGATGATCCATCCGGTCATCAGCCAGACGTTCGCACTCGACCGGACCGGTGAAGCGGCGTACCAGATCCATCACAACATGCACGAAGGAAAGCTCGGCGTGTTGTGTCTGGCCCCCGAAGAGGGTCTCGGCGTGACCGATCCCGAATTGCGGGCCAAGGTCGGCGAGGCGAACCTCACTCGATTCCGTCGTTGACGAGAACCCGTGGCAGGCTGACGGCATGATCCTCACCGAAATCGACCACGTTGCCATCGCCGTCAAGGATCTCGAGGCGGCCATCGACTACTACCAGCGAGCGTTCGGCGCGACCGTCGATCATCGTGAGGTCGTCGAGCGCGATGGCGTCGAAGAGGCTTTGTTGAAGGTGGCCGAGAGTTACGTACAGCTGCTCACGCCCACTCGTGACGACAGCCCGGTCGCCAAGGCGATCGAGAAGCGTGGCGAGGGACTTCACCACGTGGGTTATCGCGTCGACGACTGCGCGGCGGCTCTGACGGCGATGATCGACGCCGGTGCCACACCGATCGACAAAGAACCGCGTCCGGGTAGTCGCGGCACCACGGTCGCGTTCATCCATCCCAAGGGTTCCTTCGGAACTCTGATCGAACTCGTCCAGGAGTGATCTTTCCGGAGTCTTGAGCCTCCCGTCACGACGATCGTGACATCGTCGTCTTCTCGTCGCAGCTCGCGAGAAGGAGGACGTCATGTCGATGGTGGTGGGCGGTCTGCTCGGTGCCGGATTGTGGTTCGCGTCGGCGCCGTGGGCGTCGAGATTCGTGGTGCGAAGCCGTCGTTCCGTGGTCGTCTGGTCGACGATCGGGTCGGTGCTGTCGGCAGCGGTCTGTCGAACCTGGGGCCTGTCGTGGATCGGAGCGGCGGCCGTCGTTCTGGTGGTCGGCTTCGTGTTACTGGCCGAGATCGATCTCGCGTGTCGGCGGCTACCACGCGAGATCAGCTATCCACTCGCGGCGATCGTTCTCGTACTCGTGGCGATCTCGGCTCTCGGCGAAGGTGAAGCGCAACCTCTCGTCGACGCGCTGATCGGAGTGGTGGTGACCACGTCGTCGATGTTCGTTCTGTACGTGATGAGTCGGGGAGGTCTGGGCGACGGTGACGTTCGTCTGGCGCCGGCTCTCGGAACCGCCGCCGCTTTCGGAGGAATCGGCGCGTTGTCGGTGACGATGCTCGTCTCATTCGTCTCGGCCGGCCTCTTCGTCGTGATGGGTCTGGTGCTGGGGCGTATGACGCGTTCGTCGGCGATCCCCTTCGGCCCCTTCTTGATCGGTGGATCGATCGTGGCGATGCTCGTCAGCTGACGTGCAGGGGTCGCACGGGGAATCCCTCGGCCTCGATCAGCTCGACGTGAGCGACTTGGCCAGCCGGATCGATCCGGTCGTCGCGGGTTGCGCCAGTGCTTGCATGGCGGTGTCGTAGTCGGGCAGAGCGAACACCTCACCGTCGTCGGTGATCATGAGGAAGCGATCGAGGCTCGACAGGAACGTTCGATCGTGGCTCACTGCGACGACGGTTCCTTCGAAACCGTCGAGAGCCTGTTCGAGAGCTTCCGAGGATTCGATGTCGAGGTTGTCGGTGGGTTCGTCGAGCAGAAGGACGTTGTGGCCGTCGAGTTCGAGGCACAGGATCTCGAGTCGTGCCTTCTGCCCGCCGGAGAGCGTCGGGAAGTCCTGGCGGGCGTTGCCGTGAAGGCCGTATCGAGCCAGAGCTCGCATCGACTTCTCGTCGTCGAACAGTCGATCGCGAACGATGTCGATCACAGTTCGTCCGGCGAATTCGGGTCGGTCGTTCACTTGAGTGAACATGCCGACCGACGTTCGAGGTCCGAAGGTGATCGCTCCCAGATCGGGTGATTTCTTGCCGGCGAGAACGTCGAGCAGATGCGTCTTTCCCGTTCCGTTCGGTCCGATGAGTCCGAGTCGTTCACCGTGGTGGATCTCGTCGCTGAAGGGAAGGAACAGGTCGTCGATCGCCACGCCGTCGATCCGGGCGACGCGCCGGGCGGCGTCCGCACCGCGAAGTCGGACGTGGATGCGCTGATCGGGGACGGGTGGCGGAGGTGGTCCGGCGGCCACGAACTTCTCCCAGCGAGTCTCGGCCGCGTTCGCCTTGGTCGCGTTCTTGAAGTTCTGGGCGGCGCGCTGCTTCATGATCTTCATGTGGTGGAAGAGTCGGCGCTCTTCGTCGTTCCATCGCTTGAGTTCGTCACCGAGTTGTTCTTGGCGTCGGGCGCGCGCCTCGGGGAACGTGGTGTACGAACCACCGTGCACCCACGCGCCCGAACCCTCGATCACGACGATCTTGGTGGCGACTCGCTCGAGGAGGGCTCGATCGTGGCTCACCATCAGCACGGTGCTCTTCGTCTCCAGTAGGCGCTCTTCGAGCCAACCACGAGTGGGAATGTCGAGGTAGTTGTCCGGTTCGTCGAGAAGAAGGACGTCGGCCCCCGACGTGAGGAGCAGATCGAGAACGAGTCGCTTGCGTTCGCCACCCGACAGTTCCGAGACCAGACGACGTGAGAAGTCGTCCACCTTCGTCTTCACGCTGCGTTCGGCGGCCGCGAACCATTTCGTCTCGAGTTCGTAGCCGCCCAGGTCGCCCCAATCGGCGAGGGCCTCGGCATACTCCATCGCTCCGTCGGAGGGATCTTCGGCCAGACGACGTTCGGAAGCGGCCAGACGACGACCAGCGGTTCGCAACGTGGGTGGGGCCACTTCGACGAGCATGTCCCGGAGCGAATCCGACGGACGAGACATGCCCACGTCCTGCGTCATCGAGAGCATCGTTCCCACGATGTTGTGATCACCGTCGTCGGACTCGAGCTCGCCGGAGAGAATTCGCAGAATGGTGCTCTTGCCGACTCCGTTGGCTCCGACGAGTGCCGCACGATCACCGGGTGCTACACCGAAGCTCACGTCGAAGAAGAGTTGATCTCCCCCTGGGGGTGCATAGGCCAACTCGGAGACGGAGATGCTCACTGAGCCATTCTTCCGCCCGCCGACGCCATTCGGACATCGTTCGGTGGGGCATCATGTCGGGGTGATCGTTCATCTGGTCGACGGAACGTACGAGTTGTACCGCCAGCACTACGGCCAGGCCGTTCGTTCGTCGACCCCGTCGCCCAACGCGGCGACGATCGGCGTCCTGAACTCCACGTTCCAGCTTCTTGCCGACGGGGCCACGTACATCGGTGTGGCGACCGATCACGTGATCGAGAGTTTTCGCAACGATCTCTACGACGGTTACAAGACGTCGGAAGGGATGGAGCCCGAGATCCTCACGCAGATCCCGATCGTCGAGGAAGCCTTGCGTGCGATGGGTGTCACGGTGTGGGCCATGGAGGAGTTCGAGGCCGACGACGGTCTCGCCTCGGCGGCCGCCGTGGCCGCGGCCGATCGACGCGTGGAACAGGTGCGCATCCTCAGCCCCGACAAGGACCTCGGACAATGCGTCGTCGGCGAGCGAGTGGTGCAAGTCGACCGACGAAAGATGGCCAAGGACGGCACCGGACTCGTCGACGAAGCCGCCGTGAACGCGAAGTTCGGTGTTCCACCGTCGAGCATCGCCGATTGGCTTGCGCTCGTCGGCGACACAGCCGACGGATTCCCGGGTCTTCCCGGGTGGGGCGCCAAGTCGGCGAGCGCGGTTCTCGCCGTGTACGGCCACATCGATCGCATCCCCGAACGAGCCGACGAATGGGATGTTCCCGGTCTTCGGGGCGCCGCCAAACTCGCCGGTGCTCTGGCCGACAATCGCGATCTGGCCGCTCTCTTCCTGAAGATCGCCACGGTCGTGACCACGGTTCCGGTGGGTCGAGTCGACGATTGGGCGTGGTCGGGGCCCACCGACGACTTCGCCGATTTCTGCGCCGACCTCGGCGTTTCCCGCCTCGGAGATCGAGTGGCGAAGTTGGCCGAGTCCCGCGGACGGTAGCCTGACGTCGTCTTTTCCTGTCCGGTGAGGTGACGGCCGGGTCCTGTGCAACGGACCCCCGTGAATCAGGTCAGGACCGGGAGGTAGCAGCCTTCAGCGGATCAGTTCGTGTGCCGCAGATCGCCTGGCCGTTGCCTCACCGGACAGGGGAGGATCATCGGGAAGGATGCGAGAGCGGCCGAATCGGCAGCACTGGAAATGCTGTGACCTCGCAAGGGGTCCGTGGGTTCAAATCCCACTCCTTCCGCCATGGACGACGTCGAAGCGATGTCGATCGCGCTCACCGAGGCGCGTCGTGCTCTCGAGCACGACGACGTTCCGGTCGGGGCCGTCGTGGTGCACGAGGGCCGGGTGATCGCTGCTCGACACAACGAACGAGAGGCCACCGGAGATCCGACGGCTCATGCCGAAGTGCTCGCGCTTCGCGATGCGGCCGCTGCACTCGGTCGTTGGCGACTCGACGACTGCACTCTCGTCGTGACCCTCGAGCCCTGCGTGATGTGTGCCGGCGCTCTTCTCAACGCCCGTGTCGCCCGGCTCGTGTACGGCGCGCCTGATCCGAAGGGCGGTGCCACGGCCAGCCTGTACAACGTGTGCGCCGACCCGCGTCTCAATCACAATCCGCCGGTACGCCACGGGGTGTCGGCGGTCGAATCGGCGGAGTTGCTCGAACAGTTCTTCGCGGCACGTCGCTGATCGGGGACGAGAGGATGCGTCGAAATCCGGCGATTCGTTGGCTCATGGCCAATCCGCTCCGACTTCTCCCGGTGTCGTTCGCCGCATTGATCGCCGTCGGCACGGTCCTCCTCCGTCTGCCGGTCTCCCATGCGAACGGTCAAAGAATCGGTCTTTCGGAGTCGCTGTTCACGGCGACGAGCGCAGTGTGCGTGACCGGACTCACCGTCGTCGACACGTCGACGGCCTGGTCGGGGTTCGGGCAGTCGGTGATCCTCGCTCTCGTCCAGCTCGGTGGTCTCGGAATCGTGACCCTCGTGAGCGTGGCCATACTCCTCGTGTCCGATCGGATCGGTGTGGCGCACACTCGTGCGCTGGCCGCCGAAGTGGGGACCGACACCTACTCGAGCATTGCTCGCCTCGTTCGAGCGATCGTGGTCACGACGCTGGTGTTCGAGGCCGTCTTCGCAATTCTGCTCGCTCTGCGCTTCCACTATGCGCACGGCTACGACGCCTGGACGGCGTTCTCCCACGGTGCGTTCCACAGCATTTCGGCGTGGAACAACGCCGGCTTCTCGCTGAACTCCGACAGCATGACGTCGTTCGCATCCGACGTCTTCGTGCTTGGAGCCATTGCCGTGGCCGTGGTGGTCGGAGGCATCGGTTTCCCCGTGTTGCGAGGGATTGCGACCCATCGGCACCACTGGAGCCGTTGGACTCTCCACTCCAAGTTGATGGTCTCGACCACCGGAGTGCTTTTGGTGGTCGGATCTCTCGGATTCCTGGCTTTCGAGTGGTCGAATCCCGAGACTCTCGGCGCCCTCTCGTCGAGCGATCGCGTAAGCGGCGCGTTCTTCATGTCGGTGCAACCGAGAACGGCCGGCTTCAATGCCGTCGACACGACCGCCCTCTCCGAGGAGTCGATCGTCGTGTCGATCGTGATGATGTTCATCGGCGGTGGCAGCGCGTCGACAGCCGGTGGGATCAAGGTCACGACGTTCGCTTTGCTGGCCTTCGTGATGTGGGCCGAGATCCGTGGCGACCGCGACGTGAACGTCTTCCATCGACGTATCCCGGAGTCGATCCAACGATTGGCACTCACCGTGAGTCTCGCCGGAGTCGGCATACTCACCGTGTCGACTCTTGCTCTCATGGTGATCGGCGACGGAGGACTGGCGACGAGTGCATTCGAAGCGATCTCGGCCCTCTCGACGGTGGGTCTCTCGAACGGTCTCACCGCCGAACAGGACGGGGCCGGCCAGCTGTTGCTCACGGCGCTGATGTTCGCCGGCCGACTCGGTCCGGTCACCCTGGCCACGGCGATCACACTTCGCACCCGACCCAATCTGTTCCGCTATCCGACCGACCAGCCACTCATCGGATGACGACCGAGCCTCGTATCGTGAGCGACGAGTGATCCGAGGAGAACGACGATGACGACCACCAATCCCGCAACCATCCATCCCGACGACCGCAGCGGTGTGCTCGTGGTCGGACTCGGTCGCTTCGGAGAGGCGCTGGCTCGTGGTCTGATCGCTCAGGGCATCGAAGTCCTGGCCGTCGACTTCGACGAGGAGATCGTGCAACGTCTGGCGGGCGACGTGCCGAACGTGGTCCAGGCCGACGCCACGTCGGCACGCGCTCTGCGTCAGATCGGTGCCGACAACTTCCGTCGAGCCGTGGTGGCCATCGCCACCAACATCGAGGCGTCGGTGCTGGCGAGTCTGGCCCTCATCGACGAGTTGCACATCCCGACGGTCTGGGCCAAGGCACTGTCACTCGAACACGCGAAAATCCTCGAACGTGTGGGTGTGCAGAGGGTGATCCAACCCGAGCACGACATGGGTCAGCGCACGGCGCGCAGTATCGCCCGGCGAGTCAACGACTATTTCACCGTCGAAGAAGACTTCGCCTTGGTGGAGATGGTGGTGCCGTCGCGTTATGCGAACAAGCGGCTGGGCGACACGGCGATCCGAGTCGACTACGGCGTGACGGTCGTCAGCATCAAGCCACCGGGCGGTCCGTTCCAGCACGCCGACCAGACCACGGTGCTGCTCCCCGACGAGATGATCCTGCTGGCCGGGCACCCCAACGACCTCGACCGCTTCGTCGCAGACGCCTGAATCGGCCGGTAGCCTCGCTCGACGGAAGGGTGCCCGAGCGGCCGAAGGGACACGCCTCGAAAGCGTGCGACGTGCAAGCGTCCGTGGGTTCAAATCCCACCCCTTCCGCCAGTCGATTCGAGACGTGTTCGCAGGCGGTGTCGCCGGTTCAGCACTCCGTGCCGTCGGTCGGGGGATCGAGGTCGATCAGATAGCGATCGACCACGTCTTGAGCGCATTCGCTCGCGCTGTAGCCGGTGTGTTGTTCGGCGTCCACGATGAGGAGACGTCCGTTCTCGAGAGCTCGTGCCATGTTGCGTGAACTCTCGAGTGGTGTCGACGCGTCGCCCGTCGTTCCGATGACGACGATTGGTCCGGCTCCGACACCTGTGACGTCGACTCGCGGGTCGAGGGCCTCCGGCCAGAACGTGCACGAATAGTTGCCCACCGTGTACGGCGAGAAGCGTGGCGCGGCCTCCTGGAAACGGGGCACGAAGGAATCGGCTTCTTCGATCGTGAATCGCTCACCGTCGTCGGCGCAGCCGATCGCGATGAAGGCTTCGAGTTCGTTGCCGTACGAGCCGTCGGGTTGACGTTGGTAGTAGGCGTCCCAGAGTTGGAGCAGACCGCTGCCGTCGCCGTCGATGGCGTCGGCGAGTGCGCTCTCGAGCGTCGACCAGTACATCTGGTCGTACATCGCTTGAGCCACCGCAGTGAGCGCCATACCTCGTGTGAGATCGGGTCGACCCTCACGTGTCGGGAGCGGGTTCTCGTCGACGAACTCCATCAGTTCGTCGAAGGCCCCCTCGGCGTCCCCGTCGTTGTGAATCTTGCACGATCGATCACGAGAGCACTGGTCGAGGAAGCGGGCGATGGCCTCCTCGAAACCACGGCGCTGCTGCACGCCGGCCTCGATCGGATCGGCATTCGGATCGGCGGCGCCGTCGAGAACGGCGGCGCGCACCGTCGCGGGGAAGAGAGTCACCCACACCGCTCCGAGCTCGCTTCCGTACGAGAACCCGAAGTAGCTGATGGTCTCTTCACCGAGTGCGCGTCGGAGAACGTCCATGTCGCGTGCCGCGTTGTTGGTGCCGACGTGATCGATGATCCCCGGGTTCGCTTCGAGGCAGAGATCGACGTAGTCGCGCAGGAGAGCGATGCCTTCTTGCTTCTCGGCGTCGGTGTCGGGGGTGATGTCACCTTCGGTGAACCAGAGGTCGTAGTCGTCGACGCAGTCGACCGCCGGAATCGACTCGCCGGTTCCTCGCGGGTCGAAGCCGACGATGTCGAAGCGCTCGAGGATCGCTTCGGAGTAGATCTGAGTGGCGGCGAAGGCGAGTATCGAACCGCCGAATCCCGGGCCGCCCGGATTGACGAGCAGCGATCCGATTCGGTTCTCGGGATCGAGGGCCTGGTGACGGGCCACGAAGATTTCGATGGTCTCGCCATCGGGGTCCTGGTGGTCGAGGGGCACGGGCAGATAGCCACAGTCGACGTTCTCCACACCGCAGTCGCTCCAGTCGATCGTCGGTTCGTCGGAATCGTTCGTCGAGCTCGTCGACGTCGACTCCGTCGACGCCGACGACGTGGCCGGAGTGTCGGAGGATTCGATCAAGTCGACCGAGGAGTCGGAACCGCAACTCGCAAGAACGACGACGGAGGTGACAACGAGGGCCAGACGGCGGGACATCACGTCACATTAGAGAGTGGATCCGAACCGGGCAATGCAGTGCCGACGGTTCAACACTCGACGACACCGTCGAGCGCGTCGGGATCGGACGCCTCGGGTTCGACCAGATAGTCGTCGACGATGCGGGTGGCGCAGTCGTTCGTGCCGTAACTCGTGTGCTCGTAGGAGTCGACCACGACGAGACGAGCGTTTCCGACGACGTCGCGCATCGCGCGTGTACCGGCCAAGGGTGTCGCCGGGTCGCCGGTGCTGCCCACGATCAGGAGCGGGGTACGACCGATCCATTCGACATCGGGCGGAGGTGTCGGCTCGACCGGCCATTCGGCGCACACGAGGAGTTCGTACAGAACGCTGGCCCCGAGACGTGGAGAGACGACGGCCAGGTCGTCCATGGCGGCGAAGGCATCGTCGATCGTGAGGTCGTCTCGTCGATCGAGGCAGGTGATGGCCAAGTACGAATCGATCGAGTCGTCGGGATGACCGCCTCGCCATCCTCCGAAATAGTTGTCGTAGAGAGACAGCAGTCGGTCGCCGTAGCCGCGGGAGACCTCGGCGAGCGCCTGATCGAGGAGAGACCAGGTGCCAGTTCCGTACAACGCATTGAAGACTGCGATCTGGGCGACTCCTTCACCGACGAGAGGTCGGTCGTCGTCGACTGCGATCGGGTCGGTGGCGATCTCGGTCATCAGTCGATCGAACTCCGACCGAGCTTCGGCTTCACCCGCGACGAATGCGCAGCCATCGGCGTCACATGCGTCGAGGAACGCCTCGAGGGACCTCTCGAACCCGATCGACTGGAGCGTCAGCCAGTCGACGAGATCGAGAGTCGGATCGGCGGCGGCGTCGAACACTGCGGCGCGAACGGTGTCGGGGAACATCGTCACCCAGGCCGCTCCGAGTTCGCTTCCGTACGAGTAGCCGAGGTAGCTGAGGGTCTCCTCGCCGAGCAGTCGGCGGACGAAGTCGATGTCGCGGGCGGCGTCGGCCGTTCCGACATGGGGAAGGAGTTCGCTCATGTTCTCGGTGCAGGAATCGACGAAGGAACGTGCGGCGGTGACGATCTCGGCCTTCTCCGATGGTGTGTCGGGGGTCGGGTCGAGTGAGAAATACGAGTCGATGTCGTCGGTGCAGTCGAACTTCGGTCGTGAACCCGACGTACCTCGAGGATCCCAACCGACGATGTCGAAGCGATCGAGGACGACGTCGGAGAAGTACCACTGCGCATCGGTGGCCAGCCAGATCGACTCGGCGCCGGGGCCGCCGGCGTTGGTGACGAGCACTCCGATCCGTTCACTCGGCTTGCGGGCTCGGTGGCGGGCCACCAGAAGTTCGAAAGTACCGAGCTGGGGATCGTCGTGGTCGAAAGGCACCTCGATCACGGTGCAGTCGGCCGGGCTCGCGGAACAGGGCTCCCATATCAACGCTGGAGCAGTCGTCGAGGTGATCGCCGACGTGGTGGTCGGCGACTCGACGGTAGGAGGATCGTCGGTCGAACAAGCCGTCACGAACATCGAGACCACGACGACGCCGGCGACTCGTGCCCTCATCGGATGGAGAGTACGTGAAAGTAGCCTCGACGACGTGCACACGAACCCCCACGCACTCATTCCCCGCGATCGTTCGATGATCGAGGGTCAACGCTTCGGCGGACGATCGTTCCGCCGAGTCTGGACGTTCGCTCGTCCCTATCGACTGAGCATCGTCGGATTCCTCGCCACGATTCTTCTGGCTGCGTTGATCGCCCTCGTACCGCCCTTCGTCTTCCGAGCCATCATCGACGACGCCATTCCCGACGGCGATCGCTCCCTCATCTGGTCGCTCGCCCTGATCGCTGTGATCGCCGCTCTGTTCGACGCGTTCTTGGCCATCGTCCAACGTTGGTACTCGGCTCGAATCGGAGAGGGACTCATCTACGACATGCGAGTGGCCTTGTTCGACAAGGTCCAGCGAATGCCGGTCGCCTTCTTCACTCGTACCCAGACGGGTTCGCTGATCAGCCGTCTCAACAACGACGTGATCGGCGCCCAGTCGGCCGTCACCTCGACTCTCGGCAGTGCGGTGAGCAACGTGGTGGTTCTCGTGACGACTCTGGCCGCCATGATCGCTCTGGAATGGAGACTCACGGTTCTGTCACTGGTGGTGCTGCCGATCTTCATCGTTCCGGCCAAGCGAGTGGGTCGCAAGCTTCAGGAGATCGCGCGTGAGCAGATGGGCCTCAATGCCCAGATGAACACCCAGATGTCGGAGCGCTTCAACGTGGCCGGGGCACTGCTCGTCAAGTTGTTCGGACGGCACGACGACGAGGTCGGCGGATTCTCCGACAAAGCCGCCGGGGTGCGCGACACCGGAATTCGCTCGGCGATGTACGGGCGAGTCTTCTTCGTGGCCCTCGGGCTCGTCGGCGCGCTCGGAGCAGTTGCTGTCTACGGCATCGGTGCTCAACTGGTGGTGTCGGGTGACATCACGTCGGGAACCCTGGTCGCGCTCGCCACTCTCGTCGCGCGGGTGTACCAGCCGCTCACCGGTCTCACCAATGCCCGTGTCGATCTGCTGACTTCGTTCGTGAGTTTCGACCGTGTCTTCGAAGTCCTCGACGCGCCGGTGGCGATCGAAGATCGAACAGGTGCGGTCGATCTCGTCGACGCGCGCGGGCGTATCGAGTTCGAACACGTGTCGTTCCGCTACCCGAAGGCGGCCGAGGTGTCGGTCGCGTCGCTCGAGGCTCCTGGTTCGGCCACCGGCGATCCCGACGTCGACGTTCTGCACGACGTCGATCTCGTCGTCGAGCCCGGCGAGACGGTCGCCGTGATCGGGGCATCCGGTGCCGGCAAGTCGACGCTCGTGTCGTTGATTCCCCGGCTCTACGACGCCACGTCCGGAACGGTGCGAATCGACGGACACGACGTCCGCGACCTCCGTGGGGATTCCCTGCGACGTTCGATCGGCGTGGTGTCACAGGATCCGCATCTCTTCCACGAAAGCATCGAGTCGAATCTGCTCTACGCACGTCCTGACGCGACGGTGGCCGATCTACGCCTCGCCTGCGAGCGGGCTCGCATCCTCGACACGATCGACGCTCTGCCCGACGGACTACGCACGGTGGTGGGCGAGCGCGGATACCGGCTCTCGGGCGGCGAGAAGCAGCGTCTGGCGATCGCTCGGCTCCTGTTGAAGGATCCGGCTGTGATGATTCTCGACGAAGCCACCAGTCATCTCGACAACGAGAACGAAGCGCTGGTGCAGGCCGCTCTCGACGAGGCCATGCGCGGACGCACCGCCGTGGTGATCGCCCATCGCCTGTCGACGATCCGCGACGCCGATCGCATCGTGGTGATCGACGACGGTCGAATCGCCGAGACCGGATCGCACGACGAGTTGTTGGCGGCGGGCGGTGTGTACGCCCGTCAGGTGCGCGCCGGAACCTCGTCGCTGTGGGAAGTCGAACCCACCTGA
>CAZTPF010000012.1:19227-41975 GCA_964614655.1 uncultured Bifidobacterium sp.
CGCCCGTCAGGTGCGCGCCGGAACCTCGTCGCTGTGGGAAGTCGAACCCACCTGATCTCGGGTTCAGCGGGGGGCCGGTTGGGCGCCGCGCACGAGACGGCCGGGCAGATCACCGGTGTGCTGTCCACCCGAGAAGGTGACCACACCACGCTTGATCGTGTGCACGTAGCCACTCGCGGTCTGCATGAGACGTCGTCCGCCGGCCGGGAGATCGTGCACGATGCGGGGTGGCGCGGCGGCGAGGGTCGCCATCTCGATCACGTTGAGATCGGCGAGATATCCCGGAGCCACCACACCTCGATCGAGCCAGCCGACGTGGCTCGCCGTGCGTTGGGTGAGATGGTGGACCATCAGTTCGACGGGTAGGCGCCCTTCCTCGTGTCGGTCGCGCGTCCAGAGGGCGAGTGCGGTGGTCGACATGCTTCCGTCGCAGATCGCCCCGCAGTGTGCACCGGCGTCGGAGAGGCCGAGAACCGCGTTCTTGCGGAGCAACATCTCGCGGACGTCGTCGAGATTTCCGTGCGAGAAGTTGAACAGTGGCTTGTAGAGCAGCTTGTTGCCGTCATCTTCGCAGAGCAAGTCGATGAGGAACTCGACGACCGGGCGTCCGACAGCGGCAGCCCGGGCGGCGATCGAGTCGGAGGCCTTCGGTTCGTAATCGACCGGGTTCTCCATCGGAAAGATCTTGTGGAAGCTGCCGAAGATGTCGAGTGCGAGGCCGTCGAGTTTGGTGACCGCATCGGCGTGCTCGGCGACCAGTCGTGAACGTCGATCGGGCTCCTGCAGAGCGCGCACGATCTCGGGAAGCGGACGGAACATGATCTCCTGGAAGCTCGGGCAGATCATGAGGGGATGAGCGGTGGCAGTGAGTCCTTGCAGGATTCCAATGGGTCGTACGGCCACCTGTGTCTTCAGCGGTGCACCGCGTCCGACCTCGGCGTCGACCCACGCACCCATCTCGCGCCAGCGATCGGGGAGTTCCTCGGGTTGCTGAACCGTCATGCTGAGGGGACGACCGGTCGACGTCGCAAGGGCGGCCATGAGTGCCATTTCGGTGGTGGCGAATTCCGAGTCGGGTGACAGATAGGCATCCGAGATCAACTGCACGACACCACGTCCGGTGTCTCCCATGGCTTGAACGAGAGCGAGCAATTCGTCGGCCGACGAGAAACGGGTACCGAGTGGTGCACCGTCCTTGGTGCGATGGACGTAGGTGCGGCTCGTGGTGAAGCCGAGGGCGCCGGCGAGCATGCCGTCGCGCACGGCATCGGCCATGGCGACGAGTTCGGATGCCGTCGGTGCCTCGTTCGGATCGGCCCCGCGCTCACCCATCACGTAGGCCCGAAGGGGAGCGTGGGCCACCTGGGTGGCGACATCGATCGAATAAGTGCGTCGATCGAGGGCATCGAGGTACTGAGGGAACGTCTCCCAGTCCCACGTGAGTCCCTCGGCGAGCGCGGTGCCCGGAATGTCTTCGACACCTTCCAACATGTTGATGAGATAGTCGTGCTGCTCGGCGGTCGGCATCGCCGGGGCGAAGCCGACACCGCAGTTGCCCATGACGATCGACGTGACACCGTGGATCGACGACGGGGCGAGGATCGGATCCCAGGTGGCCTGACCGTCGAAGTGGGTGTGGATGTCGACGAACCCCGGGGTGACCATGAGGCCGTCGGCATCGATTTCCCGAGTTCCTGACCCGTCAACCCGGGAGGCCACTTCGGTGATGCGGTCGCCGCGGACGGCCACGTCGGCTCGGTATCCCGGGGCTCCCGTGCCGTCGACCACCCAGGCGTTGCGAATGACCAGATCGTGTTCGCTCATGACGTCATTCTGACGCGTTTCTGGTGCGGATTCTTCACCCCTGAGGTGAAGAATCCGCACCAGAACACCCATGACCTGAGTCATGATGACTGAAGTTTGGTGGGGGTGAGGTTGCGAGGTTGCCGGGAGGGGGCTAACTTGACACAGGCCGACGCAGGTTTCGACTTCCCCCCGAGAAACCTGCGTCGGACCAGTCTCCCCCGGTGGGTCCGCCCTCCGGCTCATATGAAAGAGGTAGCCACCATGGCCAAGGCAGTCGGTATCGATCTCGGAACCACCAACTCGGTCGTCTCGGTCCTGGAGGCCGGCGATCCCGTGGTCGTTCCCAATTCCGAAGGCGCCCGCACCACCCCGTCGGTGGTGGCGTTTTCGAAGGCCGGCGAAGTCCTCGTCGGTGAGGTGGCCAAGCGTCAGGCCATCACGAACCCCGATCGCACCTTCCGTTCGGTGAAGCGCCACATCGGCACCAACTGGACGAGTGACGACATCGACGGCAAGAAGTACACACCTCAGGAGATCAGTGCTCGCACGCTCATGAAGTTGAAGCGTGACGCCGAGTCGTATCTCGGCGACACCGTTACTCAGGCCGTCATCACGGTTCCCGCCTACTTCGACGACGCTCAGCGAACCGCCACCAAGGAAGCGGGCCAGATCGCCGGACTCGAAGTGCTCCGCATCATCAACGAGCCGACAGCCGCCGCACTCGCCTACGGACTCGACAAGGGCAGCGAGGACGAGACGGTTCTCGTGTTCGACCTCGGTGGCGGAACCTTCGACGTGTCGGTTCTCGAGATCGGCGACGGTGTCTTCGAAGTGAAGAGCACGCACGGCGACACCAGTCTCGGTGGTGACGACTGGGACCAGCGCGTGATCGACTGGCTCGTGGCGCAGTTCAAGTCGGCGCACGGTGTCGACCTCTCGGCTGATCGCATGGCGATGCAGCGTCTGAAGGAAGCGGCCGAGAAGGCCAAGATCGAACTGAGCCAGGTCCAGCAGACGCAGATCAACCTGCCGTTCATCACCGCCACTCCCGACGGTCCGCTCCATCTCGACGAGTCGCTGTCGCGTTCGAAGTTCCAGGAGATGACCGCCGACCTGATCGAGCGTTGTCGTATCCCCTTCGAACAGGCGATCAAGGACGCCGGCCTCACCAAGGGCCAGATCAACCATGTGATCATGGTGGGCGGCTCCACCCGTATGCCGGCCGTTCAGGATCTCGTCATCTCGCTCACCGGCAAGGAGCCGAACAAGACCGTCAACCCCGACGAAGTCGTCGCGGTCGGCGCCGCCATCCAGGCCGGCGTGTTGAAGGGCGACGTGAAGGACGTGTTGCTCCTCGACGTGACCCCGCTGTCGCTCGGTATCGAGACCAAGGGTGGTGTCATGACGAAGCTCATCGAGCGCAACACCACCATTCCCACGAAGCGCACCGAAGTCTTCACCACCGCTGAAGACATGCAGCCGTCGGTCGAGATCCACGTGCTGCAGGGTGAGCGCGAGATGGCGATGTACAACAAGACGCTCGGCAAGTTCCAGCTGGTCGATCTTCCGCCGGCGCCGCGAGGTGTTCCGCAGATCGAAGTCACCTTCGACATCGACGCCAACGGCATCGTGCACGTGAGCGCCAAGGATCGAGCGACGTCGAAGGAGCAGTCGATGACGATCAGCGGTCAGTCCACGTTGTCGAAGGACGACATCGACCGCATGGTGAAGGACGCCGAGGCTCATGCCGAGGACGATCGCCAGCGCCGCGAGGAGGCCGAAGTTCGCAACAACGCTGATTCGCTCGTGTACCAGACCGAGAAGATCCTGCGGGAGCAGGGCGACAAGGTCTCGGCCGACGAGAAGGCGGCGGTCGAGTCCCCACTCGCCGATCTGAAGAAGGCACTCGAAGGCAACGACACCGCCAGCATCAAGGCGGCCACCGAAGCTCTCATGTCGGCGAGCCAGGCTTTCAGTCAGAAGTTGTACGAGTCGGCGGCCCGTGACGAGAACGCGGCGGGAACTTCGGCTTCCGGTGCCGGTTCGACGAACGACGACGAGATCGTCGACGCCGAGATCGTCGACGCCGACAAGTGAGCTGACCGATGGATGCCGACATGGTCGAGAGCGACGAGGGGATTCCCGAATCCTCCGACACGGCGAACGACGTGGCGAGTGACGTGGCCGAAGCAGCCGAAGTCGTCGAGCACGACATCGACACGCTTCTGGCCGAGCGTGATTCGTTCCGCGACATCGCCCAGAGACTGCAAGCCGACTTCGAGAACTATCGCAAGCGGGTTGCCGCCCAGACCACCGACGAGGTCGAGCGGGCGACCGGCCGACTGGCCGAAGCCCTTCTGCCGGTCCTCGACGCGTGCGAAGCGGCCTTCGTGACGAATCCGGCCGAAATCGAACCTCTCTTCAATCTGCTGCTCGGCGAACTGAAGAAGGTCGGTCTCGAAGGGATGAACATCGCAGGGTCGACCTTCGACCCGAATCTCGCCGAAGCGGTCATGCGCGAAGACGGCGAAGGCGACGGTGACGGCAACGCGATCGTCGTCGACGTGATGCGCTCCGGTTACGTCTGGAAAGGCAAGGTGCTGCGCCCGGCCCTCGTCAAGGTTCGGGGCTGAACCGCGACGACCCGCAGTGATCCACGTCTCGGCCGCGAAAGGAGGGTGAATCGTGACGGCACAACGTGAGTGGTACGAAAAGGACTACTACGCCGTTCTCGGCGTCTCCTCCGACGCGTCGGCCAAGGACATCACCAAGGCCTATCGCAAACTGGCTCGGGAGAATCATCCCGACGCCAAGCCGGGCGACGCCGTCGCCGAGGAGCGATTCAAGGAGATCTCGGCGGCCTACGACGTACTCTCCGACGAGGAGAAGCGACGTGAGTACGACGAAGTTCGTCGGATGGGTCCGATGGGCGGCATGGGAAACATGCGGTTCACGGTCGGAGGTGAAGCCGGATCGTTCGAAGATCTCTTCCGGATGTTCTCCGGAGGTCGGAGTCGGGGCGGCGCGAGTTCCGGAGTCGGACCGCGTCGCGGCGCCGATCTCGAATCGCAGTTGATGCTCGACTTCTCCGATGCCGCTCTCGGTGTCACCACGACGGTTCATCTCACGAGTGACGATCGATGCCAGACCTGCGGAGGATCGGGTGCCCGACCGGGTTCGAAGGTCGAGACGTGCGGACAGTGCGGCGGCCGTGGACAGGTCGACGACAACCAGGGATTCTTCTCGTTTTCGTCACCGTGTGGGTCGTGCGGTGGTCGTGGCAACGTGATCAAGGATCCGTGTGGTGTGTGCCGTGGATCGGGCGTCGAGAAGCGGGCGCGCGAAGTCAAGGTGCGCGTGCCGGCAGGGGTGGCGAACGGTCAGCGCATTCGCCTTCCCGGAAAGGGTGCGCCGGGTCGCAACGGCGGACCATCGGGAGACCTCTTCATCGTGTGCCACGTCGGCGCCCATCCGATCTTCGGACGCGACGGCGACAACCTCACGGTCAAGGTGCCGATCACCTTCGCGGAGGCCGTACTCGGAGCCGACGTCGACGTTCCGCTCCTCGTCGGCGGCACGGTCACCGTGCGGGTCAAGCCCGGGACGCAAAGTGGCGCCCGCTATCGCGTGAAGGGCCGTGGAATAGAAACCGCTCGCCGAACCGGCGATCTGATCGTGACGGTCGAGGTGGTCGTTCCCACCGATCCATCGCCGGAGGAGCGCGAGATCGTCGAGAAGTTGGCGGCGGCTGCGTCGACCGACGTTCGTCGGCATCTCTATCGGGACGGGAGGTGACCGACAGTGTCCGAACACGATCGAGCCGTCTACGTGATCTCGGTGGCTGCCGAACTGGCCGGTATGCACCCTCAGACTCTGCGCATCTACGAACGACGCGGTCTGCTGCAACCTGCACGTACTCGCGGGGGTGATCGTCGCTACAGCGAGGCCGACATCGCGCGGCTTCGACGGATCGCCGAACTCACTGCCGAAGGGATGAACGTCGAGGGCATCAGAAGGGTCATGGCGCTCGAGGCCGAAGTGCGACGACTGCGCGACGAGGTCGATCGTCTGCGTCTGTTGGCTGCTCAGGCCATCTCGGCGGCCGAACCCCGTTCGCCGTCGGGTGGTCTCGTTCCTCTACGTCAGTCGGTGACGGTGTTCGGACAGGTGCCGCCGGTGCTGAAGAGGCGGGGTGAGTCGTGAACCCCGACGTTCGACGCACCACTCCCGACTACCAGCCCTACATGGGCGGCGCGTTTCGGTGGCGACTCGCTCTGCGCCCGCTCGAACTCGTCGACTGGATCCAGATCGGTGACGACTACGACCACGAGATGGATGCGAAGAGTCGAGTTCTTCGTGATTTTCCTTCCACGGTGTTCGCCGCGATTCCCGAGTCCGAGATCGAGGGCGACGAAGTTCTGACCACCCTCGTGGATCATCTCGTCGAGCACTACCCCGAATGGTTCCAGCGCGACGAGTGCACCGTCACGAATCTTCATCGTGGCGAAACCTTCGCCATCACACCCGATGCCCACGGGCACTGGTCCGAACATCCGTTGTCGATCGCCGGTCGTCTCGTCCAGGAGGATTTCGCTCTTCTGGTCGAGCGCGAAGGTCGGCTCGTGTTCGGTGGGGGCTCGGTGTGTTTCCCGAACCGCTGGGATCTGACCTCGAAACTCGGAGCGACCATGGCCGAGGTCCACGCGCCAGTCGCCCGTCTGAACGAACAGCTCGGCGGACCCATCGACGACTTCTTCGCGCGTCTGTCGTCCGACAAGCCGTACTGGCGTCTCGGATGGGGAGTACTCGACACCGACGAGCCGTACCAGGCCGTCGACGGAACGGCTCCACCGTCACCCGAGATCCCACCGGTTGGTGATCAGAGCACTGGCGACCGGCTCTTTCTACGGGTGGAGCGCGAAACGCTGCGGAAGTTCCCGCGCACAGGCTCCGTGCTCTTCACCATTCGTACCTACATCCGTCCGCTGTCGCATCTGGCGGCGCGTCCTGACGACGCGCGACGTCTCGCCGATGCGCTGGCCGCATTGCCCGACGACGTCGCCGACTACAAGCGAGTCGTCGAGCTCTCGGAGTCGGCTCGTCATTGGCTGACGTCGATGGCGCATTCACAAGTTCTCGGGGGATCGAGTGGGGCGTCGGACTCGACGCACCGTCAGGAGGTTCCGTCATGAGCATCAATCCCAACAAGTGGACCCACAAGACCCAGGAGGCGGTGGCGGCCGCGGTCGATCAGGCCAAGTCGTTGTCGAATCCCGAACTCACACCCGATCACGTGATGGCGGCCATCGTGCGCCAGGACGACACGATCGTGCCGGCGGTGTTGGCCAAACTCGGTATCGCGCCGCTCATGGTCCGCAACAAGGCCGACGAAGCCGTCGCCAAACTGCCGAAGGCCTACGGCGGTGACGAACCGCGGATGAATCGCGAACTCAACAACGTGTTCGCCAATGCCGAGAAGTACCGCAAGGACTTCAAGGACGAGTTCTTGTCGGTCGAACATCTGCTGCTCGCCATGAATTCGCGTCTCGACGTGCCGAGTGAAGAGTTGCTGCAGGCGTTGCGCGACGTTCGCGGCAGTCATCGAGTGACCAGTCAGAATCCGGAAGATCAGTTCCAGGCGCTCGAGAAGTACGGACAAGATCTCACCAAGCGGGCCCGTGACGGCAAGATCGACCCGGTGATCGGCCGTGACGACGAGATCCGACGGGTCATCCAAGTCCTCAGTCGCCGAACGAAGAACAACCCGGTGCTCATCGGTGAACCAGGCGTCGGCAAGACGGCCATCGTCGAAGGTCTGGCCCGACGTATCGCCGACGGCGACGTTCCCGAGGGGTTGAAGAACAAACGGTTGATCTCGCTCGACATCGCCGGACTTCTCGCCGGTGCGAAGTACCGCGGTGAGTTCGAAGAGCGCTTGAAAGCCGTTCTGAAAGAGATCACCGATTCAGCCGGTGAGGTCATCACGTTCGTCGACGAGCTTCACACCATCGTGGGTGCCGGTGGCGCCGAGGGTGCCATGGACGCCGGCAACATGATCAAGCCGATGCTCGCGCGCGGTGAACTGCGAATGATCGGCGCGACCACACTCGACGAATACCGCAAGTACGTCGAGAAGGATCCGGCGCTCGAACGCCGTTTTCAGCAGGTCTACGTGGGCGAGCCGAGCGTCGAGGACACGATCGCGATCCTGCGTGGACTCAAGGAGCGCTACGAAGTGCACCACGGTGTCCGCATCCAGGACTCGGCTCTGGTGAGTGCTGCCGTTCTCTCGAATCGATATCTGACCAATCGGTTCCTGCCCGACAAGGCGATCGACCTCGTCGACGAGGCGGCGTCGAAACTGCGTATCGAGATCGACTCGCTACCGACCGAGATCGACGTGGTCGAACGGCGCATTCTGCAACTCGAGATCGAGAAGGTCGCGCTCGAGAAGGAGACCGATGCGGCGTCGAAGGAGCGGCTCGTCGCCTTGGAGGGTGAACTGATCCTTCTTCGCAACGAGTCCGCCGAAATGCGCGATCACTGGGAGAAGGAGAAGGAGGCCATCGCCGCCATCCGAAACCTGAAGGAAGAGCTCGAGCAGATGAGGCTGACGGTCGAGCGCGAAACCGATCTCAACAAGGTCGCCGAGATCCAGTACGGACGGATCCCCGACCTCGAACGACGTATCGGCGAGGTCACCGCGCATCTCGACGAACTGCAAGCGGGCAACCGCATGCTGAAAGAAGAAGTCGACGCCGAAGACATCGCCGAGGTGGTGAGCAAGTGGACCGGTGTACCGGTCACTCGCTTGATGGAAGGCGAGATGTCGAAGCTCGTGCACCTCGAAGATCTGTTGCACCAGCGAGTCGTCGGTCAGCACGATGCCGTCGTGGCGGTGTCGAACGCCATTCGCCGAAGTCGGGCCGGCCTGTCCGACCCCAACCGACCGATCGGTTCCTTCCTCTTCCTCGGCCCCACCGGTGTGGGCAAGACCGAGTTGGCACGTGCCGTGGCCGAGTTCCTTTTCGACGACGAACGGGCGATGGTCCGCATCGACATGGGCGAGTACATGGAGAAGCATTCGGTGTCGCGACTCGTCGGCGCCCCTCCCGGTTACGTGGGCTACGACGAAGGTGGTCAGCTCACCGAAGCGGTTCGCCGTCGTCCCTACAGCGTGGTTCTGCTCGACGAGATCGAGAAGGCGCATCCCGACGTCTTCAACGTGCTGTTGCAGGTTCTGGACGACGGTCGCCTGACCGACGGACAGGGTCGCACGGTCGACTTCACCAACGTGGTGATCGTGATGACATCGAACCTCCGTGGTGAGCCGATCGAGTTCTTCAAGCCCGAATTCGTCAACCGCATCGACGAGATCATTCGTTTCGTACCGCTCACCGAAGCCGACCTCACTCGCATCGTCGAGATCCAGGTGGCCAAGTTGAAGGAGCGACTGGCCGCTCGACGGATCACCCTCGAGGTGACTCCCGAAGCACTTCGCCAGTTGTCGGCCGAGGGGTACGACCCGGCCTTCGGTGCCCGGCCGCTGAAGCGAGTGATCCAGCGAGTCATCGGGGACAACGCCTCGCTCCTGATTCTCGAGGGCAAGGTGAGCGAAGACGGAACGATCAAGGTCGACGTCCAGGACGGTCAGGTCGTTCTGCTCTCCTGACCAGGACCGGATACCGGTAGAGTCAAATCACGTTCCCCTCGGATAGGAGCGTCACATGCCGGTCACCGTCGTCGTCGGAGCCCAATGGGGCGACGAGGGCAAAGCCAAGGTCATCGACCTCCTCGCCAAGGACCACTCGGTGGTCGCCCGTTACCAAGGTGGCCACAACGCCGGCCACACCGTCGTCGTCGGCACTGAGAAGTACGCCCTTCAACTCATTCCGTCCGGTGTGCTGTACCCGGCCGTCACTCCGGTCATCGGTAACGGGGTGGTCGTCGATCCGGTGACACTGTTCGACGAGATCGATCGACTCGAGGCCCGCGGTGTGTCGTGCGCACGGCTGAAGGTGTCGAGTCAGTCCCATCTGATCTTCCCGTGGCATCAGGCGCTCGACGCCCTGGCCGAGGATCAGCGAGGCGAGGGTCGGATCGGCACGACCTTGAAGGGAATCGGTCCGGCGTACGCCGACAAGGCGAACCGCAACGGAATTCGCGCCGGTGAGGTTCTCGATCCGGCGGCCTTCGCACAGTCGGTTCGACGTCAGGCCAACTCTCACAACCACACGCTGGCGGCAGCCGGTGCTCCGACGGTCGACGTCGACGACGTGGTCGATCGCTACACCGTTCTCGGTCGACGACTCGCGCCGTACGTCGCCAACACCATCGACTTCCTGCACGACGCGGTCGCAGCCGGAGAACACGTTCTGCTGGAGGGTGCCCAAGCAACCTTCCTCGATCTCGATCACGGGACGTATCCCTACGTCACGTCGTCGAATCCGACAGCGGGCGGAGCGAGTGCCGGTTCGGGTCTCGGGCCCCGGTTGCTCGATCGGATCGTCGGAATCACCAAGGCCTACACGACACGCGTGGGAGCCGGGCCGTTCCCCACTGAACTTCACGGTGAATTGGGCGACCGGTTGGTCGACATCGGCCAGGAGTTCGGAACCGTGACCGGTCGTCGTCGACGTCCGGGCTGGATCGACTGCGTCATGCTCCGTCACGCCGTCCGCGTCAATTCGTTGACCGAACTCGCCCTCACCAAACTCGACGTTCTCGACACCTTCGAACGGGTGAACATCTGCACCGGTTACCTCGTCGACGGACGCGAGTATCAGGGGTACCCCGATCGCATCGATCTCCTCGACCGAGTCGAACCCGTCTACGAGACGATCGAGGGTTGGCAGACCAGCCTGGCCGAGTGTCGGCGACCCGAGGATCTTCCACCGGCCGCTCGACGTTTCGTGGAGATCGTCGAACATGAAGTCGGAGTCCCGGTTCGGATCATCGGCGTCGGAGCCGAACGCGACGCAGTGGTCGAATGGGACTCGGGTCTGGTGGCTCCGTGATCCCGCGCTACTCGCTACCCGAGATGGAGAGTGTCTTCGTCGACGAGACGCGATTCGGTCGCTGGCTCGAGATCGAGTTGCTCGCCACCGAGGCGCAGGCGACGCTCGGAGTGGTCCCGGCCGCCGATGCGGCGACGTGCCGTTCTGCGAAGCCCGTCGTCGACACCGCCTTCATCGAACGGGTTCTCGAGCGCGAACGAGTCACCGATCACGACGTCGCAGCTTTCGTCGACGTGGTGCAGGAGTCGATCGGCGCGCCGGCCGGCTCGTGGATCCACTACGGGCTCACCTCGAGCGACGTCGTCGACACCGCTTGGTGCTGGGCGTTGCGCGATGCGGCCGATCTCTTGATCGACGCCGCTCGACAACTTCGTCACGTCCTGGTTGCGATGGCCCGACATCACCGCGACACCGTGATGATCGGACGTACGCACGGGGTGCACGCCGAACCCACGACGTTCGGAGCCAAGGTTGCGTTGTGGGCACTGCAGGTGGGGCGCGACATCGAACGCCTCGAGTCGGCGCGTCGGGCAGTGGCCGTCTGCAAGTTGTCGGGTGCGGTCGGTACCTACTCCAACATCGACCCGGGTGTCGAACGTCTGGTCGGTGAGGCACTCGGCCTCGTCCCGGTTCCGGCCACCCAGGTGATCGCACGCGACCGCCATGCGGAGTACGTGTGGGCGTGTGCATCGGTGGGCGCGACGTGCGAGATGATCGCCACCGAACTTCGTCATCTGCAGCGCACCGAAGTGCGCGAGGTCGAAGAGGGCTTCAAGGCTGGACAGAAGGGCTCGTCGGCCATGCCGCACAAGCGCAACCCGATCTCGGCCGAGACGATCACCGGGTTGTCACGCGTCCTGCGCGGCAACCTGCAGGCGGCGTTGCAAGACGTCGCCCTGTGGCACGAGCGAGACATCTCGCACAGTTCGGTCGAGCGGGTCATTCTTCCCGACTCGTCACTGCTCGCGCACTACGTCCTTCATCGTCTGCGCCGACTCCTCGAAGGTCTGCAGATCTTCCCCGAGCGCATGCGCGCGAATCTGCAGTCGACTCACGGTCTGGTGTTCAGTCAGCCGGTTCTCCTCGCGCTCGTTCAGTCCGGGCTCTCGCGCGATGACGCCTACCGCATCGTCCAGGACGCGGCGGCGACGTCGTGGGCCCACGGTGTCGATTTCCGTTCGACGCTCGAATCCGATGTACGCGCGTCGGCGGTTCCGTCGTCGGTGCTCGACGAGGCCTTCGATCTGCGACGATCCCTCACCCACATCGATCGCATCTTCGAGCAACTGGAGGACTGAGTCGTATGTCGACCTCCGAACTTCCGTCTCTCGATCCGGCTCGCGACGCACTCCGCCGTCATGTTCTCGAGCACTCCTTGAAGGTCGGCGACTTCACGTTGAAGTCGGGGGCGAAGAGCTCTTGGTTTCTCGACACCAAGCAGACCGCGTGTCGTCCGGACGGCATCGTTCTGGTGGCCGACGTCGCGTTGTCGTTGATTCCGGCCGATGCGACCGCGATCGGCGGACTCACGATGGGAGCTGATCCGGTGGCGTTCGGAGTGGCAGCTGTCGGCGCGACTCGCGGTCGCTCGCTACGGAGTTTCAGCGTTCGCAAGGAGGCCAAGGATCACGGTGTCACCGGCCGTCTCGCCGGTGCTCTGCAACCCGGAGATCGTGTGGTCGTCACCGAAGACACCGTCACGCGGGGCACGAGTCTCATGGAAGCCGTCGACGTGGTCGAGGCTTATGGTGCATCAGTTGTTCTGATCACGGTGATCGTCGATCGCGGTGGAACGTGCGCGGCGATGGCTGATGAACGCGGCATTCCCTATGCACCGATGCTCACCGCACCCGATCTCGGATTCCCCTTCGGCTCCTGACGGTCTTCCGAGCGAAGGACTTTGGTCCTGACGACTGGACGACGGATGTCTCTCGGAAGCTGGCCGAAAGTTCGCCACCATGGTCGCATGAGCACAGCGATTCGCGATCTCCGCGCCGGTGACGGCGACACTCGACCGATTCTCGCCGGGTACGACGGATCGACGAATGCGGAGACGGCGGTGTTCTGGGCGGCTGAACTCGCTCAGGCGACTGGTCGTCCGCTTCGTCTGCTCACGAGTTACTCGCTTCCGGCCATGGTCGGTATCGGGATGAGTGCCGGATATGCATTGCCGGCATTGAGTTCGCAGGAAGTGAACGAGATCGACCTGCGCCACAAGACGATGATGAGCGAACTCACCTTGCGCGTGAAGGCCGAGTTTCCCGACCTCGCAACCGAGACCTTCATCGACCAAGGCGCGCCGGCCGCTGCACTGTTGCGGGCGGCCGAGGATTCGGCGGCGATCGTCCTCGGAACTCGCGGGGTCGGAGCCGCTCAGGGACTCATCATGGGTTCGGTGAGCTACGCCGTGGCGCATCGGGCGAAGTGTCCGGTCGTCCTGGTGCCCGAAACGAGCAACCGAGCCATCGAGGGCAAGGTCGTGGTCGGAATCGACGGTTCGTCGCGTTCCTCGCAAGCGGCGGCGTGGGCACTCTCGCTCGCGTCGTGTCTGCACCGCCCGCTCGAAGTGCTCACGGCTTGGCACTACCCGTATCAAGCCATGATTCCCGAGGCCGGAATGATGATGGGTCCGGGAGTCGAAGACCTCCGACTGGCCCTCTTGCGCGATGCCAAGCAATTGGTCGAACGCGAAAAGAAGAGGCTCGAGGGTCCGCACGGAACTCACATCGACGTGAACGCCGTCGAAGGTTCGGCTGCCGACGTCCTGACCGAAGAGGCCGGACCGCAAGACATCGTCGTCGTGGCGTCGAAGAGTCACAGTCTTCTGGCGTCGGTTCTTCTCGGATCGACGTCGACGGCCGTGGCACATCGCAGTCGTGGTCCGGTCGTCATCGTGCACGCGAACTGACGACGGTCGCGCGCTGCGCCCGTAGCCTGTCGCCGTGACCATCGCCCAGCTCTTCGATCTCGAACCCCACGGTCCTGATACCTACGTGGGCGCCGGTCGTCAATACCCGTGGGGAGGTCTCTACGGCGGTCACATCGTCGCCCAGGCGTTGCGCGCCGCAGCGTCGTCGGTGGATGGCGTGATGGAACCACACTCGATGCGCGCCTATTTCATTCGTCGTGGCGATCCGTCCGAACCGGTGCGTTACGAAGTCGATCGCATCCGCGACGGCAAGAGCTTCTGCACGCGACGTGTCGTCGCGCGACAAACTGTCGGAGCGATCCTCAACCTGGAAGCGTCGTTCCAGGCGCCCGAGGACAGTCCCGACGTGCAGACGATCCGATTTCCGGCCGGAGTCCCGTCACCCGAGAGCGTCGAGAACTCGTCGTGGTCGGAAGTGTTCGACCGACGGGCCATCGAACCGTCGCTCATGCCCGACGACGGGCGCGAGGGTGCCGGTCGCAGCATGGGCTGGTTCCGTATCACCGAGGCCCTCGGCGATCCGTTCGATCCGGCTCATCAACTCGTGCATCGTTGTGCGTTCACGTATCTGAGCGACGACCTTCCGTCCGAATCGGTCGATCGGACGCATCCGGTTCGCGCCAACGACCCGGATCCGCACGGCAACTACTACGGCGCGAGCCTCGATCACACCGTGTGGTTCCATCGTCCGATGCGCGCCGACGAGTGGCATCTGCACGACTTCACCTGCCATTCGCTCACCAACAGTCGGGGACTGTCGATCGGCCACGTGTTCAGTGTCGACGGAACTCATGTGGCGACGGTGGCGCAGGAGTTCTTGCTCCGGGAGGCTCGCCAACGGCGAATGCCGTCGTGACGGCGCATCGGATGGTGGTCGAGACCGGCGTCGATCCGGTGACCCCACGCTTTTCAGGCGTGTGCTCTGCCAACTGAGCTACTCGACCGAGTGCATTCGGCGAACCGAACGACTGGCGGTCCCGACGGGACTCGAACCCGCGACCTCCGGCTTGACAGGCCGGCGTGAACTCCAACTTCACCACGAGACCAGATCTGAGACTTCAGAACTGTTTGGCACCCCCAACGGGATTCGAACCCGTGCCGCCACCTTGAAAGGGTGGTGTCCTAGGCCACTAGACGATGGGGGCCAGGTGCTTGTCCTGCTGAGAGCCTCGCCACTCTACAGGCGGGCCCGACCAGCACCACCCGACCGGGATCGCCAGCCGGCGATCGGCGTCCGGGCCGAGTCACCCCCCGGTCATGAGGGCCTCGACCACCCCGTCGAGAAGCCACGACAAGAAGTGATAGAGCGCCATCTCCGGCACGTCGGGCTCGGCGTCGTCGTCGGTGATGCCGAGCAGAGAACCGAGAACCAGCCGGACCGAATTGAGGCTGGTCGCCAGGGCTTCGAGGCCGGCGGCGTCGAACCGGACCCGGTCGTTCGCATCGATGGAGGCGGCCAGCGCCGTCTCGACCGTGTCGATGGCGGCCACCCGACTGGCGACCAACTCGTCGTGCATGAGCCGCCGGTACTCGGTTTCGCTGCCGTCGTCGTCGGTGTAGGCAGGCGGGAACAGACGGGCCAGCTTCGGATCGTCGGGCTCTCCACCGGTCACGAGCTGTCGAACCTCGCCCACCAGTCGTCGGAGCAGGTGGATTTCGTCGGCGTCGAGGTCGAGGACGAAGCCGTCGCTCGTGCGTCGAACCGCTCGACGGCGACGGCCGATCACGAACCGCCCCCACCGTCGTTGCGGCCGCCGTCCTTTTGCATGGTGGCCCAGAGACCGTGTTCGTGGAGGCGAAAGACGTCCATTTCGGCCTTTTCGCGCGTTCCCGAACTCACGACGGCCTTGCCCTTGTAGTGGACGTCGAGCATCAGTTCGGTGGCCTTCTGCAGGCTGTAGCCGAAGAGTTTCTGCAGGACGAAGGTGACGTAACTCATCAGGTTGATCGGGTCGTTCCAGACCAACACCACCCACGGTGAGTCGGGTGCGATGTCGGTCGACTCGTCGACGGCGGGCCGTTCGATCGTCGCCGGAGCAGTGGCGACGGGAGTCACGCACTCGATCTTCACATTGCCATTGTCGTGGTTGGTGGGGTGTTTCGCACCCCCGTACGATCGAACCGATGTCTGGAGCTTCCCGCCCTCTCGTGCCGTCGCGCCTGACCCCGGGTGGTGTGTCGGCGCACGGGCCGCGGCGAGCCCCTCGATCCGTGGTCGGCGGGTACATCGCGCTCACCAAACCGCGCATCATCGAACTCCTTCTCATCACCACCGTTCCGACGATGGTGTTGGCCGAGAAGGGCTGGCCGTCCTGGGGTCTGGTTCTCGTGACGTTGGTCGGAGGCACCTTGGCGGCCGGGGGCGCCAATGCCATCAACATGGTGGTCGACCGCGACATCGACCGGCTCATGGAACGGACGAAGACGCGACCGCTCGTCACCGGGTTGATCTCTCCGAAAGGGGCCATGATCTTCGCGTTGTCCCTGGAAGTGGCGGCATTCGCGGTGCTCTGGGCCGGTGCCAACCTCCTGTCGGCGGTCCTTGCCCTGTCGGCCACCCTCTTCTACGTGTTCGTCTACACCCTCTGGTTGAAGCGCACGAGTCGCCAGAACATCGTCATCGGGGGCGCAGCCGGTGCGGTCCCGGTTCTGGTGGGCTGGGCGGCCGTCCAGAACAGCCTGTCGTGGGAGCCATTTCTCCTGTTCATCGCCATTTTCTTGTGGACCCCACCCCATTTCTGGGCGTTGGCCATCCGCCATGCCGACGACTACCGGGCGGCCTCGGTTCCCATGTTGCCGAGTGTGGCCAGCCTCGACGAAACGGTCCGTCACATGGTCGGCTACACGATCGTTCTGGCCGTGGCGACGATCGCCCTCGGTCCGGTGGCCAGCCTCGGCCCGATCTACCTGGTCACAGCGGTTCTGGTGAACCTGCTCTTCGTCGTCGGAGCCATCCGTCTGGGGCGTCGGCCCACCCCCTCGCACTCCATGCGACTGTTCGCCTTTTCGATCACGTACGTGACCGTTCTGTTCGTGGCGATCGCCGTCGACGTCTTCGTCGAACATGGGGTGTGAGGACAGGGTCCGAGGACGCGGTGTGAAGACGGAGTGCGAAGTCCGGCCACACGGCCGAATTCGAGCGACATGTGACACCCGTTCGTGTGCTTTTGTGAATGGTCGGGATTTAGGCCTGAGCAGGGATAAGTGGGTAATGTCGGAGTCGGATTTCGTCCGAACCAACCAGACCCCTCGGGGGGCCTCGGCTGCCCCGTCGCGTGTGAAGCGAGCCCAGTGGAATGACCTCTATCCAATCGCAGTCGGTGCCCGAGTCGGCCTCCACTCCCGCAGTGGCGTCCTGGCTCACCTCGGCTGACCACAAAGTCGTCGGCCGACTCTTCATCGGGTCGGGCCTCGTCGGTTTCCTCGGTGGCCTCGTCCTCGCCGTGTTGGTCGCGTTCGAGCGCATCGACGCCGAGGGCTACCAGTTGCTCGACGACGGCGCCGCGTCGCAGATTCTCGCCGCCGCACGTCTGCTCCTCACGTACGGCGGTGTCGTGCCGGTCGTGATCGGTTTGGTCGTCGCCATCGTGCCGTTGCAACTCGGTGCGCGCTCGCTCGCCTATTCCCGAACCGCAGCGGCCGGGTTCTGGATGTGGCTCACCGGTCTCGGACTGGCGATCGCGTCGATCATCGGTAACGGTGGCCCGGGTGGCGGTGAAGCCGAGATGGTCGATCTGTATCTGGCGAGCACCGTGGTCATGTACCTCGGTCTCGGCATGGTGGCGTTGTCGGTGGCCGTCACTGCGCTCACGTCTCGCGCTCCCGGAATGGGATTGCTGCGAGCTCCGATGTTCTCGTGGGCCTCGTTCGTCGGTTCCATCACCTTGTTGATGGCCGTGCCGACGGTGATCGGAACCACGATCTACCTCTACGTCGACCACCGCTATGCCCGAGCTGGTTTCGGGGCCAACTACGGCGTCGGTGACTGGGTCGGTTGGGCGTTGTCGCAGCCGTTCACCTATGTGCTCGCCATTCCGGTTCTCGGTTTCGTTCTCGACATGGTTCCGGTGATGGGCCGCACGCGGCTCGCTCAGCGGGCGGCGGGCAACGTAGCCGTCGGTGTGGTCGGAGTCGCAGTGCTCACCGCAGTCGTGCACTCCACCGTGACTCTGCCGTGGGCCGGCGACGGCTTCCTCAGTGGCATCGGCACCAAGATCGCCGATCTTCTGCCGTTCGCTCTGTTGAATCTGGTCCCCCTACTCGGACTTCTCGGTGTCCTCGCCACCGCACTCCTCACGTTGAAGACGGCCAAGCCGCGTGTCGCAGCGCCACTCGTCTTCGGCGTGCTCGGTCTGCTCATGATCCTCCTTGGAGCGGCGTCGCACGTTCTCTACGCGATCGAGGACGCCGGTCTCGGCGGCACGATCTACGAGGCCGGCTCGTACGTGGCCGTCACCTTCGGTACGGCGATGTTGGCCTTCGGTGCCGTGAGCTACTGGGGTCCGAAGTTGTGGGGTCGCACGATCTCCGACAAGGCGGCGATTCCGCTTGCGCTTCTCGCCTTCCTCGGAACCGTCCTCGGCTCGATTCCGTACATGATCGCCGGATTCGCCGATCAGCCGGCCGGCGCCCTCGACGGCTTCGCCTACAGCGGCCCGCAGGAGTTCTGGAATCTGCTCACCACCGCCGGGTTCGCCCTCATGTTGCTGAGCTCTCTCGCTTTCGTCGGCCTCGCCGTGCGCAGTTTCACCTCGGGCGACGCCGCCGGTGACGATCCGTGGGACGGCACCACTCTCGAGTGGGCGACGTCGTCGCCGCCGCCGGTCGACAACTTCGCCGACGTCGTCGTGGTCGGATCCGATCATCCTCTCGCAGACATGAAGAACAACTCAGGGAAGGTTGGCTGATGCACGCGCTGCCCCCCGCTCCGCAACCGGCTCCCCGTCGACAACTGTTCGTCGGGACGGGTCTCGCCTCGGCGGCCGGTGTCATGCTCATCGGCGGCATGCTCGCCGTCTGGTCGCAGTTCCGGGCCGATGCACCCACCCGCTTCTCGGAGCGTCGTGGCGCCATCAAGGACTGGATGCCGGCCGACATCGTGGTGCCCGAAGTCGCTGCCAACATGATGCTCATCGCGTTCTGCGTGGTGTGCGTCATGGCGCAATGGGCCGTCTACTCCGCCAAGCGCGACGATCGGCAGCACGCCGGTATGGCGCTCGGCATGACGTTGCTCATGGGACTCGCCGCCCTCAACGCCCAGATCTTCATCTGGACGCAGATGGGCGTCGGCATTCGTGACGGAGCCTTCCACTCGATGTTCTATGCGCTCACCGGAACCATGGCGTTCCTCGTGATCGCCGGCTTGGTGTACACGGCGGTGGCGACGTTCCGCTATCTCGGTCGCGGCAACTCCGACGTCTCCATCGTGTCGGCCAGCGCTCTTTATTGGTACTTCATCACCGCCGCCTTCACAGCGGTCTGGTTCGTCGTCTACGTGCAGAAGTGAGGATGCGGACGTGATCACCACCAGCTCCAAACTCTTCTACGGCCTCGGCGCAGGTTCGCTCGTCGGTGCCGTCCTCTGGATGATCTCGGGCAGCAGTGCGCTCGGCGCCGTCGCCCTCTTCTTCTTGGCCGTGGCGTTGGTGTTCGCCGGTTCCATCGCCTCTTTCGTTCGCGACGGTCACGTCCTCTCGACCGACACCGCGGCTCATGCGACGGCTGCCGCGACCAACCGTTCGCCGCAGGCGAGCCTGTGGCCGCTCGGTACGGCGATCTCGGTCGGTGTGCTCGTGGTCGGACTCATCTCGTCGCCCGGCATCTTCAAGGTCGGTGTGGCGCTCACTCTCGCCATGCTCGGCGAGTGGATGATCCAGAACTGGTCCGAGCGAGGCTCGGCCGACTCGGCCTACAACACCAAGATTCGCGACTACCTCGTGCATCCGCTCGAGTTGCCGGTGGCCGGTGCTCTTCTGCTCGCCGTCATCGTTCTCTCGTTCTCTCGTCTCATGCTGGCTCTCGACAAGTCGGCCGGCACACTGGTGTTCGCCGTCGCATCGGCGGTCGTTCTCGCCGTGGGCGCCGTCATCGCCGTGCGTCGCAACGTGAGCCGTCGCATCGTCGGCGCCATGTCGGCGGTCGTGCTGGTGGCCTTGGCCGGTGCCGGGGTGGCGACCGCGCTCGACGGCGAGCGCGAACAACTCGTCGAGTACTCGGCCGAAGACCCGTATCGCGATCGTGGTTGCACCGCCGAGAAGGCCTACTCCGACAAGAAGGCCTCGCGTTCGGTGGGCGCCAAGAGCAACGTGCTCGCCACGGTCACCCTTCGTGACGGTCAGCTGATCGCCGAGGTCGCCGGGTACGAAGGCGTGCAGTCCGAGGTCTACATCCAGCGGGCCAATCCGTCGACCATCCTGTTCGTGAACGACACCGACGAGGCGCGACGCATGGTCGTGTCGTACGGCAAGGTCGTCGAAGATCTCGGTGGTGGCGTCGAGAAGGAAACCCTCCTTCAATCGTGCACCAGCAAGATCGAAAAGGGTGGCCAGCAGTCGGTCACCGTGGTCGCACCTCGACCGTCCTTCGCCAGTGACGAACCGTTCACCATCACCGTTCCCGGTGTCGAGACGGCTCGCCTGACCGTGGTGGTGCCGTGATGAATTCGAACGTCAACATGAACGACAACGAACGACATGGAGATTCCGTGAAGAAGACCCCTCGTCGCCGTCTCCTCGGTCTTGCCGCCGCCGGTGTCGGGCTCCTCGCCCTGGCCGGTTGCGCGAAGGACGCTCCCCAGGACACCTGGCAACCAGCCGGTGCCAACGCCGAGAAGATCGACAACCTGCAGCAGCCGGTGTTCCTGGTGGCCGGCATCGTCGGCGTCCTCGTGTTCCTCGCCGTGGGGTGGGTCGTGTTCCGGTACCGCGATCGCGGTCAGGGCATCCCCGAGCAGACGCACGGCAAGCCGGCCCTCGAGATCACGCTCACCGTCATCCCGGTGCTCATCCTCATCGGTGTGGCCATCCCGACGGCCAGCACCATCTTCGATCTGGCCAAGACCGACGACACCGAGATGATCGTCAACGTCACCGGACAGCAGTGGTGGTGGGAGTACGACTACCCGGCCAACGGTGACAACGCCGATCGCTACGGCATCGCGGCACCGATCGTGACGTCGGGTCAGTTGGTGATTCCCGAGGACACCAAGGTCCTCCTTCGAGTCACTAGTCGCGACGTGATCCACTCCTACTGGATCCCGAAGTTGAACGGTAAGAAGGACAGCGTTCCGGGTCGTGTGCATCCGCTGCGGCTCGAGGCGTCTCAGCCCGGCATCTACGCCGGCCAGTGCACCGAGTTCTGCGGTCTGTCCCATGCCTACATGCGCATGGAGACGGTCGTGTTGTCACGCCCCGACTTCGACGCCTGGGTGGCCAACCAGTTGTCCTCCTACACCCCGCCGGCGGCAGGAACGCTGGCCGCCGAGGGCGAGTCGGTCTTCATCGCCCAGTGCGCCCGGTGCCACCAGGTGAACGGCCTCGCCAACTCCGATGGTTCGCTCATCGTCTCGGCCCCCGAGCAGTACGTGGTGTCGGGTGCCGCCCCGAACCTCACCCACCTCATGACGCGCAACACCTTCGCCGGTGCCTCGTGGGATCTCCTCACGCCGGCCTGTCGTGACGACGTCTGGAATGCGTCCCCCGAGGAGTTCGGAGCCAAGTACCTCGCTGGTGTCTCGGAGCCGTGTCTCAACCAGAAGGATCTGCGTGAGTGGCTCCGCAACGCTCCGGAGAAGAAGCCCATGTACGCCGACCCGACCAAGTTGCAGGAGACCGACGGCAAGTACCGCGGTATGCCGGCTCTCGGTCTCACCGAAGATCAGATCGACGCCCTCGTCGCCTACCTACTCGAATTGAAGTGACAGGAGAACACTGAGATGGCCATCATCGAACGTCCCTCCACCGATGTCGCAGTCGCCGGCGCACCCACCGTGGTGAAGCCGAGCGAAGCCCTCGGTGTCTTCAAGCGCCCCGGCGAGTCGTCGTCGTGGAAGGACTGGCTCGTCACCGTCGATCACAAGAAGCTCGGCATCATGTACGGAGTCACCGCCTTCTTCTTCTTCATCGTCGGTGGCCTCGAGGCGGTTCTGATCCGCCTCCAGCTCATGGGGCCCGAAGGCAAGGTGCTGAGCGCCGACCAGTACAACCAGATGTTCACGATGCACGCCACCACGATGGTGTTCCTCTTCGTGATGCCGATGGCGGCGGCTTTCGCCAACTACTTCGTACCGCTTCAGATCGGAGCCCGCGACGTTGCGTTCCCCCGAATCAACGCCTTCGGCTTCTGGTGCTTCCTGTTCGGCGGCATCTTCCTCAACACCTCGTGGTTCCTCGGTGGTGCCGCCGACGGCGGTTGGTTCATGTACGCCCCCAACTCGAGCACCCTGTTCTCGCCGACGCACGGCATCGACTTCTGGGTGCTCGGTCTGCAGATCACGGGTATCGCGTCGCTCACCGGTTCGATCAACCTGATCGTCACCATCCTCAACATGCGGGCGCCAGGCATGAAGCTCATGCGCATGCCGATCTTCACCTGGATGGTTCTCGTCGTGCAGTTCCTGCTGCTCTTCGCCATCCCGGTCATCACCGTGGCGCTCTTCCTGTTGTCGTTCCAGCGGTCGTTCGACGCCACCTTCTTCGACGTGGCGGCGGGCGCCGATCCGTTGCTCTGGCAGCACCTGTTCTGGATCTTCGGACACCCCGAGGTGTACATCTTGATCCTGCCGTCGTTCGGCATCGTGTCGGAGATCATCCCGGTCTTCTCGAAGAAGCCGCTGTTCGGCTACCCGATCGTCGCCCTGTCGGGTGCGGCCATCGGTTTCGTCGGTTGGGGTGTGTGGGCGCACCACATGTTCTCGAGCGGACTCGGCCCGGTGTCGGTCGCTGTCTTCTCACTCGCCACCATGGCGATCGCCGTGCCCACCGGTGTGAAGATCGTGA